>NZ_CP063356.1:4612185-4919664 GCF_001866075.3 Anaerobacillus isosaccharinicus | reverse complement strand
ACTTCAAGAATTAATTAATTTTCTAAAAGATCAAGGTGAAGAAGATCCGTTATTTGATTGGTTCTTAGCGACAGCGAAGCATCAATTAGAAGACGATTCAAATGTTCTTGATTTATATGAGCAAGTTTCCCAACAGCTTGCACATGACAGTGATTTTATGGAAGAGTATGGACAAGTGTTATTAGAAAATGGTCATAAAGAAAAAGCTAAAATGGTTATTAAGAAAGCATTTGAACTAGATCCTTCCAAAGAACATTTAGATCAGTTACTTTTGGAATTTGAGAATGAGTATTAAATAGAAATGCAATAATCCGTTCATACTATTCAATAGTATCCTGATATGAGAGAACGGTGAATAGTATGAATTTAATGGATGTCCTACTTTTTCAAGACCGAAATGAATTAATTAAGTTACTAAAAGATGAAGATGTCGTAGCGTGTAATATTAATTCGAAACGAGAATTAGTTGAAATGCTTTATCCGATGTTAGTTAATTTGGATCATGTCACTGACAGATATAATCGTCTTACAAACGATGCAAAGAAAATGGCCTTGACCTTATGCTATGATCAAAATAGTTTGCTTTCTAAAGAAGAGCTAAATGGTTTTGTTCCCCATTTGAAGGAAAGTTCATTTTTAGAGATGTTGGAAGAGCTTACGGCAAATGGTTTCTTGTTTACCTATATAAATCGTAACTACTTAGTTCCATCTCAAGTGAAAAAGGAATTGCGTCGCACTATCAAAATGAGAATAAAGGAAGAGACATTAATTTTACCGAACGATCCCAACGGTCAAAGTGAGATTACGATCGTCAATGACTTATTTGTGCTAATCGATTATTTAGTAGAAAAACCATTATCTTTGACAAAAGCTGGTGTTCTTTATAAAAAAGACTTTCAAGAAATCATGAAGCAATTTTCCTATAAGGAAGTATTACCTAAGGAACAATGGCGGTTTGGTTATGGCCGGCGTTTTGCTCAATACCCTGACCGCTTTTCACTAATTTATGATTACTGTTTTCATAAAGGGTGGATCGTTGAAAACGATAGTACACTAACAGCAACAAAACGTGTAGAAGAACTTTACGAAATGAGGCTTCCAGAGTTAGTGAAAAGTATTGTAACCTACTGGCATAAGCTGTATCGTCGAGCTTTTCCAACAGTTGGTCTTTTATATGAGCTTCTTTTAGATTCTTTAAATGAAGAGGAAGGTCTTGAAGTTGAGTTTCTTGTTTCTTTTTTATCACCATTCGTAAAAGAGTATTACTTTGACACAAAGGAAGATATGATTATAAAACGATTTTTGAACATGCTAATCTACTTAGATATCGTAAAAAAGATTGAAAATAGTGTTTTTGTAGGAGTTACAGTTGGACCTAGTATGAAATATTTGAAAAAGTTGTGAAAATTTAAAATTATTTCTGTTTTTTAAAGGATTTTTACCGTTATAAACGAATATTATTATAGTAAGGGATTATTTTTTATAAATAGAGAAATAATCTCAATAGAACAGTAGGTAAAAAAATTAAATTCATGAACTTAGTAGCTATTTAGCCTTCAGGCGCTTTGTGCTTTTAAAAAAAGAATAAGACAACTTTTAAAACTTTGAATGTTGTCTAGCTCCGAGCGCCAGCGGCTCGAGGTCAAATAACCTGCCAGACAAAAAATGAAAAAGCACATTTTTTTCTGTCAGAACATTTGCTTGTCGCCGCTAAGCGGGCGCTCTGCGCTTTTCTTAAGAGGAGGGGAAACGATATGAGTAGCACGATCTCGATTTTAGAAAAAAAAGATTTTTTAAAGTGGTTTTTAAATAATTACCAGTTAAAACGTAGAGAGTGTGCATGGTTGTTAAACTACTTAATGAGTGATGACTTTTTAATGGGAAAAGTTCACTTTGTAGAAAATGCAGAATACTGTCCGAAATCTTTAATCATTTCAGCTAACGATGTTGATTGTATCCCATTTAGCTTCCATAAAAGACAGCACGTGACTATGGATGCAGAAAAGTCATTTCATGATATCCGTCTAAATAAAGAAGAAGAAATTTATATTCAGTTAAATTTTAAAGATGCTAAGAAAAATCCACAGTATGTGTCTGTTTTAGAAGATAATCCGTTTACTCCAATTGACAAGGAAACTGAGAAGATTTATAGCTTATTTGCTGATTTAATTATTGATCAAGCAAAATTTCGCTTTGAAAAAAAGCGACTAACTAAACTTATTGACGAGGCATTAGATACTGGAGACAAAGATAGTTTTCTTAAATATAGTGAGCTGTTAAAAAATCTAAAAGCCCTTAAAGAATAAGGGCTTTTAATTTTGCTTATATTAACGGAGTAGGAAAAAAATAAAAAATTTGGTTGTTAAATGTCTGCTTAGTATAAAATAAAGTAGAGATGAAAATGGAGGAGGACAAAGAAGAAATGAAGTGGCAAGCAAAAGAAATAGATCTTTATTTACAAGCAAAGGAATATGTAGATACAGCAATCATCCCTTTAGTTCCAATTTCGTGGGGAAATGAGCTTAAATCTACTGTTCAGATGGGGGAATTTATCACCTTAATTAGTGATGAATTAGAAAGACAGTTTAAAGGAAGGGTTTTCCAATTTCCGTCATATACATACTTAAAAACTGAAAAAGTAGAAGAACGTTTGTCAAAAATTAATTCATTTGATGAACACTTAAAAGAAAATGGTTTTTCTCATATTATCTATTTAACATCAGATATTGAGTGGAAACAAATTGAAGGGGAAATGAAAGACACATTACTATGGATTCCCTCGATTCCCCTTGAACATATGGAGCAAAAATATAAACTTGAAACCTTGTCTAACCAAATTAAACAAATGTTACCTATTATGACCAATAAGTGGCAAAAGGCAAAAATTGAGGACAATTAACTCTATCATTTTATTGACAGTGATAATGTTATTAAAGTATCATGATAATGTCCTAGTATAATGAGTATTAACATAGTCCGGAGGGACTTATAAAATAAAATGTTGGGAGGGAAATGAGAGTGAGTGAAAAAGAGCATAAAGTATCAAGACGTCAGTTCCTAAATTATACGTTAACAGGTGTTGGTGGATTTATGGCTGCAGGAATTACGTTGCCGTTAGTTCGCTTTGCACTTGATCCAGCTCTAAAAACAGGTGCAGATACAGAAATGGTTGCAGTAACACAAGTTAGCCAATTATCGAGTGAACCTAAACGTTTTGACTTTAAAATTGATCAAGTTGATGCTTGGTATGAGTCAGAAGTTTCTAGATCTGCCTGGATCTATCAGGAAGACGGTCAAATTGTAGCACTTTCACCAGTCTGTACACACTTAGGTTGTACAGTTGACTGGGATACGAATGAAGAATTTAAGAATCGCTTCTTCTGCCCGTGTCATTATGGTGCTTTTGAAAAAGATGGAAAGAACGTTGATCGTACTCCGCCAACTCAACCGTTATTTGTATATGACCTTGAAGTTCGCGATGGTACTGTTTATTTAGGAAGACCAAGACCACAGGTGTAAGGAGGCGTAATAATTGTTAAATAAGATTTATAATTGGGTAGACGAACGTCTAGATATTACGCCAATGTGGCGTGATATTGCTGATCATGAAGTGCCGGAGCATGTTAATCCAGCGCACCACTTTTCAGCATTTGTATATTGTTTTGGTGGGTTAACGTTTTTCATTACAGTCATTCAAATTTTATCAGGAATGTTTTTAACGATGTATTATGTACCTGATATTATTAATGCTTATCAATCTGTTTATTATTTGCAGAATGAGGTAACGTTTGGTGTAATCGTACGTGGGATGCATCACTGGGGTGCAAGTTTAGTTATTGTAATGATGTTTTTACATACATTACGGGTTTTCTTTACAGGGTCGTACAAAAAACCTCGTGAATTAAACTGGGTTGTAGGAGTACTTATTTTCTTTGTAATGTTAGGTTTAGGTTTTACAGGTTACTTATTACCTTGGGATATGAAAGCTTATTTTGCAACAGTAGTAGGCTTACAAATTGCTGAAAGTGCACCGGTTATTGGAGGCTTTGCTAAGACATTCTTAGCTGGGGGAGAAATTATCGGAGCTCAAACATTAACAAGATTTTTTGCTATTCACGTATTTTTCATGCCAGGAGCTTTACTTGGTTTACTAGGGGCTCACTTTGTGATGATCCGTAAGCAAGGAATTTCTGGACCACTATAAGCGTTACTATTATCTAAGCAAAAGGAGGGAAAACTATGCATCGTGGGAAAGGAATGAAATTTGTCGGAGATTCTCGTGTTCCGGCTGAAAGAATGCCAAACATTCCGAAAGATTATTCTGAATACCCTGGGAAAACAGAGGCATTTTGGCCAAATTTCTTATTAAAAGAATGGATGGTTGGTGCAGTTTTCTTAGTTGGTTATTTAGTCTTAACCGTTGCTCATTATTCACCACTTGAACGTATTGCTGATCCAACTGACGCAAGTTATATACCATTACCGGACTGGTATTTCTTATTTTTATACCAATTACTAAAATATGAGTTTGCTTCAGGAGATTACACAGTTCTCGGAGCAGTAGTTATTCCGGGAATTGCTTTTGGTGCTTTATTATTAGCGCCATTCCTTGATAGAGGACCTGAACGTCGTCCTATTAAAAGACCAATTGCATCTGGTTTAATGTTACTTGCAATTGCTTCAATTTTCTGGTTAACTTATGAGTCTGTTTCTAATCATGACTGGGAAGCAGCTGCAAAACAAGGTGCCATCGTTGAAGAAAGACAAATTGATACGAGTCATCAAGGCTATGAAATTTGGCTACAACAAGGCTCCTGTATAGGCTGTCACGGTGAAAACATGCAAGGTAACCCAGGAGTTGCTCCTTCTGTATTTGAACATGATTACACGAAAGAGGAAATCATGAAGATTATAGTAGAAGGTGTACCAGGAATGCCAGGTGGTTTATTCGCTGGAACAGAAGAAGAACTTGAGATTTTAGCAGAGTATATTGCTGCTGATGGAATGCCTGAATAAAGATAAGAAAAGCTGACATTTTGTCAGCTTTTTTTTCAATATTAATGAATGGTATGAGTATAGAGAAATATGTATCGATAACTAATACATAATACGAAAGATTAGGAGATCATAATGATTAATTTTTTCATTCATTTGCTTAGAGAAAAATGGATCCTTTTTATTTTACTAGTAGCAAATTTAGTTGGAACAATCTATGGATATTGGTGGTACAAGGAACAACTTGCCATAACTCCGTCTCATTTTTATCTTTTTGTACCTGACAGTCCAACGGCAAGTCTTTTTCTCGTTTTCGTGTTAGCGATGTTTTTATTTAAAAAGAATTGGCCATTAATGGAGGCATTCGCGGCCGTTACTTTAATTAAATATGGAATTTGGGCAGTTGTAATGAATATCGCAGCTGGACTAGCTGGCGCGACATTAACTTGGGAAAACTACATGTTAATTGCTTCTCATGGAGCTATGGCCATCCAGGCATTAATTTTTGCTCCATATTTTCGAATAAAAGCGTGGCATCTCATTGTAGCTTCAATATGGACTTTACATAACGACATTATTGATTATGTCTTTGGAATGCATCCATGGGTTTCGAGAACGTTAATTGATAACATTGCATACATTGGTTATTTTACTTTTTGGCTTAGTATTTTTTCGATTTTCCTTGTCTATTTATTTGGTGTAAGAAAAAATCGTTATAAGCTAAATTTATAGGTCTACTCTTGTCCACCTCTTCATAGGATTAATTAGATGAAGAGGAGGGACAGGCATGCACAAGAAGATGCTCACTTTAATTTGTTTATTTTTTCTAGTTATTTCTACTAGTGTTCATGCAGAAAAGGACTTAGATCAAAAAGAATGGCGACAGTTAAACCAAACCGCTGATAAAGTTCTTCAGCTTGTGAAAGAAGAAAAATATAGTGAAGCAAAGCAATTGATGGACTTTTTCTCAAAGCAATTCCTAGCGATTCGCTATGATGACCAAAATCTTTCGATGACTCAATTGCGCTTAATTACGACCTCGTACGAAAAAGCAATGGGAGCTGTTACTAGTGCAAGTGCTAGTCATGAAGAAAGGGTATTGGCTGTTTCTGAATTTCGATTGGTTATTGATGCCCTTGTATCCGAACACCACCCACTTTGGAAAAATACAGAGACGCAAGTAATGAACTATTTCGCAAAAATGAGAGAAGCGATTTCAAGCGATGATAGTAACTCATTTCAACATCATTTTAACGGATTTTTACAGCGATATGCTGTGATTCGTCCGGCGATTATGATTGATTTATTACCACATCAATTTCAAAGAATTGATTCTCATGTGAGATATGTTGAGAGGTATCGAGCAACAATTATTTCTGATAAAGAAAAGGCAAAGCAGCTTAAGATCATGGAAGAGGACTTTGCCAAACTTTATAAAGGCTTTGAGGAAGATCAAGCAGATCCTTCTTTATGGTGGGTGATCTTGTCAATTGGTGGTACGATCCTATTGTCTTTATCTTATGTAGGCTATAAGAAGTACAAAGGTGAAAAGAACAAGATGAAGATGAAACAATAATTCTGCCTACGTATCAATTGACATTAACGAAATCTTTGACTAAAATTGATGTTAATGAATATTGGGGTGTTTATTATGAGTGAATTTCATTCACGATAAATACTCTAGAAATTTTACGGAGGTTTTTCATTCGATGGGTGGATTTTTAATTTATTTTGCCATACTTATCATCATCCCACTATGGGCACAGATGAAGGTGAAAAGTGCTTACAAAAAGTACTCTCAAGTACCAGCTTCATCAGGGATGACAGGGGCTCAAGTAGCTCGGAAGATTTTAGACGATAACGGTCTTTATAATGTGACAGTTGAACCTATTCAAGGAAAACTAACTGATCATTATGACCCGCGCGCAAAAGCAGTGCGTTTATCAGAAGAAAACTATTATGGTCATTCAGTGGCAGGTGCAGCTGTTGCTGCCCACGAAGTAGGGCACGCAATGCAAGATGCTGAAGACTATGCTTTTTTACGTTTTCGTCATGCGTTAGTTCCAGTAGCAAGTTTTGGATCAAAGAGCTCGTTCTTTATTATTTTAGCAGGTATTTTCATGTACAATGCTAACTTAATTCTATTAGGCATATTGTTCATGGCTGCAGCAGTACTATTCCAACTCGTAACTTTACCAGTTGAGTTTAATGCTTCAAGTCGTGCAATGCATCAAATAGTTTCCGTCGGTGTTATCCGGAACAATGAAGAAAGAGAAACGAAAAAGGTTTTAGATGCCGCTGCTCTAACATATGTGGCTGCAGCTGTAGTTGCTGTAATGGAACTATTGCGTTTTGTTCTCATGTATATTGGTATGAGAAGCGACGATTAATAATGATAAGGGTGGATCACTTCATAGTGGTCCATCTTTTTATTTGTGAATTATGAATTATGAATTATGAATTATGAATTATGAATTATGAATTATGAATGTAGAAAGACGTTTGTGAAATATTCACAAACGTCTTTCTACAATCTACATTCTACAATCTACATTCTACATTCTAGTGCTCTATCGGACGTTTATATTCATCTAAGGTGAAACCCTCACCAATGACATCTTGGACATCATTAACGGTTACAAATGCATGTGGATCAACCTTTTCAATAATTGTTTTTAACCGAATTAATTCGTTCCTACTTACAACACAATACAATATCTCTTTATCAGCGCCTGAAAAGCTTCCTGTTCCTTTTAAGACAGTTACTCCTCTATCCATTTGCTTTAAAATGCAAGCAGAAATTTCCCTAGACTTGTCGGAGATAATAAAGGCAGCTTTACCAGAATATGCTCCTTGTAGCATAAAATCAATTACTTTCGCGCTAATGAAAACTGCGACTAATGTATACATTCCTTCACGATAATTTAAATAGAAGATCAGTGAAGATGTAATGACGGCAGCGTCAAACATAAACATTGTTTTCCCCATACTCCAGCCGTAATACTTAAAGCCAAGGCGAGCAATAATGTCAACTCCCCCTGTTGTACCTCCAAAGCGGAAAACAATTCCAAGACCAACCCCTATAAACACTCCTGCAAACAGTGCAACGAGGGTCATATCATCATGAAGCGGGATTTCCATAAAGCGATATCTTTGAAAAATGAATAAAAATAAGGAGAGACCGATTGTTCCGATCAATGTGTAAATAAATGAATTCCTCCCCAATACTTTCCAACCTATGAAAAATAAGGGGATATTTAAAAGTAAATTCGAATAAGCAGGATCAAAGTTAAACATAAAGAACAAAATTAAAGTAATTCCTGTAAAGCCACCATCCGCTAAATTATTTTCCATGTTAAAGTAAACGAGGCCAAAGGCCATAATTGCTGCCCCTAATAAAATATAAAAAATGTTTTTGAATTTAATTGGTGTATTCATAGCAGTTTATTCCTTTTCAATAAATTATGATTACGTGCGTCTAATATTATAACGAAATTTTTACAATAAAGAAATCAAGGCTATAATAGTTTATAGTTTAGAGTGTAAAGTTTAGAGTTTTGTAGGTTTTGCTTCGAGGCTTATCTTGAACAATTTTACATTCTACACATTACACTCTACACTAAAAAAATAAATATTTGTCAAATCATGCAGATTTAGCTAACATGTTAACTAGAAGTAATATGAGGTGATAATGTGAGTGAAAAAAGTTTAAAGGATATTCAAACGGAAGTAGATAATTACATTGGACAATTTAAAGAAGGATACTTTAGTCCACTCGCTCTCCTTGCAAGAATGACAGAGGAATTAGGTGAGTTAGCCCGTGAAGTAAATCATTATTACGGTGAAAAGCCTAAAAAATCCTCTGAAGAAGAGCGCACAATGGAGCAAGAGCTTGGTGATATGTTTTTTGTATTAATTTGTTTTGCAAATTCTTTAAATATTAATTTAGAAGAAGCCTTTGATTTAGTGATGGAAAAATTCAATACTCGTGACAAAGATCGATGGACGAGAATAGAAGAATAAAGGAGTAATCGATGATGACAGTACAAACAACAATAAAAGTTGCAATTACAGGTGCAGGAGGAAAAATGGGACAGGAAGCTGTTCGAATGGTAACATCGACACCTCATTTTCAATTAGTTGCTGCGATTGATACAAAAGACGAAGGGAAATTGCTATCTGAAATAGAAGGGATGCCAAACATAGATGTTCCAATGTATTCAGATTTACATAAAGCTTTGTCTGAACAAAATGCAGACGTATTAATTGATTTAACGAACCCTAAAGTTGGTAGAAAGCACATGGAAATAGCTTTTGAACACGGGGTACGCCCTGTAGTTGGAACAACAGGGTTCACTGAACAAGATGTACAAGAGCTATCCAAAATCGCAGAAGAAAAAGGACTAGGTGCTATAATTGCTCCTAACTTTGCGATTGGTGCTATTCTAATGATGAAGTTTTCACAAATGGCTGCGAAATTTTTACCAGATGTAGAAATCATCGAAATGCACCATGATAAGAAATTAGATGCACCATCAGGAACAGCGGTTAAAACAGCCCAAATGATTGCCGAAGTAAGAGAGCCAAAACAACAAGGGAATCCCGAAGAGAAAGAAGAACTGCAAGGCGCAAAAGGCGCGGATTTCCAAGGAATGCGAATTCATAGTGTTCGTCTTCCAGGACTAGTAGCTCATCAGGAAGTTATTTTTGGTGGGGTAGGACAAACGTTAACAATCCGTCACGATTCTATTGACCGCACCTCCTTTATGCCGGGAATTCGTTTAGCTGTTGAAACAGTGATGAAGATTGATTTGTTAGTTTATGGCTTAGAAAATATTATTGAATAAAGGGGAAGTTCCATAATGAAGATTGCACTAATTGCCCACGACAAGAAAAAGCCTGATATGGTTCAATTTGCTGTCGCTTATGAATCAATTTTAAGGGATCATGAACTTTATAGTACAGGGACTACTGGAACGAGAGTTATGGAAGCTACTTCTTTACAAATAGAAAGATTTCAATCTGGACCTCTTGGAGGAGATCAACAAATTGGGGCGCTAGTAGCAAAAAATGAAATGGACTTAGTGCTATTTTTTAGAGATCCACTAGCTGCTCAACCACATGAGCCAGACATTACAGCGCTAATTCGTTTATGTGATGTTTATAGTATTCCACTTGCTACAAATATGGCAACAGGAGAAATTCTCGTAAAAGGTCTAGCAAGGGGAGATTTTGAATGGAGAAAAATCGTCAACCCATGAGTAATGAAAAAAAATTAGCGCTATTAGCTTTTGGTGCCCATGCCGATGACGTTGAAATTGGTATGGGTGGAACAATAGCAAAGTATTGTGGACAGGGTTATTCAGTTGGGATATGTGATTTAACAAAAGCGGACTTATCGTCAAACGGTAATGTAGATCTCAGGCAAGAAGAAGCGGCTCGGGCCCAGCAAGTGTTGGGGGTAAGAACTAGAATTCAACTTGATATTCCAGACCGGGGAATATTTATAACAGATGATCATATAAAGAAAATCGTCACTGTTATCCGTCAGTATAAACCACAAGTTATTTTTGCTCCTTTTCATGAAGATCGTCATCCAGATCACGGCAACTCTGCAAAACTTGTTAAGGAAGCAATTTTCTCGGCGGGTATTAAAAAATATGAGGATGAGCTCCATTTACCCCCTCATAAAGTGGATGCTTTTTATTTGTATATGATTAATGGTTTTCATAAGCCAAGCTTTATTATCGATATATCAGCAGAAATCGATTTGAAAATTGAGGCGTTAAAAGCATATGAAAGTCAATTTATGAAACAACCTGGTAGTGTGGATACGCCGCTTACCAATGGATATATATCATCAGTTTTAGCTAGAGAAAGTTTATTTGGAAAAGAAGTAGGCGTTGAATACGGGGAAGGTTTTATATCGGAGCAACCCTTATTCGTACAGCACCTATTGAGGGAGAAAAAATGAAATTAAAAATAGGAATTACTTGTTATCCAACAGTGGGTGGTTCTGGTATTATTGCTACTGAACTTGGAAAGCTTTTAGCAGAGAAAGGTCATGAAATTCATTTTATTACTTCTGGTGTGCCTTTTCGTTTAGATAAGGTTTATTCCAATATTTTCTACCACGAAGTAGAAGTAAACAATTACTCAGTGTTTCAATATCCACCATATGACTTATCATTAGCAAACAAAATGGCGGAGGTTGTCAAACGAGAAAAGCTTGATATACTCCACGTTCATTATGCTATTCCACATGCTATTTGTGCCTTTTTAGCAAAAGAGATGGTCGGAGGCAGTGTGAAGATTGTGACAACCCTTCACGGAACGGATATAACTGTGTTAGGAAATGACCATTCTTTAAGTGAAATGATCCGCTTTGGAATCGAAAAATCTGATGCGGTCACGGCAGTTTCAGTTAACTTAATTGAACAAACAGAACAACTACTACATACAACAAAAAAAATCGAACCTGTGTATAATTTTATTGATAACCGTGTTTATTTTAAAAAAGATTGTAGTTGTTTAAGAAGAGAATACAAAATAGAAGATCACGAGAAAGTGATTATTCATGTATCAAATTTTCGTTCAGTAAAACGTGTTCCTGATGTTGTGCGAAGCTTTGCCAAGATCATTGACCATGTAGAAGCGAAATTACTGCTCCTTGGCGATGGTCCAGAATATTCAAAGGTTTGTCGTCTCGTTAAGGAATTAGGAATTCAAGACAAAGTCCTATTCTTAGGAAATCAAAAGCATGTTTCAGATTTTCTTTCTATTAGTGACTTAATGATGTTGCTATCGGAAAAAGAGAGTTTTGGTTTAGTTTTACTAGAAGCTATGGCTTGCGAAGTTCCAGTTATAGGAACATTAGCTGGTGGAATTCCAGAGGTCATTGTAGACGGTGAAACGGGGTTTATATGTGAAGTAGGTGATGTTGATCAAATTGCTACTCGTGCGATTGAAATATTAACAGATCCAATCCTTCATAAGAAACTGGCCATTTCATCATTACAAAGAGCAAAAACACACTTTAGTCAAGAGATTATCATATCAAAATATGAAGATATCTATTTTACCGTTTTAAACGGTGAGGTAACAAATGAGTAGAAAGAAGGAAACCACTCATGGAGAGTCTCTTTCACCCGGCAATGGATATTCTGAAAGAATTGGAAAAGGCGGGCTATGAAGCTTATATCGTTGGTGGAGCAGTACGTGATCATGTACTCCAAAGAAGCATTCACGATGTTGATATTGCGACTTCAGCGCCATCTTTGGTAATTAAACAACTTTTTCCTAAGACGATCGATGTTGCGATTAAACATGGAACGGTGATTGTTCGTCACCTTGGTCAATCTTTTGAAGTGACTCAGTTCAAAGGAAGCTCATTGTTAGAAGATTTAAAGTTTCGTGATTTTACAATGAACGCAATGGCGTTTTCTAATAAAAGAGAAATCATAGATCCTTATTGTGGCGTCCAAGACATAGAAAAACAATTGGTTCGTGCTGTCAAAAGTGCAAAAAATCGATTTGTAGAAGATCCGTTAAGAATGTTAAGAGCGATCCGTTTTGTGAGTAATCTTTCATTTTCAATAGAAGAACAAACGCTAGAAGAAATCAAAAATTGTGGCAATCAGATTTGCAATGTTGCAATTGAACGAATTGCTGTTGAGTTAGAAAAAATATGGCTAGGTAAATCTGTGGAGAAGGCGTTTGATATTTTTTTTGAAACAAAAATATTGACATATATCGAACAACTCACACCAGTGCAAATGGCACTATCTGATCGAAAAATCGTAACAGCGTTAAAAAAGTTAACAGATGCTACTGAAGTTTGGACATTGCTATTATTTGCTTCAAAGCAACAAGAGGCATCAAACTTCCTACTACAATGGAAATTATCTAATAAGCTTATTGCTGAAGTAGAACTCATTTTGAGCCGTTTAATGCCAATTCTAAAGCAAGGGTTTAATCTTGAAGATTATTATTATTTTGGTCTCGAGACGTGTAAAAAAGCAGAAAGAGTAAGAGCAGCTTTTTTAGATGAAGAAGCAGACTTAATAGGAATAGAGGTAGCGTATAAACAACTCCCGATAAAAGAGAGAAAAGATCTTGCACTTAAAGGGAATGATGTTGCTTTATGGCTTCAAAAGGAAGATCCGAAATCTAAAATTGGTCAGTTAATAGCAATAGCAGAAAAGGCAGTTGTCACAAAAAAGGTAGAAAATGAAAAAAGTGCTATTATTAACTTGTTACGAAGGGAGGGGTTTATTGATGCGAAGTAAACTATTACAAATGTTAATGGCTCAACAAGGTAAATTTGTATCAGGTGAAGCAATCAGTAATTATTTAGGTTGTTCAAGAACTGCTGTTTGGAAGCATATTGAGGAGCTTCGTAAAGCGGGTTACAAAGTAGAAGCAATACCTAGAAAAGGCTATCGGGTCATTCATCAACCTAATCTTTTAACAAAGAATGAGATAAAAGCCGGCTTAACAACAAAGTATATCGGCAAAAATGTCGTCTATGAACAATCTGTTTCATCAACACAAGAAATTGCCCATCGTATTGCGAGTGATGGAGCCGAAGAAGGAACAGTCATAGTGGCAGATGAGCAACTAGGTGGCAAAGGAAGATTGGGTAGACCTTGGTTTTCTCCTATAGGGAGTGGAATTTGGATGAGTTTAATTTTAAAACCAAAAATCCCACCCCAGCAAGCACCCCAACTAACACTTTTAACCGCTGTTGCTGTTATTCGTGGTATTAAAGAACAGACCGGTCTTCATTGCGATATTAAGTGGCCGAATGATATTTTATTAAATGGAAAAAAACTCGTCGGGATACTAACTGAGATGCAAGCTGATCCTGATCAAATTCATTCCGTGATCATTGGGATAGGGATAAATGTTAATCAAGATTTTTTTCCTGAAGAAATTAAAGAAATTGCCACTTCCCTTAAAATTGAAAAAGGTGAAGAAATTAACCGCGCTAGTGTAATGCAAAGCATTATGGTTCAATTTGAACAACTGTATGAACTGTTCCTAGACGAAGGTTTTTTACCGATCAAACATATGTGGGAAGCTCATGCGATTACGATTGGTCGTAGAATAACAGCGAGAACAATCACAAATTCAATTCAAGGCTATGCAAAAGGGATTACTGATGACGGTGTTCTTCTTTTAGAAGACGATTTAGGGACAATACATAAAATTTATTCAGCAGATATAGAATTTAATGTCACAAATTCGTGAAATTTTGTTATACTTAAGGCAATATGGGTAGTATCTTATGAACTGCACCAACATGAATGCATAATAAAAGATTTTAACTTAAAATTGTCTGCCTTGATCCGTATGGACTAGGACAGAGGGATAATGAAACTAACACTAATTTGCCATACACAGAAACTCTTACTTTTCTGTTATGCCATTTTAATCCTTCTCTCCTTTTTTGGGGAGAAGTTTTTTGGTTTTACAGAAAAATAAGAAAGACTAGTTTCATTTTTTAGTCCTCTGATACAAAAAAGGAGGGAAACAAATGAAAACAACAGCAACATTTAAAACAATGAAAAAGAACAATGAAAAAATTGCGATGGTAACTGCTTACGATGCACCATCAGCAAAGTTAGTAGAAGAAGCCGGTGTAGATGTCATTTTAGTAGGGGATTCTCTTGGTATGGTCGTACTAGGCTACGATTCCACCATCCCAGTTACACTAGATGATATGATTTTACACACAAAGGCTGTCAAACGAGGCGCTAAAAATACGTTTATTATTACTGATATGCCATTTTTAACGTACCATTCAACAATAGAAGAAACGATGAGCAATGCAAGGTTGCTCATGCAAGTAGCAGGCGCCCATGCTGTGAAGCTAGAAGGAAATGGTGCAGTTATAGATAAAATTGAACAATTGACGAAAGCAGGAGTGCCTGTTGTCGCTCACTTAGGATTAACGCCTCAATCAGTTGGTGTTATGGGTGGATACCGTGTGCAGGGGAAAGATGCCGAAGGAGCAAAACAATTAATTGAGGATTCAAAACGAGTTGAGGACGCAGGGGCAAGTATGCTTGTACTAGAGTGCGTGCCCGCCGAACTTGCCAAGCTTATCCAAGGGCAATTGTCAATTCCTATCATAGGTATTGGGGCCGGTGTTCATACCGATGGGCAAGTCCTCGTATACCATGATTTGGTAGGGTATGGCAATGGTCATGTTCCAAAATTTGTAAAACAGTATACAAACATTTCAGGAACTATTATTGAAGCAGTTGGTTTGTATGTTAAAGAAGTTAAAGAAGCTCAATTTCCTGAAGAAAAACATATTTTTTCAATGAAAAATGAAGAGCTAAACCGCTTGTATGGAGGAGAACAATGATCATTGTTCGTACGATTGCCGAATTACAAAAAAAAGTCGCAGAAACGAAACAACAAGGTAAAACAGTTGGATTTGTACCTACGATGGGCTACTTACACGAAGGTCATTTATCATTAGTAAATGAAGCAAAGAATCATGATGATTTTATTGTTATGAGCATTTTTGTCAACCCTCTGCAATTTGGTCCAAATGAAGACTTTGATCGTTATCCAAGGGACTTTGAAAGAGACGAAAGATTAGCTAAGTCCGCAAAGGTAGACGCTATTTTTTATCCAGATGTCAAAGAGATGTATCCAAGGGAGCTTTCATCCACAATAACTGTTCATAAAGGAGTAAATGCACTTTGTGGTAAATCGCGCCCAGGTCACTTTGATGGTGTTGCAACTGTCGTACTAAAACTTTTTAATATCGTTCAACCAACAAGAGCGTATTTTGGTATGAAGGATGCTCAACAGGTAGCAGTGATTGAAAATATGGTTGCGGACTTTAATCTCTCTGTTCAAGTTATGAAATGTGCAACTTTACGGGAAGAGGATGGATTAGCGAAAAGTTCTAGAAATGTATACCTTTCTGATGAGGAACGAAGCGAGGCCGTACAAATCTACGCAAGTTTACGACAAGCGATATCACAAATAGAGGCTGGGGAAAGAAACCCTGTTATGATTAAAGATCAAATCAATGATCTGTTACATTCGAAAACAACAGGAATCGTCGATTATGTGGAAGTGTTAGCTTATCCAAGCTTAAACGTGATAGAACTAATTCAAGGTGAGATTATTATTGCCATAGCATTAAAATTCTCAAAAGCTCGCTTAATTGATAATATAACAGTAACTGTTTAATAATATAAAATAAACGGGGGAATTTACAATGTTCAGACAAATGATGAAAGGTAAAATTCATCGTGCACGGGTAACAGAAGCCAATTTAAATTATGTTGGTAGTATTACGATTGATGAAGATATTTTAGATGCTGTTGATATGTTGCCAAACGAAAAAGTGCAAATCGTCAACAATAATAATGGTGCTAGGCTTGAAACGTACATCATTCCTGGGAAGCGTGGTAGTGGTGTTGTTTGTTTAAATGGAGCAGCAGCAAGGCTTGTTCAAGAAGGTGATGTGGTCATAATTATTTCTTATGGTCTTGTAACAAATGAAGAAGCAAAAACATTCCAACCAAAAGTTGCAATTATGGATGAAAATAATCGGATTGTTGAGATGATTGGTACAGAACCAGCATTTACGATACGTTAGGACTATGCAATCTGTATAGCAATCGTTCAAATATCGCTAGGTTTTATAAGAATATTAATCCTCCTAATGTAAAACACTTAGCATAAGTTGTTTTAGCTTGTTAGGGGGATTTTTAATGGAAAAATGGGTAAACGATTGGCATACTAGATATCGTAAATTAAAGAAGACAATTGAAAATAGTCATAAACTAAATGAAAATCTTTATGAAGAATTAGCTAAAGAGTGTGGAGCATTATTAGAAACATGGATGGAAATGGAAGATAAGCTAGATGATATAAAAGAGTTAAAAACTCAAACAAACATAGAGGGCAACCTACTTACTTTACCGAAAAACCTTGAGGGACCAACCTACTTTCACTTGGAAATGTTCGACAAAGCCATTCCAGCTTTAAAATCAGAAATAGTTAGTGAAAGGCCCTATGAGCTTATCCTATACTTATATTTAGGCTTTTCATATTTATATGAAGGCAAAATTAATGAAGGCAAAGAAGCCTTTTTATTTGTTGTCCAAACGAGTCTAAATAAGGCTGAAAAACATTTTGCCTTTGTTGGATTAGGCTGTTTATATGGTCGATTTCATCAATACGAGGAAGCGATTCATTATTTTGAAAAAGCTAATTCCCTTTTTAGGAATTTAGATGTTCCTTATAATATAGGGATGGCTCTAGTCATGTTAAAAAAATATGAATTGGCCATTCCTTATTTTGAGGAAATATTGAGAGAAAATGTAGAAGATGGTGAAGCTCACTATTTTCTTGGCCATTGTTACCTTAGGCTCGGTAATGAAACGAAAGCTTTCGAAGCTTGGTATACAGCATTGCAACTATTAGAATATAAAGACTTGCTAGTCTCAATTGCGTATGAATTTGAAGCGTATGGTTATTATTCTGCAGCCATTCATTGCTACAAACGGCTTTGTGCTTTAGGATTTCATGAAGCGTGGGTTGACCATGGAATTGCCTGGAATTATGGACTACTGGATGATAAAGAAAAGTCTATTTCGATGTTTGAAAAACTGCTAGCTACAAATTCAAAAGAAACGAATATTTGGATTTCTTACTTATGGCTCTTATCTAAATGGGATGACAGCGAGCGGTTTCTAATATGTGTAGAAAAAGCGAAACAAGAAAATATTCAACATCCATTAATCGATAAAATCTTAAGTTAATGGTATGATTATACAGTGTTTTATCCGGTGGATAGGTTCAGGGGATCTACCCTTGGACTTTTCGCTGTACAAGTAGTTAGTGGGAATTTACATATAAAAACCTGAATGTATGAGAGGTGAAGCTAGTGAAGAATAAGTTTGTAGTAGTAGATTTAGAAACAACAGGTAATAATCCAAAAAAAGGGGATCGGATTATTCAAATTGGTGTCGTTGTTGTTGAAGACGGAAAAGTCATTGATCGATTTTCTAGCTTCATTAATCCTGAAATAAATATACCAGCATTTATCCAACAGTTTACAGGGATAAACGATGAGATGGTGGCAGATGCGCCACTCTTTAGTAGTGTCGCTCCTACGATCATGGAATTTTTAAATGGTGCCTATTTTGTCGCTCATAACGTTCCTTTTGATTTATCATTTTTACAATATGAGCTAGATCATTGTGGCTATAATTCATTTTCGGGGCCTATTATTGATACGGTTGAATTGGCCAGATTATTGTTACCTTCTGAAGAAGGATTTAAGTTAAACCATTTGGCAACAAAGTTAAACTTAGACCACGATCGACCACATCAAGCAGATAGTGATGCACAAGTAACGGCAGAAATCTTAATGATTTTACTTAAAAAGCTAATCAATTTACCGCTCCTAACCTTGCAACGACTAAAACCAATTGCAAGTGGTCTTGATAGTGCGCTAGATGACATTATTCAAACGGCAATAACGGAAAAGTTAACGAAAGTCGCTCACCACGATGAAAATTTAGATGAATTTCGCCAATTAGTCTTACGAAAGCCAGCGAAAATTTTAAAAGAAAATTCTCCTTCTACCGTATCCGATTTCAAAGGCGATCTCTTGGAGGTTGAAACAAGACTCTCTGCTGCAATGAAGGGGTTTGAGATCCGTGAAGGTCAAAAAGAGATGATGGCTTTAATCGACGATGCTTTATTATCGAATCAGCATCTTCTTGTAGAAGCAGGAACAGGGACAGGTAAATCGTTAGCATACTTACTACCGGGACTTTATTTCGCCAAAAAGACCGATACGTCTTTGGTCATCAGCACCCATACTGTTAACTTGCAACAGCAGCTTGTTGAACGGGATATGGTTATTTTAAAAGAAGCAGTATCGTTTCCGTTTCGTTCAGCCGTCTTAAAAGGAAGAAGTCATTATATTTGCTTAAGAAAGTTTGAACAAAAGCTTGATGACTCACTTGAACAAAATTATGATACATTACTTTCTAAAGGACAAATTTTAATTTGGTTAACAGAAACGCTTGAAGGTGATGTTGAACAGTTAAATTTACCGAGTGGTGGCAAAGTGTTTTGGAGTGAAGTTCAAAGTGACGCAATTACCTGTATCGGTAAACATTGCCCTTGGTTTTCGAGATGTTTTTACCATCGAGCGAGAACTAATGCCTATGGAGCAGATTTAATTATTACAAACCATGCCTTATTGTTTACAGATATGACACAAGATCATCAGCTCCTTCCAAGTTATAAACATGTGATTATCGATGAAGCACACCACCTTGAAGAAGTAGCCAGTGACCATTTTGGGATTCGAACTGATTATTTTGCTTTTCATCACTTGTTTTCTAGAATTGGAACGCTTGAAACAAAGGATTTACTTTACCAAGTCTTTACAGTACAAGAGGAGCTTGGTTTAAATTTAGATGATTATTTTGATCAACTAGTTACCCATATCGTTAATTTGAAAGTGGAGCTAGACGATTGTTTCAGACTTATTCATGCTACAGTAGTTAGTACTGTTGCTCGTTCAAAAAGTGAAGTAGGAAAAAAGAGTTTACGTTATTATCCACACCAGATGACAGGAAGAGGCTGGCGTGAAATTCAAGAAGTAGTTTTAAGAGTGCAAATGTTATTAAAAGATGCGCTTAAATTGAAGAAAAAAATAACGGATGAACTTACTTTAGAGGAGCATGAATTAAATTTTTCGCAAACAGCTATTTTAACAGCTTTTAAAGGCTTTTATGCAAATTTATCGGAAGAAAAGGATAAGCTAGAGGAGTTGCTATTACAGTATGATCCAAACTATGTTTATTGGATTGAAGTCGGTGTAAAAGGTGCTAAAAATGCTACTTATATTTATAGTAAACCAATTGAGGTTTCTGAGATTATGGCTGATAATTTCTTCAATAAAAAATCAAGCGTCATTATGACCTCTGCGACTTTAACTGTGAAAAACTCGTTTAATTATATTATTAAAAGGTTAGGTCTAGAGGACTATGGTGTAACGACCAAAATCATCGATTCACCGTTTAATTACAGTGAGCAAGTTCAATTGATGGTACCAACAACTTTACCTAATATAAAAGAAGTTGATGAAAATGAATACATATATGAGGTTGTTACTAGTATTTTGGATATTGCCAAAGTAACGAAAGGTAGAATGTTAGTTTTATTTACCTCTTATGACATGCTTCGAAAAGCATTTTTTCAATTAAAAGATTTTATTGAAAATGAGGAGTTTGTTCTCATTGGCCAAGGAATTAGTAGCGGTAGTAGGGCGAAACTTACTAAAAATTTTAAGCAATTCGATCAAGCGATATTGTTTGGAACGAGCTCTTTTTGGGAAGGTGTAGACATTCCTGGAGAAGATTTAAGTTGTTTAATCATAGTCAGATTGCCATTCTCACCACCGGATAATCCAATTTTTGAAGCAAGAAGTGAGAAAGTGAAGGAATTGGGGAAAAGTCCGTTTATGGAACTATCGCTGCCACAAGCCATTATCCGCTTTAAACAAGGTTTTGGAAGGCTAATTCGATCTTCGCATGACCGCGGTGCCGTTTTTATTTTTGATCGGAGAATCACTGAGACACGCTATGGAAAATTATTTATTCAATCTTTACCAAGTGCTCCTTTGAAGGAAAACTCTTTGGAAGAACTATTATATGACTTAGAAAAATGGTTATAATGTAAAAGATTTGAAACAAGTTTTCGGAGTGATGATGGTGAAAAAAGTATTAGTATTATTAATTATAGTAGCGCAGATAATTTTAGCCCCATTTATTGTTATGGCTGAAAAAGAATCAATAGAAGTTGACTTAAATCTTGAAGAACAAGATTTGGCCTACACGTTTTTTGACTTATCAAATGGCGAGGCAACTTTATTGCAATCAGGGAAAGGGCAGAATATTTTAATTGATACAGGCAGTCTTGAGTCACAAGAAGAACTAGAGCAAAGGCTGAAGATGTACCATGTCGAGTTTATTGATACGTTAATTATCACAAATCAAACAGAAGAGTATACGGGCAATTTGCAATGGATTATTAATAATTTTAATGTCCAAAAAATCATCGTTCCCGAAGTAATTAAACAACAATTAATTACGTTTCACCATCTTCAAGATAAAGAAGTAATTGGCTGGAAAAAAGGTCAAAAAACGGAGTTGCTACCATTTTTGAAGACAGAAGTTATTTATGTGGAAGAGAATGATCTAGAGAATAAGGGTGCTCTTGTCATTGTTTTTTCTTATGGAAAGCAAACACTGTTATTTATGGGGATTGCTGATAAGCAAGTGGAAAAACAATTAATTGAAAATTATGCCTTAAAATCGACAATATTAAAAGTTGCTGAATTTGGCAGTGAAAAAGGAACAACGCAACCATTTTTAGAAGAGGTAGATCCACAAGTCGCGATTTTGTTTAAAAAAAATGGTGTACCTGTTAGTGAATTAGTACTAGAACGACTACAAGAAACGTGGATTGATATTTACCAAACATACCGCTTAGGGACCGTTTCGATAAAATGCCATAATGATGATTATGAAATCTTAACGGTTCGACCTCATGAGGAAGAGTTGTCCTTAGGCTTAGCGAACAATATATCAAGGTTATTTAAAAAATAAGAAAGTATGATTAAAGGAGAAACCGATGAAGCAACTTTTTTACAATGGAGTCATTGTTACAGGGGAAAAAGGAAAGATTGTAAAAAATGGGTTTATTGTCGTTGACAACGGGGTTATTACAGCGGTTGAATCAGGTGATCCAACTGAAGAGTATAGTGCGATAGATGATAAAATCAATTTAAAAGGCAATTGGTTGTTACCAGGTTTAATAAATACTCATGGTCATATTGGCAGTACTCTTCTTAGAGGATTTGGAGACGATTTGCCACTTTCCGTTTGGCTTAAAACAAAAATGTGGCCAATGGAGGGAAAGTTTACAGAAGAAACGATACAGGCTGCTTCTTCTTTAGCAATATTGGAAATGTTGAAAAGTGGGACTACAACGTTTCTAGAAATGTACCATCTTCATCTGGAATTAACAGCAAGATTAGTTCAAAAATCTGGAATTCGTTCTGTGATGACAAGGGGAATGATCGGTCTTTGTTCCAAAAGCGAGCAAAAGACGAAATTAGCTGAAGCAGTTGAATTAAATAAAACGCTTCGTACAATTGGCGAAGGGCGAATTACAACAATGTTAGCACCACATGCACCTTATACTTGTCCACCAGCGTTTTTAGAAATGATTGTTGGAGAAGCAAAGCGTCATCAATTACCAATCCACATCCATTTATCCGAAACAGCACATGAAGTCGATGAACATGTGACAAAGTATGGAAAAAGGCCAGTTAGCCATTTAGCCGAATTAGGGGTATTTGACGTTCATACCTTAATTGCCCATGGTGTTCATTTAAACGAAGATGAGCTTGATATTTTAGCAAAGTACAATGTTGCCGTTTCTCACAATCCAAATAGTAATTTAAAGCTTGGCTCTGGGATCGCCAATGTACCAAGAATGCTTAAAAAAAATATTTTAGTGGCAATAGGTACAGATAGTGCAGCTTCTAATAATAATTTAGATATGTTCCAGGAAATGAGAATGGCGGCTTTAATTCATAAAGGGAATAAGGAAGATCCTACGGTTGTTTCTGCAAAAGAGGCGCTATTAATGGCAACTTATAACGGTAGTAAAGCATTAAAATTAGATCATATCGGACTTATTGAAAAAGGGAAAGATGCTGATTTTATTATAATTGATAGTAGACAACCCCATTTACAGCCAAGTGACCATGTCGTATCACATCTGGTTTATTCAGCTTCAGGTGCTGATGTGTTGGATGTATATGTAAAAGGTGTATGCCTAGTTCGTAACAAAGTGTGCCTTTCATTAGACGAGGAAAAGATTATCTATGAAGCAAACCATGCATTTAATTCTTTACAAACCTAAAAAAAGAGGCTTTGCCCAATAAGGTGTTTAAATAAGTTTTAAGAACTTATTTAGCTATCATCTTTTACAATGCCATTTACATAAAAGATGATCACCACTTTGGCGCTAACCAATTTGAGCAAGCCTAAAATTAACGTAGGTGTAGGTTTAGGAGGTTATTTTGGAATTTTAACTTTTGTTAGCTTTATCTAACACTTTTGGAAAAGAAGTTTGCCTAAAGCTATAATTCATTGTGTTTTCGAACTTAGGTCGTTCTGGTGAAGATAATGAAAAGCTCTCTTTTTCCCTTTGGTACCATTCACATATGCTAAGATGTGAACTTGGTTCTTGATTAAGAGTTAATTGCTTCACGCTCACGCCTCCTTTGTTGAGCGGTACTTATATTATCTCCGGTTAGTTTAGAGCTATGTTTAGTAATATTTTATTATGGAGGAAGAAAGCTTCGCTAAAAAAAACAGTATAGGCAAAGATGGGAGAATTAAGGTGAGTAAAAGAGAAATTAATTTGAAAAACCAAACTTCATGTTTTGAGTTTAAGCTAAAACAATGGTTCATGCCATTTGTTTTATGTAGGTAATGACTATGGGGAAATTAATTGGTATTGTTGCTGTAATTTTAATTATTGTATTAGGTTGGCAAGGTGTTCAATTTTTTTCAAATGTTAAAGAACCTATCCGCCAAGGCGAAATGGTTGCTTTAAACTATTTAAAAGAAAATATTGAGCTCCCAGAAATTATCCATACAGATTTTTATCATGGAACAGAAAGTTACTATGTTTTTCAAGGGATAGATGAACTTGGAGAAGAGCTCATTATTTGGATCTCAAGTACGTTAGACAGCTACTTGATTAAGCCCAAAAACGAAGGAATAAGCTTTGACGATGCACTTCTGTTTACGAAACAAGAGTTAAATCCTAAGCAATTAATTAGTATTAAGCTCGGCATGGAAAATAAGGTGCCTTTATATGAAATCATCTATAAAGATCAACAAGAGCGTTATTCCTATTACTTTATTAGCTTTAAAGATGGGTCATATTTAAAGCATCATCATTTAGGATTGTGATAATTTAGACAATTATCTGAAAAACCCTTGAAAGCGAGTCTCAACACATTTATAGTATGATTTAAGAATCTTTTTTTAAAAGGAAAGTTAGAAAAAAAGAACGTCAAGCTTTCATAGTTGAATTGGGAGGAGAATCATAATGAAATTAGCAAAACGAGTTTCAACATTAGCACCATCATCGACTTTAGCCATTACTGCAAAGGCAAAAGCTTTGAAAGAAGCAGGCCACGATGTAATTGGTTTGGGGGCTGGTGAGCCCGATTTTAATACACCAGACTATATCATTGAGGCGGCAGTAAAATCAATGCAGGAGGGCCACACGAAATATACTCCGTCTGGTGGGTTGCCTGCGCTTAAGTCAAGTATTATAAACAAGTTTAAAGAAGATCAAGGGATCACTTATTCACCAAATGAGGTCGTCGTCGCAAGTGGTGCAAAACATGCTTTATATTTACTTTTTCAGGCTATTTTAAACCCAGAAGATGAAGTTATCATTCCTACTCCTTATTGGGTTAGTTATCCTGAACAAGTTAAACTTGCAGAAGGAACACCCATTTACGTTGAGGGTTTTGAATCAAATGATTTTAAAATTACGAAAGAACAATTAGAAAGTGCAATTACAGAAAAGACAAAAGCTTTTATTTTGAATTCCCCAAGTAATCCAACAGGTTCTCTGTATACAGAAGCAGAGCTTAAGGAGCTTGGCGACATTTGTTTAAAGCATGACATTTTAATCGTTTCTGATGAAATTTACGAAAAGCTGGTATATGGAGAAGCAACTCATGTATCAATTGCCCAGCTTTCTGAAGAATTAAAACAACAAACGATTATTATAAATGGTGTTTCAAAATCACACTCAATGACGGGTTGGAGAATTGGGTATGCAGCTGGTAATGCCCAAATTATAAATTCAATGACAGACTTAGCAAGTCACAGTACGTCTAACCCAACAACAATGGCTCAATACGGCACGATTGCTGCGTACAATGGTCAAAATGAGTTCGTAGAAATGATGAGAGTTGCCTTTGAAGAGCGCTTGAATGTTGTCTATGATCAACTTGTCCAAATCCCAGGTGTTAGTTGTGTCAAGCCTAAAGGTGCTTTTTACTTATTCCCTAATGTGAAAGAAGCTGTTAGACTTAATGGATTTGATGATGTTGATGAGTGGGTTGAAAAAATATTAGAAGTAGAAAAGGTTGCTTTAGTTCCAGGTTCAGGCTTTGGGGCTCCAGATAACGTTCGTCTTTCATATGCAACATCGTTAGATCAAATTCAAGAAGCGCTAACACGCATTGAACGATTTATCAAAAATAATATGCAAGCTTAAAACCATAGATCCCTCCATAGCGTTGACTTCTATTTTTAAACAGATGTATAATGGTTAGAGTCGATATGACTAATTATACATACAGATAGAATCAATGTTTATGGAGGGAAAATTTGTGAAGACGACTATTTCTCAAGTTGGCAAATATACAGATCAAGAGGTTACCATTGGTGCTTGGATTGCAAATAAGCGCTCAAGTGGAAAAATTGCTTTTTTACAATTACGAGATGGGACAGGCTTTATTCAAGGTGTTGTAGTGAAAGCTGAGGTTAGTGAAGAAGTATTTGCAACTGCCAAAAGCATCACCCAAGAATCTTCTTTATTCGTTACTGGTGTTGTTCGTAGTGATGAGCGTGCTCCTTCAGGTTATGAACTAACAGTAACAGGGATTGAAGTGATCCATGAGGCAGTAGATTATCCAATTACACCTAAAGAGCATGGCACGGAGTTTTTGATGGACAACCGCCATTTATGGCTACGTTCTAAAAGACAACATGCTGTCATGAAAGTTCGTAATGAATTAATTCGTGCTACATACGAATTTTTTAATGAGAATGGCTTTGTAAAAGTAGATCCACCGATTTTAACGGGTAGTTCTGCAGAAGGAACGACTAATCTTTTTCACACAAAATATTTTGATGAAGATGCGTACCTTTCTCAAAGCGGTCAGCTATATATGGAAGCGGCAGCAATGGCATTAGGAAAAGTATTTTCTTTCGGTCCAACATTCCGCGCAGAAAAATCAAAAACACGTCGTCACTTAATTGAGTTTTGGATGATTGAACCGGAGATGGCTTTCGTTGATCATGAAGAAAACTTACAAGTACAGGAGCAATATGTGAGTTTTATGGTTCAATCGGTGTTAAAGAATTGTCAACTTGAATTAAAAGTGTTAGGTAGAGATACTGCAAAGCTTGAACAAGTCGTTGGGCCATTCCCACGGATTACTTATGATGATGCGATTAAATTTTTACAAGAAAATGGACATGAAATTGAGTGGGGAGAAGACTTTGGTGCACCCCATGAAACAGCAATTGCCCAGAGCTTTGATAAGCCAGTGTTTATTACACATTACCCAGCGGCAATAAAAGCATTTTACATGAAGCCAGATCCAAATCGTGCAGATGTTGTTTTATGTGCCGATATGATTGCACCTGAAGGATATGGTGAAATTATTGGTGGTAGTCAGCGTATTGACGATATGGAATTATTACAAGAACGTTTCCAAGAGCATAACCTTTCAGAAGAAACGTATAAATGGTATTTAGATTTACGCCGTTATGGTTCTGTACCACATTCAGGCTTTGGTTTAGGGCTTGAAAGAACAGTTGCGTGGGTATGTGGTTTAGATCACGTTCGTGAAACAATTCCATTCCCGAGATTGTTAAATCGCTTATATCCTTAAGCTGTTAAAACCCCGTTGATCGGGGTTTTTTCATCTTCGTTTAATTATTTTAAGAACATTCAAACACAATATATCATGTTATAATGACTTTTGAGGTGGAACATATGGACCGAAATATAATGATAAATTGGATAAACGATGGTACTATTTCGATTCCTGCAAGGCTTATTAAAGATTACAAAAAGTTGAAATTAAATGAGAGCGAAGTTATGTTATTAATTCATGTTCATTCTTTTCTGCAGCAGGGGATTAGCTTTCCAACACCAGAGGTGCTAGCTAACCGAATGAGTCATTCTGAAACTGATTGCTCACAAATGCTGCAAAGCTTAATGAAACGGGGCTTTCTCGAGTTACAAGAAGGGAAAGATGAAACGATGTTTTCTGAAACCTTTTCTTTATCACCTTTATGGGACAAGTTAATCTCTATCGCTTGCCAACAAGAAGTCGTAAAAGATGAAGAGACGAAAGAAGCTGATGAAAAGACTTTGTATGAGTTATTTGAAGGTGAATTTGGACGTCCGTTGTCACCGATGGAATGCGAACTTATAACGATATGGCTAGACCAGGATAGCTATAATCCGAGTCTAATTAAAGCAGCTCTCCTGGAAGGTGTAGTTTCAGGGAAAAGAAATCTTCGCTATATTGATCGGATCTTAATCGAATGGAACAAAAACGGTGTACGCACAGTTCAGCAAGCAAAAGAATATGGCGAAAAGTTTCGTAACTACCAGTATAAATCTACAACTCCAAAACCAACCGAACCCAAAAAGAAATTCTCTTCATACAATTGGTTGAAGGATTAGTTTAGAATGTAGAATGTAGTGCTTGTTCAGAATTTATCAAAGTTGTAAATTTTAGGATAAAATATATTTTTAAAAGAATAATTATTAATTATTGCAACTCAATTACTAGAACAAATCAAGGTTAAGGAGGTTTTTGTTATCCTTACAAAAAAACAAATAAAAGAAGAAGTATTAGTGGAAATGGAGAAGATGTTTCCAGAAGCCCATTGTGAATTAAGCCATGAAAATCCCTTTGAACTAACAATTGCTGTTTTGTTATCAGCACAGTGTACTGACGTCCTTGTTAATAAGGTAACGAAAGAACTCTTTTTGAAATATAAAACCCCAGAAGACTATTTAGCTGTTTCCCTTGAGGAACTCGAAAATGATATAAGAAGAATTGGTTTGTACAGGAACAAAGCTAAGAATATAAAAAAACTTTGCCAGTCTTTAATTGAAGACTACGGCGGTGAAATTCCTAGAGAACGAGACGAACTAGTGAAGCTAGCAGGAGTTGGCCGAAAAACAGCAAACGTTGTTACATCTGTTGCCTTTGGTGTGCCAGCAATAGCTGTTGATACACATGTAGAGCGAGTTAGTAAGCGATTGGGGATCTGTAAATGGAAAGATTCGGTTTTAGAAGTAGAAAAAACTTTAATGCGAAAAATTCCGGAACAACTTTGGTCTGATACACACCATCGTTTCATCTTTTTTGGGAGATATCACTGCAAAGCACAATCACCTAAATGCGAAATTTGTCCACTCCTACATTTGTGTCGAGAAGGTAAGAAACGCTTAAAGGGGGGGTAAAATGCAAACAGTTAAAGTACCAGAGCCTTTCGTATTTGTACCTTTCTTCAGTGAAAATGAAGAATTACCTTTAGACCTTAAATTTTCGCTTGAAGATGCGTTAGAGAGAGATCCGCTGCTTTTTGATATTTATGCTTACTTAGGTATGAACAGTTGCATAAAACCATGGGAAGATAGAAATAAACATCTTCCCATGCTATTAGAGCATTGGAAGATGACTGAACCGATCATTACTAAATTTTTTCAAGATAGAGACAGAATTGGTGCAATGAAGCCAATGGTAAAAATGACTAAGTTATTCTTAGCGTTTTTGTTTTGGACAAATAATCAACCAGTACCTAATTTGAAAAATGTTGTCATCCCGATCCATGAGCTGAACATTAAGCCAGTTAACGTCGAGGAACGAATTAGTTATATACTATCTACTCCTAATCATCACCATGCCTTTACGCAGTTAAAAGAACTTTTTATAGAACTACAAAAAAAATATGCAGTCTCAAAATTAAAAAAGTAAAAAAAAAACGTAAGGCGTCGTCTGCCTTACGTTTTTTCATAAGTTAACTATTAATTCCCACTAGGAGTTTCTTCGGTATCCTCGTCCTCGTCGGCATCCTCGTCATCATCGCCGCCTCCCCCGATAATATCAATAGGGTTAGGAATTTCGATAATTGGTTCTTCAGGCGCAATTTCTTCTTCCTCCCATTTTTTCGGGATGACAACAGTAAGTTCAATTGGATCACTTCTAAGTTGCTCATTTATTAGAGATACGGCTGTAACCTTAAAGCGATAAGTGGCGTCACTTTCTGGGTTAAAGATAATATGTTGCATTTCATCCGATAAAGAATTCACTGAGAATGGCCCATCATTAATTGACAATTGGAGCTCAAATACAAATTTATGACGCTCTTCTTCAGGGAACGTCCAAGTTAAAATAATTTGATCAGTAAGTTCGTGATATTCTCCCATAAAGTCTTGAGGAGTCGTTGGTTTAGCAAAAACTTTAGATACTTCAGTAGGTTCAGTACCTCTCACGAAATACTCATAAATGATCTCACTCTCAGGTGTCGTTGGGCTTGGAAGTAGCCCAGTTGCTTTTTCAACGCCAACCCTTACGACAGAATTTGGCTGTTTAAAGTCTAAGGTTTCTTTTCCTTTAGATATTTCTGCCATTAACTCTTTAAAAAGGTATTTAGCTATATGTTCGCTATGTCCATCGTACTTTATATAACCATCATCTGGAGTGTTATAACCAGTCCAGACAGCAATAGAATAGTTTGTTGTGAATCCAGCAAACCAAATATCCTTAGCGCCATCTTTAATGTTATAACGTTTTTTCTCTTCTTCATCAAAGTTTGATGTACCTGTTTTTCCAGCCATAGGTAACGAGTCTACTCTAGCTCGAGGTCCTGTTCCACCTGGTCCAATTGCGGACTTAAGCATATCAGTAACCATAAAAGCAGTATAATCACTCATCGCTATATGGGAATCCGGTGTTAAGTTAATCGTTTTTCCGTCTGGAAAGACTACTTTTCGAACGGTAAATGGCTTATGATAAACACCTTCGTTTCCAAATGCAGCATAGGCACCGGCAAGTTCTAATGTAGAAAACCCATTTGTGAAACCGCCCAGGGAATAGGCTTCCTGGATTGTGTCTAGTGGTATTCCTAAGCCTCTACCGAATTGGGCTGCTTTATCTATCCCTACCTCTTGAAATGCTTTTAACGCCGGGATATTTAAAGATCTTTGCAACGCATATCGCATCGAAACGTCACCAGAATACTTATTATTAAAGTTTCGAATTGGAACACCATTCGAATATTGATGTGGTTCATCAGTAATTTGGTGATACGTAGACCACTGTAAATGCTCGATTGCAGGACCATAATCTAAAATCGGCTTAATCGTTGAACCAGGTGATCGGCGTGGGTCTGTGGCCCAACTAAAGCCCCGTTTAATGTTATCAGTTTGTCTGCCACCACCAATAGCCTTAATAGCACCAGATTTCGTATCGACTACAGTAATCCCAGCTTGGAAAAACTCATCTGGAAAATCAATAATATCAGTTTCTAAAAGAGCTTCTGTAAATGTTTGTGCTTCTTGATCTAATGTTGTATAAATTTTAAGACCGCCAGTATAAACGTCATTAATACTGATTCCATCAATTGCCTCAACTTCTTTTAGAACTTGGTCAAGAAAAGCACGGTAAGGATAGGATTCTTTCTCTGAGCGTTTTAATTGCGATTCGATTGGTACAGCTTTTGCTCTTTCAGCTTCTGCAAAAGTAATTTTACCATGTCGCTCCATTAAGGTTATGACAATGTTCCGTCGCTTTTGTGCTTCGACAGGGTTTTTAAATGGATTAAAGAAATTCGGTCGTTGTGGAATCCCAGCTAGAAGCGCAGCATCTTCAATTGTTAGTTCGTCTAATGTTTTACTGAAGAAGCGATCTGCTGCCTCAACAACTCCGTAGCCCTCAGAAAAGAAAATCGCATTCAAATATAGCTCTAAAATTTGATCTTTTGAGTAAGACTGTTCTAATTTTATTGCCAAATATTGTTCTTGCAGTTTTCTCGTTATTTTTTTCTCTGATGATAAAAATAGATTTTTCACAACTTGTTGAGTAATTGTACTCGCACCTTCAGCACCAAAGCCTCCGGTTACGTTCGCTCTTAGTGCACCACCAATCCGACGTAGGTCGATACCAAAATGTTCACGAAAACGAACATCCTCAACAGAGATAAACGCATCTTCCACTAGCTGTGGAATTTCTAATATGCTTGCTGAGCGTCTATTTTCTGAAGCGCTCAACGTGGTAAATATTTCATCGTTCTGATCAAATATTTCTGGATTATTTGCTAATGTTAATTTACTTGGGTCGATATCAGGAGCATCCTTAATTATAGAAAAAACAGTAATCACACCAGCAACTAAAAGGGTAACCATAAAAATTGAAAAAGCAATTAATACCTTTTTCATCGTTCCTTTTTTCGGGCCAGAGTTTTTGTTCGTTTCTTTTACTTTACGACGACCTTGCCTTGTACGAGTATCTTCTGACATGGATCATACTTCCTTTCAATTATGAAAAATAAATACCTTTAACAATCGATAAATAGTCAATTCGTGGATAAAGTCCGAGGGGAATAACATGTCCAAGGACTTCAATCTCTTTTTTAGGAATCGATTTACGACTATTTTCTTGGTCACTCCAAAATGAACATAAATGTTTTGCATCTAATAAATACACTTCATCAATTGCGGAAAATCTCAGTAACGAAAAGCAAATTCCGTGTTGATTGATAACTTGTCTCATATGCTCTATTTGATGTTTATGAAAATTCTTTAATGGAAATGACGTTTTATTTTTTGTTTCTTTCGCCTCAAAGTCAATATATTTTCCTTCAAAAACACCGTTGTAATCAGTAGTGGAGGCTTGTTGAAAGTACGCTTCTTTTATGACGGCAGCACTTCGTTTTGGGTAGTCTACTTTTACAATTTGAAGTGGGGTTGGCTTTTTATGAATAACAGCAATCCCCTTTGCTAAATAATATTCGTTAGAGCTATTAATATCTTCTTCAAGACTCATCCCACGGTTACCATAGGAAACTTTGTTTACGGTCTTTAGTTGAGTGCCCTCTTTGTGCATTGGAGAATATGCTTTTCCATTTGGATAACGAATTGACATTTGATGCACCCTTTTTAAAATATTTAAGCTTTTAATAAGCTTCGTTACATCATTAAATCATACCATATTTTTAATTCAGTGAATAGACGTTTGTTGGGAGCTAAGATTATGGCTATTTATTCATTATCAAGAGAAGAGAAAGAGCAAGTGGATACGATCAATAAAGTTACAATGCGAGGAAATCTAGATAATATTTCACGTACCGTATTTTATGATGATTTTTATTTGAGAAACAAAGAAATCATTTGGGCCTATTTAGCAAGTTTTGTGTCGAGAAATGCAGGGTGGAATATGACAGATTTAGAAGGGGAGATATTTCGTGACCTAATTCCAAAGAGGTATCGTGATATTTTGTATTTAACCTATGAAAGAGCAAATTGGCTAATATTCTTAGATGCATATCCTCAGTTACTAATTTATGAAAAATCAAAACAAACAGGAGAACCACTATTTCATTTATTGAAATTTTTTCATGTATCTAAATTCATGGTAAAAGAGTGGGAAAGATTTTGGTTTGAGAAAGATATTGAGCGGTTATGTAAATCATTAATTATTAATGAACAACATGTTATTCAAAAACCTGTTATTGAAGCGCCTTTTTATCATGATAAAGTTTTTGGGAGTCTACCATTTGTTGCTGAAGAAAAACTACACTTTAGTACGGTATTCTTTCCGACACTTGAAGGAGAGCTGTTTGGTTATTCAGTTCATGGATTTAAAAATGTAAAAAATCGGATTGATCTTGGGAAAAGGTTAACGAAGCTTTTGTTTCATTCAAGAGAACAGAAAAAAATCCGTCGATTCGCTTCGGAAATTGAACACACAGGATCGAGATATGATTACGAAAAATATGTAAAAAAAGTGGCGCGGAAAAGGACTCCAACATTGCGATCAGTGTATCCTGTTATTCATCATCACCGTAGTGATTTTACAGACTGGTATAATGAAAAGACTGCAAAAAAAATCGCGAAATATTACAGGGAGCCAGATTTAATTGAGAAATACGATTTAACAGATTGGTACTATCAAAAACAAAATCAGCTTCAAATAGCTGCGAGATTAGAGCAGTGGTTATTAAATTTTATAAAATGAAGAGGCTGTCCTGAAATTTGAGGGCAGCCTCTTCTCGCATTTTAAAAAGATAAGATTTATCCTCTTTAAACTTTTATAGTAGGTCTGCTTCCGTGCGGTCTATGCTTTTCTTTCTACTCTGCAGGACGATCTGGTCCGCCTAATTTTTTATCACCATAGCCTGGCTTGTTTTCTACTACTCGTTGTTTTTCATTTTTTGAATCTTTCTTCATTTGCTCTTTACTTCGTTTTGCCATTATTTCTCACATCCTTATAAGAGGTTACTTTTTTCATACTATAGTTTTTCCCGTTATGTAGAAATTTCATGTAAGTAACATTATTTTTTGCCATAATTGCACTTTCTTTGACGAACAAAAACTAGTTTTGTCAAGAGTGAAGGGAATAGAAAAAATAAAAAGAATTACGTATATAAATTAGTTTTGAAAGGGGTAGCGTTATGGAAAAGGTATTTAAAACAAAAGAAGTTTCTGAGGAGTTAGGTGTAAATCCGACGACAATTCAAAGGTGGATCAAATACTTTGACATCCCATGTAAAACAAATGAACTTGGTCATTATTTGATCACAGAAAAAGAGTTAGAATCTCTTCTTAATATAAAAGAGCGTCTTAATAGAGGGTTTACGATGAAAGAAATTCGTGAGAAAAATGATCCGGTGCAAGTTGTGAAAGAGAAAAAAGAAAAAATGATCGCTGCTAGTGTATTTGAGGAAAAGTTGGAGCAGTTAATGATTCATATTGAACAGCTAGAAAGAAAGCTTTCGGTTAAGGCAGATGAAGTAGTAGAGTATCAGGTGTTACAACACCGCAGTGAACTTGACAGCTTATTTTCAATGATAACGAAAATTGACGAGCGGATGAGTAAAATTGAACAGAATTTGCCGGTAATGGAACAGAAAGTTGTTGGTGGAGTAGAAAGTAATATCCCGGAGCAACTTAAAAAACCACGCAGAAATAGCTTAATGAGAATATTCTCGTTTTAAAACAGTGCCCAATCACATATGGACACCACTCAGATTAATTAAGTACAATAGAAACAAAAAGTAGTGGGGTGGTTCTATGTCAAAAAACTTAGTTACTTGCCAATGGCTTAAAGAACATATGGATGATAAAAATATTAGAATTTTAGATTGTCGCTTTGAGTTAGGAAAGCCTAATGCTGGATTTGAGGCGTATTTAGAAGATCATATTCCAAATGCTATTTATGTTGACTTGGAAAAAGACATGTCTAGACCTGTTAGAGATCATGGTGGCAGGCATCCTTTGCCTAACTTGGAGGATTTCTCGGCTAAATTAGCGGCAATTGGAATAGATGAGACGATGACAGTTGTTGCTTACGACGATCAAGGCGGGGCAATGGCATCAAGACTTTGGTGGTTACTAAAATATGTTGGTCATAAAGATGTATTTGTTCTCAGTACATCCTACTCAAATTGGAAGAATAATGGCTTTGAAATAACAACAATGATCCCCCATTTTGATCATACAAAATTCACTGTGGCTCTAAAAGAAGAAATGCTAAGTACGATGGAAGATATAAGAGCGTCTATCCAAAATGAAGATGTAATTCTTATCGATAGTAGAGATCCGTTACGTTTTTTAGGTATTGAAGAACCTATAGATAAAAAAGCTGGTCACATTCCTTCAGCAAAAAATTACTTCTGGAAAGACTGTTTAAATGAAAACGGTGAATGGAAAAAGAGAGAAGAGCAAAAAGAGAGGTTTAATGATATCGAACAAAATAAAGAAATTATTGTTTATTGCGGATCAGGAGTTACTGCATGTCCGAATGTTCTTTGTTTACAGTCATTGGGCTATGAGAACGTAAAGCTATATTTAGGTAGCTGGAGTGATTGGATCTCCTACAATGAAAACGAAATTGAAAAATAAGTAACCATCATTGGTTGCTTTTTTTCTATTTCTTTAAGTATGATTTGAAGGAAGTATACCGATAATGGAGAAAAGAATCCATGAGGTGATAAGGTGAATTACAGGTTATTTTTTTCGATTATTTTATTAAATATTGTATTCATTGTTGCAGGCTACTTTGTTTTACAGTATTCAATTTTTTTGCTTTTGTCTCAAACGTTAAGCGTGCATATAATAGGTTATCTCTTTTTATTGTTTTTCCTTGGAATATGTGTACTAATTCACTATTTAGTCGTAGATATTTACGGTATGAAAGCTTCACCTAGACGAAAGTGGGCTTTTAGTGTGAGTGGAATGTGCTTTTCAACATTTGTGGCTTTTTTATTTCTGACTTTTTTATTTTAAGAAAAGGGCTCCCATCTGTCACGGTGGGAGCCATCTTGTTGTTATTCTGCTGGAGGTGTAAATGAACGAGCAGCAAATTCATTGTCTAGCATAAAGAATGCATTACTATCGTTCTCAATACGCTTAAGTTTTTGAATAATTGTATCGAAGCTTGCTTCTTCTTCCACTTGTTCTTCGATAAACCATTTTAAGAATGTCATTGTCGCATGTTCACGCTCATTTAAGGAAATGTCAGCAATGTTATAAATCTTCTTCGTTACGATTTTTTCGTGAGCTAAGCCTTTCTCAAATGCATCAAGCACTGACTTATAGTCATTACTAGGTGTTTCAAATCCTGTAATAACGGCACGATGACCGATGTCATTAATAAAATTATAAAACTTCATAGCATGAAATCTTTCTTCTTCGGCTTGCACCTTAAAAAAGTTAGCAAACCCATCGAGACTTTCAGCAGAGCAGTAGGCTGCCATTGCTAAATAGACATGTGCAGATTCAAACTCAAAATTCATTTGTTCGTTTAAAGCTTTTACCAAATTTTCGCTTACCATGTTAAAACTCCCCTTATCAAAACATCTATTTTAAAAATGAATACAATACCGAATTAAAACTTTTCAATATCAAAGACTCGAAACCCTTCTTTTTCTAACTTTTGAACGATCTCATGAAACTGCTTTTCCGTAATGCTCTTAGGTAGAGTAACAATTACTCGTCTTAAGAATGTACTTTCATTATCAAGTGTCAATAAGCTTTGGATATTGCAGTATTTCTTAATGATTGAAACAATATTTTTTAATGCTCCTTGGTATTCATGGGTTGAGATTGTTAACCCATAGCTACCGGTTTTAAGCCCCCAAGAATCCTCTAGTAAGGACATGACATTGGCATGGGTTAAGATTCCGTTGAAATCGCCATTTTCTTTAAGAACTGCAACATAAGGATACTTCTTAATTGTGAAGAAAACCTGAAAGAATGAAGAATCCTCATATGTAAAAACATCCTCATCTCTGATTAATTTCATCACACTGTCAGTAATAGGACCAGCATTTTTAACCATATATTCATAAATTCTTGATTTATAAATATTACCTAGAAATTTCTTTTTATCATTATCCAACACAGGGATGCAGCGGTAACCAGTTTCTTCAATCGCTTCTAGAGCTTCTTGAATTGTAAACCCTTCAGTACAAATTTTAACGTCTTTCTTAGGAATAGAATTGTACTTAATTTGCATGTTTATAACCTCCAATTTTTAAGGGATACCTATATTATACTAGAGAGATAGTGAAAAATCCTGCTTAAAGGAAGAACGATTTATGAATAATAAGTTAGAAGAGGGAGTTACGACTTAGATATCTCCCCTTTCATTTATTTCAAGAGTTTAGTGGCCAAAGGGAATCACCGCTACTACAACTGAGATTTGAGCCATCATCATCCCCCCCTCATTTTTCAACCTAACTAATTCCACGAAACATCCAGTTGTGCATGGATAATAAATTTGCGAACATAAAGAAAAATTTGTAAAATATAAGCAAGGTAGAGTTAATGAGGAGAATTATAAATGATCAAGTTACAGTTTTTGGGAACGTGTGCAGGAATCCCTTCTAAACAAAGGAATGTTAGTTCATTAGTGGTACAAATGCTTCAATATGAAAATGAATGCTGGATGGTTGATTGTGGTGAAGGAACTCAACAGCAATTGCTACACTCCTCCCTAACCCTTAGTAAAATAACAAAAATTTTTATTACTCATTTGCATGGAGATCATATCTATGGTTTACCAGGAGTCCTTGGTAGTCGTTCGTTTCAAGGGGCGACAGAAAAATTACAGCTATTTGGCCCAAAAGGGATCAAAGAATTTATTGAAACAACACTCATCATTTCCAATACATATCTTCGTTATCCGCTAGAAGTTATTGAGATTGTCGAAGGGGAAATTTTAACGACTGAGTTCTTTGTTTTTGAGGCAATTCTTTTGGACCATGGTATACCTTCCTATGGTTTTCGAATCACTGAAAAAGACGCACCAGGTGTGCTTGATGCAGAGAAACTAAAACAAATTGGAGTTGCCCCTGGACCACTCTTTAAAAAAATAAAAGCTGGAGAAAAAGTTTTTTTAGAAAATGGGATAGAAATAAATGGAGCTGATTTTGTCGGGCCTAGAAAAAAAGGAAAAATCATTGCAATTGGTGGTGACACGAGGAAAACGAAGAAACAAAATTTGTTAGCAGCAAATGCTGATCTTCTGATCCACGAAGCAACGTTCCTCCATAAAGATGAACAACTTGCCTATGAGCATTTTCATACTACGGCGAAAGAGGCAGCGATTTTAGCGTTAAACAGTGGGGTTAAAGCGTTGTTTCTTAATCATATTAGCTCAAGATATAGTCATGGTGTAGAGGAGCTTCTTTGTGAAGCACAGACGGTTTTTCCTAATACGTTTATACCTAATGACCTGCAAACCTACCTCATCAAACAAAACAATGATGTCAAAACCATGTAATTAGTTGGTAAGGGTTTCTTTACTTTATCCTAGCATAAATTCGGCTTGTTCATGCCAAATTAACGGTAGAAGTCTATGTTGAAACTAGGAGGAAATCTAATGGGTACTCATGATAAAATTACACAACAGTTACAACAAATTGATGAGATATTACAATTTGCTGAAGGTGAGCTTAACTCTGCAAAGCAAGTTCAAGGTGGAAATGAGTTAAAGTACGATGAAGCACAGCAACAATTAGAACAAATGAATATGCAAATTGAAAGCTTGTTAAGAAGTGCAACCCCAGAACAAAGAGAGGAATTAACTCGCGCAAGACAACAAGTAAACCAAATGCAAAATAAAATGATATTAGGACTTTAACCAACTAGGCTGAGTGTTTCAGCCTTTTTTGTTTTTCTACTAATACAAATTTTATCCAATACTTGCTATAATTTAAATGAAAAGGAGAGTGGAGAGATGAGGGCATTAATTGTCATTGATTACACGAACGATTTTGTTGCGGATGGTGGAAGTTTAACATGTGGGAAACCAGCTCAAGATATTGAAGAGAGAATTACCGAACTGACAAAGGAGTTTGTTGAGGCAGACGACTATGTTATTTTTGCGGTGGATGTCCATGAAGAAAATGATCCATATCATCCTGAAACGAAGCTTTTCCCACCACATAATATAAGGAATAGTGAAGGACGGCACCAATACGGAATTTTAGGTAACTATTATGATCAGCTTAAAAATAGGACTAATATTCAAGTAGATTGGGTAGATAAAACAAGATATAGTGCTTTTTGTGGAACTGATATTGAAATGAGGCTAAGAGCTAGAAATATTAGTGAAGTACATCTAGTTGGTGTTTGTACGGATATTTGTGTCTTACATACGGCCGTTGACGCGTTTAATAAAGGTTTTAAAATTGTCATCCATGAAGATGCGGTACAAAGCTTTTCGGAACAAGGTCACCAATGGGCACTTATTCATTTTAAAACAGCATTAGGTGCGGAGGTTTTAAGAAAAGAAATGTAATTTTTTTGAACGATTTTAATTTTTAAAGGAATATTCAAAATCTTGTCGAATAGGTTTACCATTATGAACAAGGAGTGAAGGCTACATATGACAAATGAACTAAATCCATCCAAACGTTTATTAATGGGTCCGGGCCCAAGCGATGTTCACCCTCGTGTACTTAGGGCAATGACAACTCCATTGCTAGGTCACTTAGATCCGGAGTTTTTAAAGCTAATGAATGAAACGAAAGATTTATTAAAGGTAGTTTTTCAAACGGAAAACAAACTGACAATTCCCATGTCTGGCACGGGTAGTGCTGGTATGGAAACCGTCTTCGTTAATTTAGTAGAGCCAGGGGATACGGTCATTGTAGGCGTTAATGGACTTTTTGGGCAGCGAATGGTCGATGTAGCAGAACGGTGTGGCGCAACAGTAATTGAAGTAACTGCGCCTTGGGGTGAAATTATTGAACCAACAGCTATTGAAAAAGCGTTAAAACAAAATCCAAGTACAAAGCTTGTTGCAGTTGTTCATGCTGAAACATCTACCGGGGTTATGCAACCTCTAAAAGAACTAAGTAAAATTGTTCACGTTCATAATGCTTTATTTGTTTGTGATATGGTAACTTCGATTGGTGGAATTCCAACTGAAATCGATGATAATGATGTTGATGCAGCATATAGTGGCACACAAAAATGTTTAAGTGCACCTCCAGGACTTGCGCCTGTAACATTTAATCATCGTGCATTAGAAGCAATGGCAAATCGTAAGACTAAAGTACAAAGTTGGTACTTAGACTTATCAATGATCCAAAATTATTGGAATGATGAAAGGTTTTATCATCATACAGCACCAATTACGATGGTTTATTCATTAAGAGAAGCGTTAAGAATTATTCTTGAAGAAGGACTCGAAAATGTCTATGCTCGTCATAAAAGATTTGGGACAGCGCTACATTCTGGCCTAGAAGCGATGGGACTTGAGTTACTTGTTAAGAAAGAACATCGTCTTTATCAATTAACCTCGGTTTTAATTCCAAATGGAGTAAATGATCTTGAAGTAAGAAAGCAGCTTCTAGCTAAATACGGGCTAGAAATTGGTGGCGGTTTAGGAGAATTAAAAGGTAAGGTTTGGCGTATTGGCTTAATGGGCTATAATGCAACACAAACTAATGTTACCCAATTTTTAGCTGCTCTAGAAGATGTTCTAAGAGAACAAGGTTTTGAATGCAAGCCGGGAGCCGGCTTACTCGCAGCTAACGAGTCAATTAAAGAGCAAGTAACGGTTTAATTTAATAAGAATGACTTTAAGGGGCTAGGGCATTCTATGCAGAAAGTAGAATTGGTGGGCAATTGCTTGTTAATTCGACTTTTAGCAAGGGTGCCATACTCCTTTTCTTCATTTACCAAACAGAGTTAGCTTTAAATTTTACACATATAAGGCGGTCAAACTATGGAACCTCAATTACTTCTTACATTTTTAATACTGCTGATCACAACAATATTTTTTATGATGGGGAGATTTCGCGCTGACCTTATTGCCATGTGTTCATTACTAGTTTTAGTATTGACTGGAATTATTACAACAAGTGAAGCGCTAGCCGGCTTTTCAAATTCAATTGTCATTATGATCGCCGGGCTATTTGTGGTAGGTGGCGGTATTTTTAGAACTGGATTAGCTAGGTTAGCAGGAAATTCTTTATTAAAATTTGCAGGGAATAGTGAAATAAAGCTATTATTCATATTAATGATCTTAGTCGCATTATTGAGTGCATTTATGAGTAACACTGGAACGGTTGCAGTGTTAATGCCTGTTGTGATTAGTTTAGCTTTAGGAATGAAAAAAAGCCCAGCGCTATTTCTCATTCCTCTTGCTTTTGCTAGTAGTTTAGGTGGTGTATTAACATTAATCGGGACACCACCAAACTTAATCGTAAGTCAAACTTTAGCTGATAATGGCTATGAGCGATTAGCGTTTTTTGATTTTACGCCAGTAGGAATTGTTGCTTTATTCACAGGTGTTATTTTCTTAATGACTGTAGGAAAAAAGTTATTACCAAAAGGAGATCCCAAAGAACAGTTTCGAAGTCAAAAGGAAACAAGTCCTTTAGAATTAGCGGACTTTTTCCATATTTCTGATCAACTATACCGTGTGAAAGTACAACCGTTATCTCAAATGATTAATAAGCGTTTAGCTGAGTTGCAGCTTCCAAAAAATTATCAAGTCGGTATCATACATATTGAACGGCGTAATGGTGAAAAAACAAGGTTGACTGGAATTCAACATATTCCTGCTACGTCAGAAACAGTCATTAAAGAAAATGATATTTTATATGTACAAGGACCTAGTGAAAGTGTTGCACGCTTTAAAAAAGACTTTCTATTATGGTTTAATAAAGACGAACATGCAAGTCCGTCAAAATTAGTTTCAAAAGATTTTGGTGTTGCAGAAGTGCTGTTAACGCCACATTCAAGCTTCATTAATGAAAGCATTGCAGCGCTAAACTTTCGAGAAAAGTATAATTTAAATATTTTAGGAATTAATCGAAGAGGAAAGTATCAATTAAAAAATTGGGCGACGCAATCATTAAAGTTTGGAGATGCATTGCTAGTACAAGGTAGATGGTCTGATTTAGAATTGTTAGCAAAAGAGACAGAAGATGTTGTCGTTCTAGGACAAACAAAAGAGCAGGCAAGTATGGCCGCTGCTAGTGGAAAAGCCCCGATTGCAGGGGTAATCATGCTAGGAATGCTTGTGATGATGACGTTAGAAATTGTCCCCGCAGTAACTGCAGTTTTAATCGCAGCAGTTTTAATGATCATGACAGGTTGTTTAAGGAACATGGAAGATGCTTATGGCAGAATTAATTGGGAAAGTGTCGTACTAATTGCAGCCATGCTCCCAATGGCTACTGCACTTGAAAAAACAGGTGGTGTCTTATATCTGTCAGATTTAATTATTGGCATTTTAGGTATTTATGGTCCTATTGCTTTAATGGGCGGTTTCTATTTTACAACAATGCTATTTAGTCAATTTATCAGTAATACAGCGACAGCGGTTTTGTTTGCACCGATTGCAATTACAACAGCGATTAATGTAGGAGCTAGTCCTTATCCGTTTTTAATCGCCGTTTCTGTAGCTGCAAGCATGGCCTTTGCGACACCAGTAGCATCACCAACGAATGCTCTTGTTATGACGGCAGGTGGTTATAAATTTAGTGACTTCGTCAAGGTTGGTGTTCCTTTGCAACTTGTCATTTGGGCCGTGATGATGATTACAATTCCGTATTTCTTTCCGTTTTAGAGCTAATTTTCTTTAAAAAATAATCTAGTTGGAGGTAGTCAAACATGACTAAAGAAGAAATTTTAACAACATTAAATACACAAGGTCTTATAGATATCGTCGAGCTTATTGAGGATGCTGAAACTGGTCACTTAGAGGAGCTCGAATTAGTGGAGTCAGTCGGTCTTCTTTATGATGAAACTTTAAATAAAGAAGTGATCCGTTTGTTACAGGAATTAGGTGTGGAAATTATTTACGTTACTGACGATGACGAAGAAGAATAGGGCGAAGTATGCGACCTATCCCTTCTCAAAAAATATCTAAAAGTGCATTAAAAGTTTGGAGAATTACAGGTTTATTTGAAACTTTGCTTTTTGCGATTTTTCCAGTAGGTTACTTATTCTTAATTCACTTTTTTCAGTTTCCAAAGTGGATAGTTTGGCTACTTATACTGATTATTTTCTTTATCGGCATTATAAAAGTAATGATCATACCAACGATACGGTGGAGAAGATGGCGTTATGAAGTGTATGAGAGTGAAGTAGACTTACAATATGGCATGATCGTCATTCGAAGGGTTTTAATACCGATGATCCGTGTTCAGCATGTTGATACGAGACAAGGTCCATTATTAAGAAGATACGGTTTAGCGACTGTAACAATTACCACTGCAGCTACAGTTCATCAAATACCTGCTTTATCAGAAGGACGGGCGGCGATACTTCGAGATCAAATTTCTAAATTAGCAACGGAGGCTGATAAAGATGTCTAAGCCAAAACGCCTTCATCCTATTGCAATTTTTTTCTTGTTTTTTGCATCGCTAAAAGAATTAATTTTTCCAATCATTGCAGCATTTGTTTTTGGTAGAGGTGCATCCTCATGGGATTTTCCCTTTACTGTTTATTTTGCAATAGCTGGTTTAATCATATTTTCTATTTATGGCTATTTAAAATGGTTTACTTTTACATACGAAATAGATGGTGATGAATTAAAGATAAAACAAGGGATTTTTGTAAAAAAGCATCGGTTTATTCGTCGTGAACGCATTTACAGTATTGATATTACTGCCGGACTACTGCAACGATTGTTTCATTTAGTGGCAGTAAAAGTAGAGACAGCAGGTGGTGGTAACGAGCCAGAAGTCGTATTAACGGCAGTGATGAAAGAGGATGCTCTTCATCTAAGGAAGCAACTATTAGAGGTGAGTATTGAAAGTGAAGTGACTGAGGTTGATTTCCAAAATTTAATCGAGCCAATAGCGAAAACACAATGGAAGCTTTCAAATCAATATTTGCTTTTTGCAGGATTAACTTCTAGTGGAATTGGCATCGCCTTTATGGCGATTATCGCATTAGCCACACAACTAGAAGATTGGATCCCAGATCAATACATTATTGATACATTTGGATATTTGTTTCAATCTAGTCTAGCAGGTATCATAATTATGGCTGTAATTATTGTTCTTTTGTCTTGGGTCATATCTTTTAGCGGTACGCTACTTAAATACGGTGGGTTTATAATTGATAAAAAAGGTGATGAACTTGAGATTACAAGAGGTGTTCTAGAAAAACGTCAGCTTACTTTGTCTATTACGAGGATCACCGCGATTAGAGTTGTTGAAAGTTTATTACGCCAGCCTTTTGGGTTAGTAACTGTTTATGTTGAGAGTGCTGGCGGGGGCTCTAAAGATGAGCAGCTTTCTACTGTTCTATTTCCACTCGTTCGAAAAAAAGAGCTAAAAGATCATCTTAGAGAGGTAATTCCAGACTTTGCTTTTGAACAGCCAATAGAACCTTTACCTAAGCGAGCAAAAAGAGATATGTGATAAGAAAAGTAGTTCCTGGAGCGATTATTGCGGGTTTTATCGCATATTTCATTCCATATGGATTTATTGGTGCATCGATTGTAATAGTCTTAGCTTTGTTAATAGGAAATCAACAGTTTAAGGATGCCGGTTTTGGTAAGAACGATCGCTTTTTATGGATTTCATACCGAACCCTCTCAAAAACATTAGTGATCATTCCTAAACAGCGGATTCAAGCACTAGAGTTGAAGCAGTCGTTATTCCAACAACTAAGGATGCTGTTCACACTTCAAGCTTCAATTTTAACAAGTATCGTTGGTAAATCATTTCAATCTGTCGACATAAGTGAAAAGCAAAAAGAGGAACTTTTAAACTGGTATTCATATGAGAGATGAAGGACTAAATCAAAAGGTTTAGTCCTTTCTGCTATTTTTGGGGACATCATTTTTCTGGATCGCTATTTAATGCTTCTTTAAGGTGTTGTTAAATAAATAAAACTTAATTGAAATTTAGCCAGATTTAGCGCATAATTGGATAATGCAATTATTTAAATTAGTTATAGAAAATTCCCTTAAAGGAAGGTAGTTTATGACGGAAGAAAATATTACGAGAATATACTTAGAGGGTAAAGAACTTATACTTATTGGTACCGCCCATGTGTCTAAGAAGAGTGCAGAACAGGTAAAGGAAGTCATAGAAAGAGAACAACCTGATACTGTCTGTATAGAATTGGACGAGCAGAGATACCAGTCTATTATGGACGCAAATAAGTGGAAGGACATGGATATCTTTAAAGTTATTAAAGAAAAGAAGACAACTCTCCTTCTTATGAATCTTGTTATTTCCTCTTTTCAAAAACGAGTGGCAAAACAATTTGGAATTAAGCCTGGACTAGAAATGATCCAAGGCATTGAGTCTGCCAATGAAATTGGTGCTACGCTAGTACTTGCAGATCGAAATATTCAAATTACATTTGCTCGGATTTGGCATGGGATCGGAATATGGGGGAAAGCTAAGCTACTTTTACAGATATTCGCAAGTATCTTTAATAACGACACCATCTCAGAAGAAGAATTAGAAAAAATAAAGTCACAAGATATGCTTAACTCCATGCTTGATGACTTTACTGTAGCCTTTCCTAGATTAAAGGTTCCTTTAATTGATGAACGTGATCAATTTTTAGCCCAAAAAATTAAAGACGCCCCAGGTGAAAAAATTGTCGCTGTTTTAGGAGCAGCACATGTACCAGGCATTAAAGAAGAGATTAAAAAGGAACATGATTTAGAGGCTATATCTAAACTTCCCCCTAAATCTAAAGCACCAACTATTATTGCGTGGATGATTCCAATCTTAATTATGGCAATTATTGGTTATACATTTTATGCCAATCCTACAGCCGGCTTCCAACAAACATTAAGTTGGATTTTATGGAATGGTTCGTTTTCGGCACTTGGTGCTGCCATTGCTTTTGGTCATCCTTTAGCAATAGTTACAGCTTTTCTTGTTGCACCATTGAGCTCCCTTAGCCCGCTAATGGCAGCAGGATGGTTTGCAGGGTTTGTTCAAGCTTATTTCCGAAGACCAAATGTAGCAGACTTTGAAACATTGTCAGAAGATGTTTATTCAGTAAAAGGTTTTTGGGGGAATAAAGTAACTCGAATTCTTCTTATTGTTGCCTTAACCAATATCGGAAGTACACTAGGAACAGTTATTGGTGGAGCAGACGTTGTTCGGTTGTTTTTAGAAAACTTATAAATAAAAATTAATAGAATCAAATAAAAGACCGCTCAAATGAGCGGTCTTTTCAGGCTGTTGAGAAAGTCTCAACAGCCTGTTTTCATGATTAAACTATGTAAATTTTTCCAGTAGCCGAGCGTTGCTTGGCTCTTCACAAACAAAAGGTGGCGTTTAGGAGATAACAAGAGCCGTGAGACAATTTATATTGTCTCACGGCTCTCTCTTTTTATTTTATAAAACGGTCTAAAATCAATAATTATAACTGACTATTCAGATAAGTGTAGTATAATATTTGTATAGACTAATTTGAGGTGATATTCATGCTAAAGCCTAGAAAAGAAAAACAAATTGAGTTTGAAATGGTAACCATTGATCAGCTAGTCCCTGAAGATCATGAACTAAGAATTATTGATAAATACATAGATTTCTCTTTTATCTACGATAAAGTAAAGGGTTACTATTGTGCAGATAATGGACGACCACCAATTGATCCTGTCATGCTATTTAAGATGATGTTTATTGGTTATTTATACGGAATTCGGTCGGAACGCAGATTAGAAAAAGAAATTCAAACCAATATGGCTTACCGATGGTTCCTTGGCCTTGGAATAACAGAACGTGTTCCTCATCATTCTACGATTAGTTTTAATCGACATAAACGGTTTGATGGGACCAGTGCTTTTCAGGATATCTTTGATGAAGTAGTAGAATTGGCGATGAAACATCGAATGGTTGGTGGCCGGGTTTTATTTACTGATTCCACACATTTAAAAGCGAACGCAAATAAAAAAAAGTTTGTGAAAAAAACTGTTCAATCCCCTACTAGAACTTATATAAAAGAGCTAGATGCAGCTATTGAAGAAAGCCGTCGTGAGCATGGAAAAAAGCCTTTAAAAGCTAGGGAGGAAGTGAGTGAAGAAAAAGAAATAAAAGAAAGTACAACAGACCCTGAGAGCGGGTATATGTACCGAGAGGGGAAACCTGAGGGATTTTTTTACCTTGATCACCGTACAACCGATATGAAATTTAACATCATCACGGATGTTCATGTAACTCCAGGAAATGTCCACGATTCACAACCTTATATTGAAAGATTAGAACGTCAAATTGAGCGATTTGGTTTTAAAGTTGAAGCAGCTGCCACTGATTCTGGTTACTATACAGCATGGATTTGTAAGAAACTCGAAGAGATGAAAATTATGGGTGTCATTGGTTATCGTCGTTTTCATCCAACACGAGGGCTATTTCCTAAGTGGAAATTCAAATTTGATAAAGAAACTGATACTTACGCATGTCCAAATAACCAAAATTTATATTACAAGACTACCTCAAGAGAAGGGTATCAAGAATACCATTCCGATCCAAAGCAATGTAAGGACTGTCCGCTACTCTCGGAATGTACAAGGAGCCGAAATCAGAAAAAGGTAGTGACTAGACATGTTTGGGAAGAAAGTAAAGAACTGATTAGAAAAAACCGTCTTTCTGATACAGGAAAGATGCTTTATAAAAAAAGAAAAGAAACAGTTGAGCGAAGCTTTGCGGATTCAAAAGAACTCCACGGGCTTCGCTACTGCCGGTTACGAGGCAGAGAACATGTTCAAGAGCAAGCGCTAATGACAGCAGCTGCTCAGAACATCAAAAAGATCGCAAACCACCTAGCCAAGATGGCATAGGTGGTTTGCGAACTGCTTTTTTTCTGTTTTTATAAAACCAACTATACAAAAATAAAGAAACCCAATGTAAAAATGAATTTTACATTGGGTTTCTCGACACTCTGAAAAGACCGCTCAAATGAGCGGTCTTTTATTATTTTGTTTTTTCTGTTGAATACGTCATTAATAAACGCTTGCCTTTATCATTTGTAAACTCAAAACGGTCATACGTTACATCTTCGCCATTATCATTAATTTCACGCTCATAATGATGTTGAACAAGAACGGTATCGCCACCTTTTTGGTAGGAGATGAAATTAACTCCTTTAAATACTTTTTCCTCATCAGAAGCTAGATATTGATTGAGAAGCGTATTATGACAATTAACGCAATGGTCGTGACTAATTTTAAATTTTTGTAAACCGTTATTTAATGAATCTAACGCTGGCTTTTCAAGCTCATTAATAAAAATATGATAAGGATCAAATTGATCTTTATTTAATCTAATTTGACTGCCTTCCTTCAGATGATGTACTTTTTGTTTCTGATCTAGAAAAACTAAGTCATCGGAATAATGAACCGTGATCCAACGTCCGTTCACCCTAATTTGAAAGTCAAATGGGCAATCATTTAAAGGAACTTGGTTGTTGTTCTCATCAATAATATAAACGTAGTCCCCATCTTTTGCGATGGTGTAATATTGGTAGTCAAGTTCATCAGCATTGTTTATCTCATAGGTAGGATCAGCTTTTTTTAGTTCTTCTTGGAGCTGTGCAAGGACACGAGCAACTTTGTTTTTCTCAGTTTGAAAATAGTTAACTTCGTTTAGCAATGCATTAATTAGTGATTCGTTATAATTTAGATGAAGTTCAACGTCACCTACAGATTCTATTTTTGAACCTGGAACTTCGTATGTTTCTCCGCTAGTAAACGGCGGATGTGTGATAGATTGTTCTTTTGAGTCAGTTAAATTTTGAACAGGATATTGTTCGATGGCCGAAATTGTTACTTTCCCGCGCCAAGGTTTTTTTGGTTCAGCAATTATATCAATTAATTCCCCAATGTAACTACCTAATAGTGGATCAACCACACGAATTTGTTTTCCAATATGATTGTTTGCTTCTTTTCTATTCATGAGTAACCCCACTTTATTAAATTTAATAACTTTCTAATTTTATTATAGTATATTTTACTCTCCTTGAGAAATGTTTCTCGTCTAGTTTGAGTTCTTGATAAAGTAACTTGAATAGTTTATTTATTTTGAATTATGTGGTTTTAGTTATTTTTCCCATGTATAATAAGGAGAGAGATAGCTTGGGGAGGCGATAAAGTGTATAACTTAAAAGAAAAAGAAATGATCTTTGTTTTTACAGGCCCAGATGGTTCAGGAAGAAAAACAATCTCGAAACTAGTTGGGGATACTCTACAAATGAAATCGGTGATATCCTACACGACACGTGAAAGAAGGCACTACGAAGTTGAGGGAATTGACTATCATTACATCACAAGAGAACAGTTTTTAGAAGCGGAGAAAAACGAAGAATTCTTTGAAAGTGTTGAGATTGATGGTAATTTTTATGGAATTAAAGAACAAGAGATCGTTGACCGATTTGAAAGTAAAGGCTGTATTTATCTTGTCTTAAACATTGAGGGAACAGAGCAGCTGAAAGAAAAATTTGGTGATAAAGTGATTCGTGTTTTTGTCCACGTTGATCGTGAAACAGCCGTTCAACGTCAGAAAGAACGTGGAAATTCAGAAGAGGAAATTGAATTACACTTAAACCATTTCGATCAAGATCTTCTTTATAAAGAGCAATGTGAAACTGCTGTTGAAAATTATGAACTGGCACATACAGTTTTTGAAGTAACACAAACTATCGAAAAATACTTACTAGAAAAAACAAAATAACAAAAGAGGATGCCTGCTAAGGTATCCTCTTTTGTTTCCATAGGTGGGATTATGGTGCTAATTAAAAAAGGCTCAAAACACTTGAGCCTTTGTATCTAATTTATTATTTTCTTTTATTTAAGTAGTCGATAATTCCCATTGAACATACGTGTAAATCGAGATTGATCAATTCATACACATGATGTTCTTCAGGAATGTTTTTATTCTCTAATGTTTCTTTAACAACTGACATAATTTCGCTGCTTAAGGCTTCGTGATCTTGCCCTTTACTATATACAGCTTCTCCTATTGCAACAAACTTTGGTAACCAGTAGGATATTTGTTTATAAACCTCTGTTGGATTACTTGACATACTGAAATGTCCGAAAAAAATACGCTCAACATTGAGTTCATTGATGATTTTGTTTAGTGAGATCATCATGTCATCTGGGCGGAATTGGTTTGGAGACGTAGAAGGTAAATAAAACTCAAATTCTTTGATTTGATCATATCTGACCCCGATCGTGTCCCCAGTGAACATTCCGTTACTAATTGGATCATAAATGCTAAAGTGATGATCTGCATGACCCGGTGTATGATAAAACGTTAACTCGCAATTAGTACTTAGCTTAAGTGTTTCGCCGTCCTCTTTAATCATCAGTTTGTCTTCAGGGATTGGGAGGATTGGATCGAATAACCGCTCAAAATCATCACCGTAAACGGCTTTAGCTCCTAAAATAAGCCTAGTGGGATTAGCTAAATGTCTCGCCCCTTTTGGATGAACAACGATTTTGGCATTTGGACAATCTTGAAGTAATAATCCTGCGCCTCCAGCATGGTCCAAATGAATGTGTGTTACGATAATGTATTGCACATCTTTTGGATCAAGGTTTAACTCTTTAAGTCCATTCAAAATATAGGGAATACTCATACTCGGCCCTGTTTCTACCAGTGTTAGTGCCTCATCTTTAATAACATACGTCCCTGTTCGACTAGGAAGTCCAAGATCAAAGCCATCAATCAAATGAATACGATTACCTAAATCTATTGGTTTCTTTTTCATTTTTTCCCCCTAAATAACTGTAGTTTCAATAATTGTAATCCACAATAATTTTTTTGTAAATATAAAGCGTTTTCAATTGTAGTTACATAAAAGTTAGGTAAAAACTTTCAATTTCACTTATAATAAGAAAATAATAAATTGGAATGTAAAGGGTGAATGATCTTGGTTGAAGATAACCAAAAACCTATAAACTATATTTATACTTATTCATACCATGAGGATGAATTTTCCTTATGTCAATTGGAAATGCGTTCTTTATTTGGGTTTGACACAAAATCTAGTAAATTGGAAAGTCCAATTCAAATTGACCCTAGTAGGAGTCCATTTATAAAAGAAAGAATTGGTGTTTTGTTTGAAGCAGATAGTTTAGACGAACTTGAAAGACAAGTAGCAAATTTACCAATAATTAAACAAACGTTTAAGGTTTTGTTTATTTTGATTAGTGATCAGCCTAAAAAGCAAAAAGTTGTTATTGAAGAAAGACGAGCCATTGAACGGAAAATAGGTGTCCAACTGAAAGGGGAAGTTGATCTAAGGGAGCCTGAGCGGTTGTTTGCAATCACAAAAGTTAACGAACGTTGGATTTTTGGAGACCTCATTATTAGTGAAGCAATATGGTTAAAACATCAAAAAAAGCCACACAATTACTCGACGGCCTTAAGTACTCGTGTTGCAAGAGCGGTTGTTAATATCGCTGTCCCTTTTCCAAAGGGGATAAAAGTCATTGATCCTTGCTGTGGGATAGGAACTGTTCTAATAGAAGCTTTATCAATGGGCATTGATATAATTGGCAGTGACCTAAATCCACTTATACTCTCAGGAACACGAGAAAACATCGCTTATTTTGGATTTTCTACTATAGTGACCAAGGGTGATATCCGAAATGTCACAGATCATTTTGATGTGGCCATCATTGACATGCCCTATAATTTATGTTCGGTTTTAGCTCCAGAAGAACAACTAGAGATGCTAAGGAGCGCCCGGAAGTTTGCTAAAAGAGTTGTGGTAGTGACGGTTGAAGCTATAGACCATTTAATTGGAGCAACAGGTTTTAAGATTATTGACCGTTGTGTTGCGAAGAAAAGTATGTTTTCTCGGGAAGTGATTGTTTGTGAGTAAAAATTTATTTTTTTAAGATCACAAAACGTACTATTTAAGATTTGTAAACATCAAATAGTGAGAAAACACGGATATAATTTGAACACAATAGTAAGAAGATGCATATATTACTATTGTGTTTCGTTGAGAAAAACTAAATGGTTGACAATAAATAGTATTGTCATTTAGAATGAAATTAAGTGTTTCCTTAAGGAAACATTTTTAGTTAAGGTAAAGTTAAAAACGATTAATTAAGGCACTTTGGTAAGTGCTTTCTTATTTAGCTATTTTGTTTCCTTAAGGCAACAATTTTAGTGATGGACAAATGGTAATGAGCTAGAAGGTACGTAAAATGTACATCTCTCAGTTATGCTTGGTCTTCAAACTGTGTTATTGCTTTCACAAAGAAAAATAAAAAACATCATTGAGAGGAGAAAGTAAATGTTTAAATTGAAAGTTTTGTTAATTGCATTAAGTGTCTCATTTTTAGCTTTAGTTGGTTGTAGTTCTGAGGATTCAAGTACACCTGCAAAGGAAAAAGAAGGTTTAGAGATTATTACAAGTTTTTCTGTACTAAATGATATTATTAGCAATGTTATCGGTGATCGTGGTACCGTTTCATATATTATTCCAATAGGTGAAGAACCGCATGAGTATGAGCCAGTTCCTAGTGACTATAGAAAAGTAAGTGATTCAGACGTTTTTTATGTTAATGGACTTGATTTAGAAGAATGGTTAGAAAGTGTCGTTTCGAATGTAACAGACACTGATATTGTTTCTCTATCAGACGGAGTAACTCCAATTCCTTTAGTAGGCGATGATGAGGCTGATCCACATGCTTGGTTAAGTCCAAAGAATGTCATTATTTATGTTGAAAATTTAGTAGCAGATATAGTGGCAAGAGATCCAGACGGTGAAGAAATTTATCGCCAAAACGCTGAAGCTTATATCCTAGAGCTTGAAGAACTAGATGCTTGGATTCAAGAACAAGTCCAACTAATTCCACAAGAGCAACGTGTCATTATCTTAAGTGAAAATGCCTTTAAGTACTTTGGTAAAGATTATGATTTCCACACAGATGGAATTTGGGAAATTAATTCCTTAGAAGAAGGTACTCCACAACAGTTCGCTCGCTTAGCGGAAATTATTAAAGAACGTAATGTTCCAGCCGTTTTTGTTGAGACTACAGTCGATAAGCGTTACATGGAAACAGTATCAAAAGAAGCAGGTGTTTCTATTGCTGGCGAGGTTTATACAGATGCTGTAGGTAAAGAGGGCAGTGGAGCTGAAACATTAATAAAAATGATTATGCATAATGTAAATATTTTCGTTGAAGGATTAAAATAATGATAAAAGCTCCTACAATTCAATTTTGTAGGAGCTTTTTTGTTTAAGCTTGTAAACCTGTTTCTATGTTTATTGTCCTTAAATGCTTCTCAAAGAAAACGTATGACGCAAATCCAGCTATTATTGAGATAAACAACACCGATCCGGTAATTATGTAGAGTTGCAGACCTGAATAGATGTAAAACGCTGGTGCAACAGTAAATAGAAATGAAACAGTAGTCACTAGTAAACTTCTAAATGAATTTTTAAGCTTTAAACTTAATGTCAAAAAAAACATAGACGGAATAAAAACGCTTAGTAAACCTACTAAAATAAAAATATGAAGCCATAACATACACAAAACTCCTCTCTATGGAAACGCTTTAATTATTTTTTAGTTTAGTGTTCACTATTTTGTCACAAAGTTGTTAACGCAAGTATAATATAGTGTTCTTCATATGTCTTTAGGTGAATTTTGGTAAAACAAAAAATTTTGAAGAAATCTGTCCTAACAAATCTCCTCTTTGTTAACAATTCCCATTATCATGAAAATTTAAAAGTAATCTTTTATCAAAAAGGAAAAAATTCATTAAATAGAATTTTTTAATTGAAAACTATTATCATTTGCAGTTAGTTATGGTAAATTTAATAAAGAATATATTAGTAACAGGTTTCGTAATTATCTATAAAGGAACTAATTGGAGGAGATACAACTTGTTATTAGTGTGTAAAAAACATATAAAAGAAGGCTTGCAATACCTTAATGCGCCTCATATTGTGACGATCAAGGATGAGAATTTTAAAGGTTGTTGTGTATTTTGCAACCAAAGAGCTGAATACAAATTATTTTACTCAATCCCTATATCGAAAAGTCATCGAATTCAAGTTCAGGAAATGATTCAAAAAACTAACTTAAATTGAACAAGTAAGGATTTCTTTTTTTTACATTAATATAATCGCTCATTCTTCGTATTTTCTTATTAGTTTTTGACTAACCTATGTAAAGAAACGGAGGTGAGTCACGATGGCACAAGATGTATTATGTGAAGTAAGCAATTGCGTTCATTGGGCAACAGGTAATAAGTGTGCTGCAGAAGAAATTTACGTAGTAAGTCATAAAGGTAAAGAAGCTGCTAAGCAAGAAGAGACTGACTGCAAAACGTTTGAACCGGGTATGTAGTTGGGTGTATTTAATGGGTAGTTCTCAGCTACCCATTATTTACTTATATTATTGATAACAATTATCAATTATATACATATATGTTTAATGTTTATTTTTATAGGGAAGAGTTGTTATGAAAAGAGTAAATTAAAGTAGTGTGGTGATTAGAGTGAAAGTAAGAAAATTAACTGTCGGCTCTTTGAAAGAAGGTATTTCAAAGGAAGTATCACAAGAAGTTACAAAAAAAGAATTAGACGTTATGAATGACAAGTTTCAATTTGAAGTGTTACAAAATAACAAGTATTTCTTTATTGAACCTAAAAAAGGAACTACATTACTTGAAGCTGCCATTAATCAAGGGCAGTTACTCGAATATAAATGTAAGAAAGGTACATGTGGGAAATGTACTATAAAGGTCGAAAAGGGTTCTGAATGTTTAGAAAAGCCTACGACCCAGGAGCAAAAAAAGCTTGGAGCAAATTTAAATTCTGACTATCGTTTAGCCGGCCAATCAATTATTACCTGTGACTAATTGGTTACCGTTTATCTTCTTTATGAAGGATACATTCTGTGATTTTTATCATTGACTTAAGCTATTTTTTCATTTAGAATGAGAACTAATATCAGTGAAAATGATAGTTATTCTCATTTGAAAATGGAGGGTTTGGAAATGAGCTATCCGATAAACGGCTTTCACGATTTTCATACAATTTTGGCAAACGAACGTAAAATAGGTGGAGTAATCGAAGCTGAACAGATTCAACTCCGTTCAGGTGAGGTGTTTTCTTTTCCAGTTTTTACGAATATAGATTATACAGGTTCTACTTTTTATTCAATTGGGTTTATTTCAAGTGATGGTGTTAGAATGATTGTTAACGTTAATGATATAAGCGCAATCAAAGCACCAATGCATAAGAGAGTTTCAGAGATTCATAACCCTAACTATAGAGATATGAAGATTACCGAAAAGGTTAACTATCTAAGACGCTTGTATAAAGCTGATCAAGGTGCTTTTACAAGACCATTTGTACAAGAAGCTACATTAATTATTGAAGACATTGGTATTGAGAATGTTAAGGATTTGAATGTCGATTTCTTAGAAGTCAAAAATAATAAGGTAGTTCGAATTGCATAATTACAAAAACTGAGTAGACGGTACTTCATCTACTCAGTTTTTCTTTATTCGTTAGGATCTTCTAATGTACAAATTGCGTTTGGTCTTTTAATTCTAGGTACGACGCATTCGTAAATACGGAAGAAGTGGTTCATATTTTCGCTATCCATATAAGCTGTGTCTATATCTTCAGCAATGACAAGATCTAAATTGTGTCTACCTGTAGCGATAAGAACTCCAGATTGACCTTTTAAGACAGGCGTTTGAAACACACCATCAGTTACAAGCTCACGAACATGCTCAATTTCTAAGACGTTTGTCCCTTGATGAACACGGTGGAGTAGTGCATATAAATCTGGTGATAAAACTAAAGCGTAAGGACCATTATGACCCATCTGTAGTAATTTATTTCTTGCTTCGACTATATCAGTAAAAGCATTGCCAGATTTCATCCAATCTGAGCGGATATGTGATAAATGGCCTTTGACATTAGAAATACCAGGGATATTAAATTCACTTGATCCATTAAAAATTAAGTCATCTTCTAATAATGCACATTGTGTAACCGCGTTAGCTGCTGGTGAGAAATCAATTGGTATGTCTAGTGCTTTTGCTTGTTCAATATCTCTCCAAAAAAGCCCGAAATCCTTATAAAGTAGGGGAATAGTGAGATGAACACGTTTTGTTGCCGAAGAGATATCTATATCTTCACCATGAAAACTCAAACTTCCTTTATTAACTTCCTCATATATGTCGTTTACGATCGACTGAACTCCCTGGCCAAGAGGACCATAGATATCTAGAAACCTTCGCCCAATTAAATTCCTTCGAGCATTTTCAATAACAATATGATCTAATTCGTCCCATTCTTTTGCATTTAATGGTGCTTCGTGAAATCTTTGCACTTTATTCATTACATTACCTCCTTAGTTCCTTTGAGACTTCCGACTGTCAGTCTTTTAGTTGTCTTTTTTTCTTCTCTTGGTTTTTCAATTAAATCTCCCTGTTTAGGTGTAGTCGAAGTATATTTATCAATTTTTAAACTTGCATCGACATCTTCCTTCTCATCGGTGGGAGTTGATCCAGCCGCATTTGCTGCGCCATCAAAATTTTCATTTAACGATTCTAAGATGACTTTTATTGTTTGATAATCGTCAGCTGTGATGTTTCTCATTTTTGTCAGTTTATCTTGATGCTCAGGATCTTTAAATGAGAATAACGCCAAATCGAGATGTTCTAGAAAGTTATGTAAGCCGAACTTTTCTAGACTGATATCTTGCAATAAACGAATAAATTGAAAGTCGTTTGAGTTTCTTGATTCTGCGTTGTCGATGTAATAGTCCAAGGTAGGGAGTAACGCGTTTAAGCGATCTAACCGCTGTTCTTCTTCTTCAAAAATATGGTGATAATAAAGACGTTCATGATCATCCTTTGCATTTTCAATTCTCGGTTGCAAAATGCTCATGAATTCGTGAATTCCTTGCTTAGTTCTTAAAAACATAGCTCTTAAATCAACAAATTCTACAGCCACAAGTTCATCCCCTTATAAAAAATCTACACTAATAGAGCGTGTTCAAAAAGGGGTAAATTTTTCATGAAAAACAAAAATACACCTCAGCGATAAATGGTAAAATGGGAGTACCAAACAACCAAAAATACCAATTTACGAGGTGCATTTTCATGGATATGCAGCTAGAACTGCTTCCCTACCACTACTATAACACACTCGGTTTTGATGTGGAATTGATAGATTATATTGATCATGTTGATGATTCCATTGTCTTGGAAAAAATTAAACCATTATATAAAGATGGTGGTCGACCACCTATTGATGCTAGAACGTATTTTCGTATGCATTATTTGTACTTTACACGTCCTGAGATCACGTCTTTTAGAGAGCTGTGTAGACAGCTGAAGGATCCTAAGAATCAGGCATGGCGTAACTTCATCGGCACTCCTAACATAAAGGATGTTCCTGTTCATTCGAGCTTGACTCATTTTCGTAATACCGTGACACCTGAGCACTTTTATAAAATCTTATTTAATCTGATTGGTCAAGCTCTAAAACTGGATGATTTTTTAGAACCAACTCTAGCAGGAATTGATTCTAGACCCGTCTATGCTCATGTGAACGGCTATAAAAAGAAACGGTGTTCTTGTGAAAACAAAGAGATTTGTGAATGCGAGAAAACGTATTCAGATCCTGATGCCAAAGTCGGTGTTCAAAGGAATAAGGCCAATCAGAATAAATTTTTTATCGGCTATCGAAAACATTCGATCGTTTGCCCCTCCCCCTCGGGACCTGTTGTTCTCTTGTCTATTGTTCTTCCTCCAGATACTCACGATGTCGATGTTCTTCTTCCGCTGGTAGAAAAACTTAAGCAAATCGGTGATCTGAAAGTAGACTATCTCGTAGCTGATTTAGGCTATTTCAGTGAGGAAGATCAGGCAGAGTCATTTCTCAAACACGATGTAGCTGTCGTCACGGAATTTAAGAAAAATACGATTATCCCGGAGACGTGTTCCACAGAAGGGAAGCCCGAATGTGAAGCTGGTCATCCACTACTTTGGGATGGGTTCGATAAGGAAACAAATACTTCTTGGTTTCAGGCAGATGAAGAGAAATGTTTCTCCTGCCCCCTAGAAGCAACTTGTGAAAAGCAATTTGGTTTCTCTTTTGAAGAAAGTCCTTTCTTCTATGGTCCTGTTCCACAAGGGTCGGAGCTACAGAAAAAGATGGTAAAATTCCGTAAACAAGTGGAACTTTCCTTCGCTCATGAATCAAACCAACTCGATTCCGTTATGCGACATAAAAAAGTACCAGTGAAGACAACGGAGAGAGTACAATCTTTTTTCATCATGAGAGATCTATTCAGGCTCATTCAACGGATGATCAAGCATGTTCGAGAGACAGTCTTGCCTAAAGATCATGTTGAAACTTTACAGAAATTACAGGAAATGCAGGTGGAGCAGCTATCCTTACCGATAGCCAGCTAATATAAGTCTCATCAAACATTTTTTTAAAATTTGTTTATGTCCAAGGGGGGAGTCCGCTCTTTTTTAAATGTGATTTTTAGTAAGTATACACATTATTTTTTTTGCTTGAAATAACTTACTTTCATTTCCAATAATGGAAGTGCAGCTGCGTGATTTATGAAATATGGTTTGCTAAATTAGATACTTTTTGAACAGACTCTAATATATATGTTCCCAACCACTTGTCCTTATAAACCTAATAATCGACAAATAGGGTAAATTTAATTGATAGAGCAAATAAGCTATCTCTTTTCTATACTATTTAAAGAGGATATCTCAACTAGATGTAGAGTTTTAAATCAAAAAATTTAGCATTCATATTAATGGTTGATCTGGAAAAGTTGTTAGAGCACTTGGTAAAGCGATAGGTGAGTTTCTCTTAATGTAGTTAAATAGAGAAAAAGGAAACCATATCATCTCTATGATATAATTGTACAAATTGAAGTTTCCTTCAGTGACCTTATAAGGCCTACTAGGGGGCTACGTTACGACAATTAGAAACAGAGGTGCAGTTATTTGTTTAAACAAGATTTAATAGGAAAAACAAGTATTGTTACAGGTGCTAACAGTGGGATTGGACTAGAAGCAGCAAGAATTCTAGCTAATCGAGGTGCACAAGTTATTTTAGCTGTTCGCAATCAACAAAAGGGTGAAGCAGCAGTTGCATCAATACAAGCTGAAAATAGTGAAGTAAAAGTAGAAGTAATGAGGCTAGATCTTTCTGATTTAACCAGTATTCATAGCTTTGCCCAAGTGTTTATTGATCGGTTCGATTCTTTGGATCTATTAATAAATAATGCTGGCGTTATGGTTCCCCCTTATGAAAAAACAAAAGATGGGTTTGAATTGCAATTTGGTAGTAATCATTTAGGGCATTTTGCCTTAACTGGATTATTACTCCCTTTACTTAAGAAAACACCTTCTTCTCGAGTTGTAACATTAAGCAGTATCGCTCATCGAGGAGCTTCAATCTATTTCGATAACTTAGATGGTTCAAATGGCTATAAACCAATGAAGTTTTATAAGCAGAGTAAACTTGCAAATTTACTATTTGCTAAAGAGTTAGATGAAAGATTTAAAGAAAATAGCATTTCAACCATAAGTCTAGCATGTCATCCAGGTATCACTTCAACAAATTTATTTAAGATCGGCAAAAAAGAGCCATCAACATTTATGAAAAATTTATTAAAGTGGCTTTTTCAATCTGTTGAAAAAGGTGTCTTACCAACCATTTATGCAGCAACGGAAACTAGTTTAATTGGTGGAGAATATATTGGTCCAGATGGTAGAGGGAATAGAACAGGTAATCCTACAATCGAAATTCCAGCAGAAGGTGTTTATAATAAAGAAACGATGAAACAACTATGGGAAGTTTCTGAACGGTTAACCGGGGTTTTCTACGATTTTAGTTAGGCTTTTTCTACGTGTTGAACTATTGACACGAAAAAAAATATATGGTAAATAAAAATAAGGATTAGCACTCAAGAAGGCAGAGTGCTGATCCTTATGTTGTCTGATTAGACATTTCGCCTTAACTACATATTAAAAGTTAACTTATGAAGGGAGAAATTAGTTTGAAAGAACTCTGAACTTCGTCATTAACTAAAATTAGGCACCACAAAATAAGCCTACTCTATAAGAGGACTTGGAAAAAAATGTATTAAAATAAAGGTTAAACGTGTGTAAGCTTATCGGGGATCTGATAACCTAAAGTTTTTAGGTATCGTAAAGCCATTTCTTCTGTAATCTGAGGTGCATAAGTTGTTTTTGGTTTGATTTCTGTATTGTATAACTCTTCGTTAAAAGGTTCATTTTTACTCAGTATATGGTAAATGCAAATGAGTAGCTTATGCGCGATGGCAATAATCGCTTTTTTGTGACCTCGACGTTTCTTAATTTGGTCATAACGGATTTTAAAGTAAGGACACTTTTTACTCTTAATCGCAGCATTAGCACATTGAACTAGTAACGGTTTGATATACACACCAGCTCGCGAAACACGGACAGATTTTTTCTTTCCTGCACTTTCATTGTTTTGCGGAGTAAGCCCTGCCCAAGAACAGAGATGTTTGTCAGAAACAAACACAGACATATCTATGCCGATTTCTCCAAGAATAGAGATAGCCGTAAAGATATCCTTGATACTTGGTAGGGACAATATCAATTGGATTTGTGGCATGTAGGGTTGGACTAGTTTTAAAACAACAGATTCAATATCGGCGATGTGCTTTTCAATACTGTCGATGTGGTCGAGGCATACACGCATTTTATCTGCTTGCGGTTCCGTCAAATGCCCTTGAATAGATTTAACAATGGTATCAGTTTTGTGTTTCATCTTTCCGTGTAGCATCGATGAAACATCAAAATCCATATCATCAGGATGATCTAAGATATGGTTAATAATCCGCATAGAACTTGCACCAAATGTATCTGAAACTACACTTGAAATCATGATGTTGGAAACGGTAAGCGAGTTTTGAACACGGTTTTTCTCACTCGACTTAAAATTGATAAGTTTAAAACGATATCGCATTAAATCTCGAACTTGACGTATAAGCAAGGGCGGGATAAAACTGCCAGGAACTAAGCCATGTTTGTGTAAGTCGCAAAGCCAAATCGAATCTTTTTTATCGGTTTTCTTGCCACGGATGCCCTTAACATATTTTGGGTTAGCCACGACAACATCACAATCGTGCTCCAAAATATTAAACACTGGGTGCCAATACTTGCCTGTAGACTCCATACAGACATGTTTACAAGATTGGGATTTTAACCAATCTAGAAGACGGTGTAAATCTTCGGTGAATGTTGAAAATTGCTTTGTTTGGTATTCCGTAACCCCCGATTTGTTCGTTTTACCAATCGTAGCAACAACAAATTTTTTGTGGACATCAATTCCACAGCAAATAGGGTAAACAATTTTGAGCATAAACACATCCCCCCATAAAGTTTATAGTGGATAAAGCAGACATTGACTGTTTGCCATGTCATAAACGGGAATTGTTTACACAAAGATTAGTTTACGTGCTCGATGGCACACTTATTTGTACTTGAAGACAGCAAACGGCACATCTTATTATGCGGGCAGTTTTATACTGCACCACTCACCTCCTCGTGCTCTGTAGTGTATCTGCTTATCCAAATACATTATAGCAACTTTAATAGGGGGAGAGATCTTCTTTCATCAATTTTTTGTGCCTTGAGCACAGCGAAAGGAATGAAACTTATTATGGCAAAAACAGAATTTAAAGCAGAGTCGAAACGGTTATTAGAAATGATGATCAACTCAATTTACACACAGAAAGAAATTTTTCTACGAGAATTAATCTCTAATGCTAGTGACGCGATTGACAAACTATATTACAAGGCACTAACAGATGATAACGTAACGTTCGATAAAGATAGTTATTTCATTAAAGTCGTTCCTGACAAAGAAAATAGAATGTTGAAGATTATCGATACAGGGATCGGCATGACAAAGGAAGAGCTAGAAACCAATCTTGGCACAATTGCTAAGAGTGGCTCGTTATCCTTTAAAAAAGAAACAGAATTAAAGGATGGCCATGATATTATTGGTCAGTTTGGGGTTGGGTTTTATTCAGCGTTTATGGTGGCAGACGAAGTCACGGTTGTAAGTAAAGCTTTAGGAAGTGAAGAAGCTTACAAGTGGGAATCCGAAGGCGCAGAAGGATACACGATTGTACCTTGTGAAAAAGATTCTGTAGGTACCGAAATCTTTATGAAAATAAAAGAGAATACCGAAGACGACACGTATGATGAGTTTCTAGAAGAATATCGATTAAAAGCAATTATAAAAAAATACTCTGATTTTATCCGTTATCCTATTAAAATGGATGCAGCTATTAAGCGTCCAAAGGAAGGTAGCGAAAATGAGTTCGAGGATGTTATTGAAGAAGAAACAATCAATAGTATGGTGCCGATTTGGCGAAAAAACAAAAGTGAACTTACTACAGAAGATTATGAGAATTTTTATGCTGAGAAACATTACGGCTTCGATAAACCATTAAAGCATATTCATATTAGTGTTGATGGAACAATCCGTTATAATTCTATCTTGTTTATCCCTGAAAAAACCCCATTTGATTTTTATTCGAAAGAGTTTGAAAAGGGGCTAGAATTATATTCAAGCGGCGTTTTAATCATGGATAAATGTTCAGACTTACTCCCAGACTACTTTAGTTTTGTTAAAGGAATGGTTGATTCAGAAGACTTATCTCTAAACATCTCAAGGGAAATGTTACAGCACGATCGTCAATTGAAGCTTATCGCTAAAAATATTAAGAGTAAAATTAAAAGTCAATTACAAACCATCTTAAAAAATGATAGAGAGAAGTATGAACAGTTCTATAACTCCTTTGGTAGACAGCTGAAATTTGGCGTTTATAATGATTTCGGCATGAATAAAGAAGAACTTCAAGATTTAATCATGTTCTATTCTTCAATGGAGAAGAAGCTAGTAACGTTAGATGAATATGTTTCAAGAATGCCAGAAGAGCAAAAGTATATTTACTATGCTTCTGGTGAAACACATCAGCGAATTGAGCGACTTCCTCAGACCGAACTGGTAGCAGATAAAGGTTATGAAATTTTATACTTCACAGATGACATTGATGAATTTGCTATTAAAATGCTAATGACCTACAAAGAAAAAGAATTTAAATCAGTTTCAAGTGGTGACTTAGGAATTGATACAGAAGATCAACAAAACGACGAGCAACAAGAAAATGAAAACAAAGAGCTCTTTGAAGAAATGAAAACCGTTCTAGGTGACAAAGTAAAAGAGGTAAAAGTATCAAAACGTCTAAAAACTCATCCGGTTTGCTTAACTACTGTTGGTGAAGTAACGATTGAAATGGAAAAAATCTTAAAAGCGATGCCGGATAATCAAAATGTAAAAGCGGATAAAGTGTTAGAGATCAATATTAATCATCAAGTATTCAACTCACTTAAAGATGCCTATACAAATGATAAAGAGAAACTAGCACTTTATACAAATCTTTTGTATAATCAAGCTCTCCTTATTGAAGGTCTACCAATTAATGATCCGTTAGAATTTACAAACGACATTTGTAAGGTTATGGTATAACGAACGACACAGCTTCTCAAATTAAAATTATAGCGAAACAAGGGTTAATTGAGCAGATAAACCCTTGTTTTCTTTTATTTTTAAAAATTAGGTTTTACCAATTGTTAGGAGATTATTTAAAGGCTAAATACTCCTTAGGTGATATTTTTTTGCTAAAGCAAAAAAGCCCAAACACTGAGCTTAATAGTTCCACCGGTAATGTCCCGCAATAGGTGTTTGAATTGATTTTAACTTAATTTCGGCTGCAAAGGGTGGGTTGTTATGAATGATTAATCCAATAAAATAAGTGAAATAAAGAGTTTTTTTAGTTTCATAAAAGCCCTCATAACGAGATTTATTTTTATTTTATTTCATCAATTGCTAATTTTGATAATAATAGCATTAGGTATAGGAAAAGCGCCAATCAATACAAGCAGTATCTCAGCGCTCTAAAAACTCTAATCATCATACCTGACTTTATTTAGTCTTAATAAATGTTCCATTCTATCCAACTTCATTTTTTCCATTTGATCAATAATTGCAAGGATTTTTAATTCAATACGGGAAATAGCAACAAAAACATTTTCTTTTTGCTCTAGCTGCTGCTGTGGTGTCAATGATACAAAAGAATGCAATAGGTTCGGAAGATCTTCTCGAAGAACTCGTTTCAACATATGACGGTCTTCAATATCTAATAGATGAAAATCGGGTGTGATCTTTTCAATGTGTTGAATAATTCTTCCTAACCGGTTCTCAATAATTGGATCAACCGCTAGGCTATGATTGTGTTTTGAAATACGCTTCATTTCAACGACTAAGTTGCGAATTTCCTCTTGTTTTTCTGAAAGTGGATGATTCGTTACTTGGGGTCTTATCTCATGTTCATTATGCTTAACTAATCGACCTGTTAAAGCATCATCAAGCATATCTAATTTATAAAAAATACTTTGTAAATAAGGTGAGCGCTTTACGGATCTAACAAAAGATTGCCCTTGGTACGTATAGTAAATCGTCGCTTCAACCAGTTTACCAACGCCATTATTGGATTTGTAAATTTTTCGATAGATATCTATAATAATTCGTTTTTTTATTGGAGCTTCTGCACCTTTTTGGTCACTAAAGTCTAAACGCATTCGCTTTTTTTTAATCTTTAAGAGAATCTTTACTTGCGGTGTCTTTCGTTTAAAGATACGATTAATTCTTTCCATTTCAGAAAGCTGAATAATGTCTTCGATTAATTTCTCTGTTTCCAAAAAGAGCGATTGGCTATACTGGTCAGAAATATACTCATCTTTTACAGGCTTTAGTCGATCTGGAAGTAAATTCTCAAAAAAAGGGATTTCAAAAAGTCGCGAAAATAAGGGCATAGAAAACCCTCCTCACTATATTAATCTAATAATTTTTGTTTCATTTGTGTATTAAGTTCGTCTAACTCGAGTATAAACTTTTTACCACTTTCGATAATGCGTTCGTTTGAACTCTCAGTAATTTTAATAGCAGAATAAACGTCTTCATAAGCTTTTCGGAATGTTTCAATGGCGATTGCAGGTTCTTCTAACATTTTTAACGTTTCTTCTGTATTAGATTTTAACATCTGTGCGTTAGATAAAAGCATTGCTTCAGTAGCTTCATTAACATTTTTGACAGCGTCAATGACTGTTTTCTGATTCCCTAATGCTAACTGGATTGAGGCTGTGACGGTAATAATGTTTTTCGTCATCGTAATTGCATTGAAGATTGCTTCCTCAAGCTTTTCGTTATTTTCAACAATTAAATCTACACTTGCTAATGATTGTTGTAAAACGAGAACTGCCTGAGACATATTTTTAATTCGAGAAATAACTTTTTGTTGTCCTTTTACTAATGCTGTTTTTTTGTCAGCCCAATCTTCCTCGGACATTTTTGCTTCTAACATAGTATTCAACGTTTTACCAACTTCGATTTGTTCATTAAGACCATGAATCCTTGAGATGGCTACTTCTTTTAGTTGGTGAAGCATAACTGTATCTTCCTGCAACTTATCTTTCCCGACGAGTAGAGCACCGATAATGTTGTCTACTTGAGATTCAACGGTTTTATATTTACGAGCATATTGCTCCATTGGGTTTCGTCTCAATAAACGATCCATGAAACCTTGGATTTGCCCTTTCCTTAAATGGCTCGGTTCAAGCTCAGCAACAATTTCTCGAAGCTTAAGTAAGTTTTTGGGTAGTTCGTTGTTTGGCTGATCCATCATTTCTTTTACAGGCCGCTTTAATGCTTCCAATGATTCTCCAGCATTTTTTTGGGCTTCTGTTCCTAAACCGTTTAATCGCTCGAGTAAACGGTTGACATCTTCCTCATTATTTAAAGGGTTAAAATATTCTTTTACTTTATGATCTATGTCTAATTTAAATGTGTTTTTATCCTCCATGTGTATCCCTCCAAAATGTTTCTAATTATTTTTACGAATAGCAAAAGAAAATGTTTCAATTATCGCTAATTTTCTCCTGAATTATATAATGAAACAATAGTCGCTTCAAGGTTTAGATGTATTTATGTGAAAAGGAAAAGGAAAAGTCCACTGACTTTTCCTCAGAGTGTCGAGAAACCCAATGTAAAATTCATTTTTACATTGGGTTTCTTTATTTTTGTATAGTTGGTTTTATAAAAACAGAAAAAAAGCAGTTCGCAAACCACCTATGCCATCTTGGCTAGGTGGTTTGCGATCTTTTTGATGTTCTGAGCAGCTGCTGTCATTAGCGCTTGCTCTTGAACATGTTCTCTGCCTCGTAACCGGCAGTAGCGAAGCCCGTGGAGTTCTTTTGAATCCGCAAAGCTTCGCTCAACTGTTTCTTTTCTTTTTTTATAAAGCATCTTTCCTGTATCAGAAAGACGGTTTTTTCTAATCAGTTCTTTACTTTCTTCCCAAACATGTCTAGTCACTACCTTTTTCTGATTTCGGCTCCTTGTACATTCCGAGAGTAGCGGACAGTCCTTACATTGCTTTGGATCGGAATGGTATTCTTGATACCCTTCTCTTGAGGTAGTCTTGTAATATAAATTTTGGTTATTTGGACATGCGTAAGTATCAGTTTCTTTATCAAATTTGAATTTCCACTTAGGAAATAGCCCTCGTGTTGGATGAAAACGACGATAACCAATGACACCCATAATTTTCATCTCTTCGAGTTTCTTACAAATCCATGCTGTATAGTAACCAGAATCAGTGGCAGCTGCTTCAACTTTAAAACCAAATCGCTCAATTTGACGTTCTAATCTTTCAATATAAGGTTGTGAATCGTGGACATTTCCTGGAGTTACATGAACATCCGTGATGATGTTAAATTTCATATCGGTTGTACGGTGATCAAGGTAAAAAAATCCCTCAGGTTTCCCCTCTCGGTACATATACCCGCTCTCAGGGTCTGTTGTACTTTCTTTTATTTCTTTTTCTTCACTCACTTCCTCCCTAGCTTTTAAAGGCTTTTTTCCATGCTCACGACGGCTTTCTTCAATAGCTGCATCTAGCTCTTTTATATAAGTTCTAGTAGGGGATTGAACAGTTTTTTTCACAAACTTTTTTTTATTTGCGTTCGCTTTTAAATGTGTGGAATCAGTAAATAAAACCCGGCCACCAACCATTCGATGTTTCATCGCCAATTCTACTACTTCATCAAAGATATCCTGAAAAGCACTGGTCCCATCAAACCGTTTATGTCGATTAAAACTAATCGTAGAATGATGAGGAACACGTTCTGTTATTCCAAGGCCAAGGAACCATCGGTAAGCCATATTGGTTTGAATTTCTTTTTCTAATCTGCGTTCCGACCGAATTCCGTATAAATAACCAATAAACATCATCTTAAATAGCATGACAGGATCAATTGGTGGTCGTCCATTATCTGCACAATAGTAACCCTTTACTTTATCGTAGATAAAAGAGAAATCTATGTATTTATCAATAATTCTTAGTTCATGATCTTCAGGGACTAGCTGATCAATGGTTACCATTTCAAACTCAATTTGTTTTTCTTTTCTAGGCTTTAGCATGAATATCACCTCAAATTAGTCTATACAAATATTATACTACACTTATCTGAATAGTCAGTTATAATTATTGATTTTAGACCGTTTTATAAAATAAAAAGAGAGAGCCGTGAGACAATATAAATTGTCTCACGGCTCTTGTTATCTCCTAAACGCCACCTTTTGTTTGTGAAGAGCCAAGCAACGCTCGGCTACTGGAAAAATTTACATAGTTTAATCATGAAAACAGGCTGTTGAGACTTTCTCAACAGCCTGAGGAAAAGTCCACTGACTTTTCCTAAAATTATGAATAAATAAAGATGTAATAGCTTGTAACAATATAGGAAAAAACAATAAGCATTGACGGAATTGAGTAATTAACCATTGTTCTAGGGCGAACACGGATGAGTAAGTAAAAGGTTAGTAAATATAGAAAGATCACTAATGATGTTGTTAGTTCGTGTACAGGTTCAACATGAACGAGTAATGGTCCTTGGCGATAGAAAATATCGGTCCCACATAGTATCAGTATGTTAAATAAATTACTCCCTAAAATCGAACCGATCGCTAAGTTGAAATTTCGTAATTTACAAGCGACGAAGCAAGCAACTGCTTCAGGTAATGAAGTCGATGCAGCAATCAAAAAGCTACCAACAAAACTAGCCCCAAGCCCAGTCACAATTGCAATTCTGTCACCAACAATAGTTAGGATTGAACCAGCAACAAGAATGATCATAGATGCAGCTAAAAAACGGACCATCGCTTTTCTTGCTGACAGGTTAGGGAATGGAGCTTCTCGTGGCGGTTCAACAGTCAAATTTTTAGACGTTTGTTTTAATTTTGATAAAATGATCATTCCGATTATATAGCCAGTTAGAATAATAAATGTATCTAAACCAACCCCTAAAATGATAAACATAACGTCAAGTCGCAGTGAAAATAATATAATAAACGTTAACGCAATACCAATTCCTATCGTGTAGCGATGTTGTGTCCAAACACGCTCGAAAAATTGATCTTTGCGAAAGTAAAGGTCTAAACAAGCAAGAATAACAAGATTAAATAAATTACTCCCAAGGATGCTACCAACAGCTAAATTGGGGTTATCCAACAAAACGGCAGTGTAACTCGTCGTAATTTCAGGAAGTGAAGTAGCTCCTGCTAACAACATCGAACCAATTAACATTCCGCCTACAGCTGTTTTTTCACTTATGACATCGGCATATGTCGAAAGCTTTGTTGCAGTAATAACAGTAATGACAGCAACAATGAAGAACAACAAAAATAACATGATCATCACCTCAACTTGATGATTTTTCTTTTCTATGTATTGATTATCATGCACTTATTGTTAAAATTAAATGATATGTAAGTGGTGGTAAATTTTTAAGAGAAGGTGAAATTATGAGACACAATAAACAAAAGAAGAAAGCAGATAATGGTACAATTCAGTTAAATGAGCGAATTAATCCTGATGTGTTAGCGAAATTAAAACAGACAAGCAATGCGTTAAAAGATGAAGAAATAAGAAGACAAGAGGAAGCAAGGGAGCAGGAAAAACAACGTAGGATAGAAAAAGAAAAAAATCGCTCTTTTGAAGACCTTCTTAATGACAGTGACTTGGATTGGAAAAACTATAAATAGTAGAAAGTGTGAAACGTGATGAAGATTATCATCGCTCCAGATTCGTTTAAAGAAAGTTTAACAGCTCAACAGGTTGCAAAAATCATTAATAAAGGATTTCAATCGGTATTCAAAGATGCAACGATTATTAATGTACCAATGGCTGATGGTGGTGAAGGAACCGTTCAATCATTAGTTGACGCTACAAGTGGAAAGTTAATTAATGTGAATGTAAGTGGTCCATTACAAGAGAAAGTAGAAGCTTTTTTTGGACTATTAGGTGATGGGGAAACTGCAGTAATTGAAATGGCATCGGCATCAGGGCTTCATTTAGTTCCACCCGCGTTACGAAATCCCTTTATTACAACAACAATAGGAACCGGAGAGCTAATTAAAAGAGCGCTTGAATTAGGTGCCAAGAAAATTATTATTGGGATTGGCGGTAGTGCTACAAATGATGGTGGAGCTGGTATGGCTCATGCACTTGGTGTTAAATTTCGAAATAAAAATGGTGAAGAGTTTTTTCCGTTTGCTCATTTACTTAGGGAAATTGAATGTATTGATACGACATTTATGGATGAGCGACTGAAGAATACGTTAATTGAGGTTGCCTGTGATGTCACTAACCCGCTAACAGGAGTTAATGGTGCTACTTTTGTTTATGGGCCACAAAAAGGGGCTACGGAAAATCAAATAAGAATCCTTGACCAAAATTTAAAGCATTATGGTGAGAAAATTAGCCAATACTTAATGAGAGATGTAGCTACTATACCAGGAAGTGGAGCAGCTGGGGGTTTAGGTGCTGGTTTAATGGCATTTTTAGATGCAAAGGTAACAAAGGGAATAGATGTAGTAATTAATTTAACCAAATTAGAAGAGAAAGTAAAAGATGCTGATCTTGTCATAACAGGAGAAGGACAAATAAATGAGCAAACACCATTTGGAAAAACGCCAGTAGGTGTTGCTAAATTAGCGAAAAAATATAATGTGCCTGTCATTGCGATTGCAGGCTCATATGTAAAAGGTTATGATAAAGTTTATGAGTGTGGAATTGATGCTGTTTTCAGCTCGGTCCCAACAGCAATGACTTTACAAGAGGTATTCGAAAATGCAGAAGAGCATTTACTTGAAACATCGATTAACGTTGCCAGGTTATGGTCGTTAGCAAACAATAATTAATAGAAATGAGGAACCATCAGTGAATAGAAAATACTTGTCACTTGCTGCATTTATTGTACTCGTAATCCTTTATATTTTATTTATTAGACCTGCTTTACTACAGATTGGGTAAGGAGCTTGAGGAATCATTTTTACTTTCAGTTCACTTAGAATTAAATTAATTCTAACGACTACTTGAACAAGCTAAAAAATCAAGACGGTAAAAGAAGTTGTTAGAATTTTTAATGCGTTTTTGATATTTTTATTTTTAAAAATACATACTTTCATAGACTTTTAGTTAGGTTATGGTAAAATAATAGAAAAGTATTATGAGGGGCGTTTACATATGAGACTTTGGTTCACCAAACTTTCAGTAGTCTTAATTACCTTTTTGACCTTTGGATTGTTTATTCCGCCTACTTACTTAGATGCCGAAGCTTCGGATCAAGAGGTACAAATAAACGGCAGTGATAAACAACTTTCAGAATTACCAGTTTCTAATTTAAATGAAGATATAAAATCTATTCATACAGAAGAATCAATAAATATTCATGAACAATTTGTTTCCTATGTTTCAGAACAGGCAAAGCTTCAGTCAATTCAAAAATTCGGTCCGAAAATTGCGGATGCTGTTGGGGATGAATTCTTAAATGTTATTCTTCCAAAAATTGAAGAAGTAATTCGTGACCTAGCTAACGACGCAGATGAAGTAGAACTTGTAAGTTTTGAAGTTAGCGAGAAGCCTTCGAATGGATATGGAGAAAAAATCTTCCATATTTTCAACCAAGATACAGGGAAAGATGTTGCCCGCTTCCATGTTCGTAGAGTAAATCATCCACGAGATGGTCACTCCTTTAATTTTCATTACCATTTGATGAAAGATCATTTTGAACAACATTTTGATTTAGGTGATATTTATTGGGCCAAAGACACCCCACCTAAATGGATGTCATAAGAAAAGATCACTATTATCCTTGATAATAGTGATCTTTTTTAATAATGAATGAAAATACTTAAGTATGAGTTCGTTTCTTAAAATCAAATAATGACGATTAATTCTTCCTTTAAAACAGTAATTGAAATCGGGGTATTTCCTAACATTTCTCCATCAGCTTGAACAGGAACGTTACTATTTGATGAGACATTTATAACATGTCCCTTATCAATTGCTACAGATGGATGGAGTGTGTGTTTCCCTAAGAAAACTAATGGGAAGAACATTAAGATTTCTAGTTTTGTTAAGGAATGGGCGATACAAATATTTAAAGTACCATCGGTTTTGTTTGCATCAGGACAGATTTTTAACCCGCCACCGTAAAATGGTGTATTAGCTATTGCTATTAACCAAACATTAGAGTAATGTTTTTCTTCTCCATCTACTGTAATGACAATGTCAGTAGGTTGATAAGAGAACACTCCTCTCAATACTCCGAAAACATAAGCGAACTTACCTAACTTTAACGCATTCAACCATAGTTTTATTCTAGAACTGTTTGTAATCTCTGCGACTTTTGCATCGAAGCCAACTCCGACAACAGTTGTGCAAAGTTTGTCAGCAACATTAATTAAATCAATTTTTTTTGTATTTCCCTTTAACACTTTTTCTAAAGCGGCACAGGTATTTCTCGGAATATTTAAAGCTCTAGCAAGATCGTTTCCACTTCCTGCTGGAATAATGCCTAATGGAATTTCTGTGTTTTTAAAATATCTTAATGCATGATGGATCGTCCCGTCACCACCGATGATCACTAATGCTTTTACAGAAGAATTTAAATCAACTTTCAATTGTAGTAAATCTTCAGGTTTTGTTATGAAGTAAGTTTTATATTCTATCTCCATTTTTTTTAATAAGGGTAAAGTTTCTTTCCACACTTTTGCCCCTTTTCCGGAATGATTATTAATAATGAATAAATACAATTTATCACCTATTTTCTTGTTCATTTCTTACTTTTTATCTTAAATATAGTATACTATGAGAACAAGGATGTAGAAATAGAAAGGATTAGAAAAGAATGAAGCAGTGGTTAATTCTTAGTTTAGTAGTCTTGCTGTTTATACTTGTTTGGGGAACGGTTGTTTACCAAGTTATTATTAAAGAGGAGCAGAAGACGAGATATGCAAATAATTTAAGTCAGGTTCATTTGATAAAAAATCAGAGGGTTATAACCGAAAAGGTCGAGCCTGTAATTGAAGAAGTTCCATTAAAGGAATTCACTAGAAATTATACTGAATTAAATAAGTCGATGGAAGCACCCATAAAGCAAGGGATTGATTTTGGTGAAGGCATTTCTATTGATGATTTGCTAAACAATTTTGGCATTGTCGTGAATAATTAATAAATAATATTTAAAACTATAAACATATTGTAGAATAAATAAACTGGTTCATGTATACTAGTGGAGTAATAAATAAAGTAAATATCTAACTAATATTTACTATGGGGGGCACATAATATGTTAACAAACATCGGAATACCAGGCTTAGTTTTAATTCTTGTAATTGCCTTAATTATCTTTGGACCAAAGAAGTTACCTGAGTTAGGGAAAGCCGTTGGTCAAACATTAAGAGAATTTAAGTCATCGACTCGTGAATTAACAAATGATGTTATGGAAGAGTTCGAAGACGAAAAGCCAAAATCAAAATCTAAAAAGCAAGTTTAATTATTAATTATATAAAATTAGAAAATATAATATTGAAGATGTGAGATCTGTTTCTATCCGTCTTGCATCTTTTTATGTTGTTTAAGGAGTTGTGAAGCATGACTGATACTGATCAAAGTATGAATCTCCTTGATCATTTAGATGAATTTCGAAAAAGGATAATGATTGTTTTAGGGGCCTTTATTGTTTTCTTTATTGCTAGCTTTGTATACGTAAAGGATATTTATGATTGGTTTGTTAAAGACTTGGACATGCAACTAACAGTGTTAGGTCCAATGGATATTATCTATGTTTATTTTATGTTGGCTGGTGTTATTGCGATTGCTTTAACAATCCCAGTTATTATTTTACAAATTTGGTTATTTGTTAAACCTGCGCTAACTAAACGAGAGCAAAGGCTGACGTTAGCATATATTCCTGCTTCGTTAATATTATTTCTAACTGGATTGTCTTTCGGGTATTTTGTCGTCATGCCTCTAGTCCTTAATTTCCTATTCGGATTAGGCGGAGAAATGTTTACGATGATGTTCACAACGGACAAATACTTTAGTTTTGTATTAAGAATGACGATCCCTTTTAGTATTTTGTTTGAAATGCCTTTAGTGGTAATGTTCTTAACGAGCTTAGGAATTGTGACACCAAAAGCAATGCAGAAAAATCGAAAATATGCGTTTTTCTTTATCGTCGTTATTTCCGTTTTAATTTCACCACCTGACTTTATTTCAGATGTTTTAGTTATTATTCCGTTAATTTTCTTGTACGAAGTGAGTATTGTATTATCGGCAATTGTTTACCGCAAGAAACGTAAACGGGAGCAACAACAGGAACTTGAATAAAATAGTTGAAAAACCGGAAAATCCCATAGGATTTTCCGGTTTTTTTAATTTTTAGAAAAATTTGTCTAAAAAGTGAAATTTGTGATAAATGTCACAGAATTATAATATTTATATTGCTAATTTAAGGGTTGAATTACTATTTTTTCAATGAACTTAGGGGGGAACCTAAAAATGGGGTTTGAGAAAACCATTTATGAAACTGCAATCGAAAAGGGGATTTCTCGAAGGGACTTTTTGAAAGCGTGTACAGCGCTCGCAGCAACATTGGGACTAGATTACAGCCAAACTAGCAATGTTGTTCAAGCAATGGAAACGAATAAGCGAGTTCCGGTGATTTGGTTACAGCTTATGGATTGTACAGGGTGTTCAGAATCTTTTATCCGCTCATCACATCCAAGAACTGAGAATGTCCTTTTAGATATGATTTCGCTAGAGTACAGCGAAGTTTTATCTGCGGCATCTGGATATCAAATCGAAGCAAACAGAGAAAGAGTTATGGAAGAGTATAAAGGGGAGTACATTTTAGCTGTTGAAGGAAATGTTACAGATGCAGAATTTTTAACTGTTGCAGGTCACTCAGCCCTGGAAACATTAAAGGAAACGGCTAAGCACGCCAAAGCAGTAATTGCTTATGGTAGTTGTGCATCTTGGGGGGGGATCGCAGCAGCACATCCTAACCCAACTAATGCTAGGTCGGTAGATGATGTTATTAAAGGTGTTCCGGTTATGAAAGTACCAGGGTGTCCGCCTATCGCTGAAGTTATGACTGGTGTAATTGCTCATGTAATCACGTTTGGTAGATTACCAGAATTAGATGGTAAGGGTAGACCAAAAGCATTTTATAAATTAAGAATTCATGACAAATGCAACCGAAGAGCTTATTTTGATGCAGGTCTTTTTGTTGAATCATTTGATGATGAAGGTGCAAAAATCGGCTATTGTTTATATAAAGTAGGCTGTAAAGGTCCAACTACGTATAACTCTTGTGCTGAAATGAGATGGAACGGTGGCGTAAGTTACCCAATTCAATCTGGAAATCCTTGTATTGGTTGTTCTGAAAAAGATTTTTGGGATGAAGGACCGTTTTTTACTCGTCGAGCCAAGATACCTGGAACACAAACGACTGTAAACCCAGAGAAAGTTGGTTTATACGCAGCGGGAGTAACTGTAGCTGGAATTGCAGCTCATGCAACTGCAACTGCAGTTAAGAAGAAACAAGATGAAAAGAATTCTACGGAAGATATTTGAGGTGACCGATAATGACTGAACGTATTGTAGTAGATCCAGTTACAAGGATCGAGGGACATTTACGCATAGAAGCAGATATACAAAATGGTGTAATTCAAGATGCTTATAGCTCTGGAACAGGAATTCGTGGTATCGAACAAATTGTTACTGGAAGAGATCCAAGAGATGTATGGGCATTTGTGCAACGTATTTGCGGGGTGTGTACGACGACACATGCTTTAGCATCAGTAAGATCTGTAGAAGACGCACTTGATATAAAAATTCCAAGAAACGCCCAACTTATCCGCGAAATTATGAATGAAGTTATTTTTGTCCATGATCATGTAGTTCACTTCTATCATTTGCATGCTCTGGATTGGGTTGATGTTGTAAGTGCATTAAGTGCAGATCCAGATGAAACGAGTAAGGTTGCTCAATCTATTTCTGACTGGGCGAAATCTTCACCAGGATATTTTAGAGAAGTTCAACTAAAAGTACAAAAAATCGTTGATAGTGGACAACTGGGGATTTTTGCAAATGGTTATTGGGGACATGAAGCATACAAGCTTCCACCTGAAGTTAACTTGCTAGCTGTTGCTCATTATTTAGAAGCGCTTGATTGGCAAAAAGAAATTGTTAAAATTCATGCGATTTTAGGTGGGAAAAATCCACATCCACACTATGTTGTTGGTGGAATGGCAACTCCAATCGACATTAATGGTGATAATGCAGTTAATGCGTCACAATTAATGCAAATCTCTGAAATTATTGATGATGCAATGGAGTTTGTAAATAAAGTTTATATTCCTGATTTACTTGCGATTGGTTCATTTTATAAGGATTGGCTTCACGGTGGTGGAGTTCAAAACTACATGAGTTATGGAGATTTCTCTACCGGGGATGTTCGTGATATAGAGCTTTACAGAATGCCACGTGGAATTATTTTAAACGGGAATTTAAACGAAGTATTAGATGTTGATCCAAAAGACCCTGAACAAATTAAAGAATTTATCGACCATTCATGGTACTCGTATGATGGTAATGAAGCCGGAGACGGTAAACACCCTTGGGAAGGTGAAACAACATTAAAGTATAGTGGACCTAAAGCGCCGTTTAAACAATTGAATACTGATGAGAAGTATAGCTGGATTAAGGCACCTCGTTGGAATGAACACCCAATGGAAGTAGGCCCATTAGCCCGAATTATGGTTGGTTATGCTAAAGGACAACCTGAAATTGTTGCAATTGTTGATGATACATTAAAGAAACTTAATGTACCTTTATCAGCACTGCAATCTGCACTTGGAAGAACTGTAGCGAGGGGATTAGAAACAGCTCTAATTGTTAAATGGTTAAGAAATGATATGGATGAGCTTATTGCTAACATTAAAAATGGTGATCAAATTACGTTCAATAGTACGAAGTGGGAGCCTTCTACTTGGCCGAAAAATGCTAAGGGGGTTGGCTGGATGGAAGCACCTCGTGGAGCATTAGGTCACTGGGTAACTATTGAAGATGGTTTAACTAGTTCGTATCAGGCGGTTGTACCAACAACATGGTTAGCAACACCTAAAGACCATAAAGGACAAATTGGACCATACGAAGCAGCTTTAAAAGGAACGCCAGTTGCAAATGCTGAGCAACCTTTAGAGATTTTACGAATTGTTCATTCTTTTGATCCTTGTTTAGCTTGTGCCGTTCACTTAACTGACTTAGAAAACAAAAAGACTACTGAAATTCGAGTAGGATAAGGGGGGATAGTTATGGCCGTTCCCGTTAATGAAAAGTCAACATTAAACCAAAAAGAAGTGATGACAAAACGTAAAGAAGAAAAATTAGTTAAATTGTATGTTTGGGAGCTTCCTGTTCGAATATTCCATTGGATAAATGCAGCGGCAATCGTCCTTTTAATGATTACAGGGATCTACATTGCCAATCCATTTTTATCACCAACCGTTCATACACATGCAACCCCTTCATCTTTAATGGGATTTGTACGTAATATTCACTTTTTTGCAGGATTTGTTTTCACACTAAACTTACTTGTTCGTTGGTATTGGGTGTTTAAAGGTAATCATTATGCGACATCAAACCCAACAAAGAAAGAGTTCTGGGTTGGAACAATTGAAACAATAAAAGACTACCTATTCTTAAAAAATAAGAAGAGGCATTATATAGGTCATAATCCGTTAGCGCAGCTTAGCTATTGGATTTTCATCGGAGGTGGCTCGCTGACGATTATGTTCACAGGTTATTTTCTCTTATTTGAACCACAGCCACATACTTGGTTAGGTGCTATGTTTGCCTGGGTACCAGGAGTATTTGGTGGTGATAGCTACGGCGTACGTTCAATCCATCATTTTGTAGCATGGGGCTTTATTATTTTTATGATTGTTCATATTTATATGGCCTTCCGTGAAGATTGGCTTAGCAAAAATGGAACAATGTCTAGTATTTTTACCGGTTATAAAACAGAAAAGAAGCACGATGAAGACCACTAAAATAACAACAACTGTAGGTGAAAAGGCGTGACTTGTAATCAACTAGAAAAAAAGACAAAGAAAATTACAATTTTAGGAATCGGCAACACCCTCTATTCTGATGAGGGTGTTGGGGTTCATATTTTACCACTTCTTCATAAAGTGCTAAAAGATAAAAGTGAAGAAGAAGTGGAGATTATTGAAGGTGCAACAGATGGTATGAGACTGTTAGGACCTGTAGAGGATACCGATTATTTGATTATTATCGATGCAATTAATGCTGGGAAAGAGCCTGGTACAATTATTTCTATTAAAAATGATGATATACCTGCTTATTTCGGCATAAAGATGTCGATCCATCAAGTTGGTTTCCAAGAAGTTCTTTTCGCAGCACGGATCAGAGAACGTTTACCGGAAGAAATGATTATGTTTGGTATTCAGCCGGAATCTCTTAAACTTGGATTAGAACTAACTAGTACTGTAAATGATAGACTAATAGACTTAGCGAATCAGATTAAAAGTCAAGTGGACACATGGAGTGATAAGATTGAATAGACTTCAATTTTTGACGGAAATGAGAAAAAGTCTTATTACTACGACTAAGGAAATAACTCTTCCGTTAATTGGAGATGAGCTTGAAGGTGCTAAGAGTGTTGCTGACAAAATCGTTGGTGTTAAGTGGCTAAAGCTTGAAGGTATATCGCCCTCTTCCTTTCTAGGAATACAAGACCGCTTTATTAAAAATAGTTCAATACTAATCTATTCAGATGGTGAACAATTGAAAGCCTATGAAAAAGTTTGTTCAAGTTGTCAATCATTAGTCCAATGGATTGCGTATGACAGAAAAATGAAATGTTTTAGTTGTGATAAAACATTTGATGTTGAAACCGAAACTGGGGACCTTGCCTTTAAACACTACTACATCAGAGAGAAAAATGGAGAATGGTTTATTGGGGTATAGGGTCCCCTTTCCTATGTAATAAATTTACTAATAACTAGCAACTACTGATGTTAAAGTGGATCAAAAATGTGTAGTACAAAAACATTTAAAGGAAAGATCATTATGCATGAAATGGCTTTAATGGGTGATATTTTAAATATCATTCAAGACGACATTCAGAAACGCTCATTCTCAAAAGTTACAAAGATAGAACTAATCGTTGGTGATATTAGTAATGCTATGCCAGACGCATTAGAAATGGCTTTTGATGTATATAAAACACAATCAATACCTTTTTTGGACAAGGATAGTAAGCTAGTAATCATTCGGGAAGAAGCAAAAGCGAAATGCTATATTTGTGACACTGAGTATTTTCCTGACCAAAAGCTTGCCCTATGTCCTAATTGCAAAATACCAAGTGGACAACTTATTTCTGGAGAAACATTCAAAGTTTATTCATACGAAGGGAGTTAATATTTATGAAGATAACATTAAATGAAGATGTATTAGTAGACAACAATACAGCAGCAGCATATTTGAGGGAGCAATTTATAGAGAGTAAAACGCTTGTAATAAATGTAATGAGTTCACCGGGCGCAGGGAAAACAACATTATTAGAACAAACAATCGCAAAACTTAGTAATGACTTTCGAATTGGAGTTATTGAAGGTGATTTAGCAACTGAAATAGACGCAGACCGTATTCGTGCAGCAGGAGCACAGGCAGTGCAAATTAACACAAAAGGTGGTTGTCACCTTGATGCGCGAATGGTAGCAAAAACGATACCAGATTTTGATCTTTCAGAGATCGATATTTTATTTATCGAAAATGTTGGTAATCTCGTTTGCCCTTCTGGATATGACCTAGGGCAACAACATAAGATTTCTGTCCTTAGTGTTCCAGAAGGAAATGACAAAATTCCCAAATATCCTGTCATGTTCAGAAGAACAGAATTAGTTTTATTAAACAAAATCGATTTATTACCTTACTTAAACTTTAATGTGGAAGTAGCTGAAGAAGACTTAATGGGCATTAATCCAGATTCTAAGCTATTAAAGCTTTCTGCAACAACTGGTGAAGGTATGGACGAATGGTTTAATTGGATTAAAGAAGCGTATGGAAAACTTTAAAGCTACAAAAATAACAGTAAAGGGACGGGTGCAAGGTGTTGGGTTCCGTCCCTTTATTTTCTTTATTGCAGAAAAATATGCTATTTGCGGGACAGTTCAAAATAATATGGACGGTGTCAAAATTATAGCTGAAGGAGAAGTTTCTTCAGTAGCTGCTTTTGTTGAAGTGATAAAAACGAAACCGCCGCGTATAGCTAGAATTGATCAAATAAAAGTGGAAGAGATCTCTTTTAACAATTTTAATTCATTTACAATTATCGAAAGTGAACGTGGTGGGAAGTCTTCGTTAGTTATCCCAGTTGATACTGCAGTTTGTCCAGAATGTTTAGCAGAGATGGAAGACCCAGAGAACTTTCGCTATCAATATCCATTTATCAATTGTACGCAATGTGGTCCTAGATACACAATTATTCGTGAGCTACCATATGATCGGCCTTACACAACAATGTCTGATTTTCTTATGTGTGAGGATTGTAAAAAAGAATATGATGACCCAACGAACAGAAGGCATCATGCGCAGCCGATAGCTTGTCCAAAGTGTGGGCCAACAGTGACATTGAGCTCAATCAAGGGTGAGTTTCTATCAACAGGAAAAAAAGCAATTGATGAAACGATAAAGTATATAAAATCTGGGAAGATCGTTGCCATTAAGGGGATAGGTGGTTATCATTTAGCGTGCGACGCCATGGATGAAGATGTAGTTCAAAGATTAAGACAAAGGAAAAAACGTCCTAATCGACCGCTTGCTATTATGGCGGGAACAGTTACTGCAGTAGAGAAAGTAGCTTCTTTTTGTCAAAAAGAAATCGAGTTACTTCATTCTCCAGAAGCTCCGATTGTTGTTTTAAAGAAAAAAGAGAATGATACCCTTCCCGAGGCAGTTGCACCAGGTATGAATACAATTGGTGTATTTTTACCGTACACGCCTTTGCATAAGCTACTTTTTTTAAATAGCGAGCTTGATTTAATAATCATGACGAGTGCAAATCCTTCTGGGTTACCTATGCTACATAAGGATGATGAGGCTTTCACCTATTTGGATGGAATTGCTGATCATATCTTAAGTTCAAACAGAGAAATTGAGCATCCTATTGATGATTCTGTCGTTCAACTTGTAAATGATGAGGTCCATTTTTTCCGTCGTGCAAGGGGGTATGTCCCTGATCCGATTTTTACAGAGAGAGATGTTAATGGTGTGATTGCATTAGGTCCACAACAAAAAAACACATTTACTTTTGGGCGCTATGACCAACTATTTATTGGCCCTCATATTGGAGATATGGGAAGCGTGGAAGTGACAAATCATTATTTAAACGAATTTTTGCACCTAGAAAAATGGATGGGTGTTAATCGTGTCGTAGTTGCTCATGATATGCACCCACAATATGAAACTACGAAGTTAGCTCAAGAAATGAAAGCGTCAGTAATCATACCAGTCCAACATCACCATGCTCACCATGTAGCATGTATGGAAGACAATCTTTTAAAAGAGCCGTGTTTTGGATTGATCTTAGATGGGACCGGCTACGGCGAAGACGGAAACATTTGGGGGTTTGAGCTTTTATATGGAGATGCTATCAGCTTTAAGAGAATGGGCCACTTAGCTTATTATCCTTTACCGGGTGGAGAAAAGGCTGTAAAAGAGCCTTGGAGAAATGCAGTTGGTTTAATCATTTCTCAATTTGGAATAGAAGAGGGTAAGAGCGTTTCTGCAACGTTGTTTCCAGAGAAACAAAGAGAAATCGAAATCATTGCAACAATGATTGATAAGAAGATTAATAGTCCACTAGCAGGAACGTGCGGGCGCTTGTTTGATGCAGTAAGTGCTATGGTTAGGACTTGTACGGTATCTACTTACGACGGTGAAGCTGCAATTAGATTATCAGAGTTGGTCTCTGAAGAAGAAGTTATAGATGAGTATTATCCTTTCGAGCTGATTGTAAAAGATGGCATTGTCCAAATTTCACTAAAAAACATGCTTAAAGAAGTGATTAAGGAAATTGGACAAGGCAAAGAAGCGAAACAGATTTCTTTAAAATTCCATGAAACGATCGTGCAGATATGCACCAGTTTGTTATCAGAAGCGACAAAGCAAAATCCGTTCCTACCGAAGAAGGTCGTATTGTCCGGGGGGAGTTTCCATAACCGTTACTTACTAACGAAACTAGTAAAGGCTTTAAAAGAAAAAGATTTTCAAGTTTTTACTCACAAAAAAGTACCGTGCAGTGATGGTGGAATATCTTTAGGTCAGTTAATTATCGCATCTGAAAAAAATAATTAGTAAAAAAGGAGAATGAACTATGTGTGTTGGAGTTCCAGCAAAAGTTATTGAAAGACATGAATACTCAGCTGTTGTTGATGTAATGGGGTCGCAAATGACTGTAGGTATTATTTTTGTTCCTGAAGTAGAGCTAGGTAATTATGTAATCGTTCATGCAGGCCAAGCAATGTCGATTGTTGATGAAGAATATGCCCTCGTTAGTTTAGAAGAGTGGAGGAAAATTGCAGATGCTAGAAACGCTTAAACAATTCTCCAGTCCAGAATTAAGTAAGACTTTACTAGATAAGATTTTTGATATTGCTGACCGTTATAAAGAAAAGTTTGGAAAAGAGCCTGCTCTTATGGAGGTTTGTGGTTCACATACAGTGGCTGTAGCGAAAACAGGTGTAAAAAAGTTATTGGCAGGAAAAGTTAAGCTCATTTCTGGGCCAGGGTGTCCAGTTTGTGTTACTGACCAACAGTCCATTGATGCGATGATCGAGCTAGCTGAAGGTGAAAATCGTATTATCTGTTCTTTTGGTGATATGATCCGTGTTCCTGGTACAAATCGAACATTAATGAGCGCCAAAACAGATGGTAAGGACATTCGCATTGTTTATGCTCCTGTTGATGCAGTTAAGATTGCCAAAGAAAACCCTGATAAAGAAGTTATCTTCTTAGGAATTGGCTTTGAAACGACCATTCCAGTTTTAGGAGTAGCGTTAAAGGTAGCCCATGAAGAAAATGTTTCTAATTTTTCAATGTGGGTAACAACAAAGCTAGTTGAACCGATCCTACGTAAGTTACTAAATGAAGGAGAAGTTCATGTTGATGGTTTTTTACTTCCAGGGCATGTTTCGATTGTTTTAGGAAAAAATCAATATCATTATTTAGTTGATGAATATAAGGTACCTGGTGTCATTTGTGGATTTGAGCCAGTTCAACTTCTGAACGGTATTTACCAAACGATCGAGCTGTTATTAAACGAAACGCCAGACATTATAAATGCTCATAGACATATTGTTCGCGACGAGGGGAACCTACAAGCGCAACAGTTGATGGAAAAGTACTTTGAGCCATGTGCAGAAGCGTGGCGCGGAATTGGTATTATTGAAAATAGTGGTTTAGATATCCGTGAAGAATACAGTCACTTAAATGCTAAATTACGTTTCCCTATTAAAGTAAACCCACCTAAGAAAACCAAATGTCGTTGTGGAGATGTTATTCGTGGCATGATAAAACCAGAGGAATGTAGCTTATTTGCGAAAGCTTGTACACCAACTAATCCAATTGGTCCTTGTATGGTTTCAGGGGAAGGAAGCTGTGCCGCATCTTACCAATTTATGAGGGAGGAATAATCATGTCAGAAAAAATAAGTTTAGCTCATGGTGATGGTGGCGAACTTGCACATCAATTAATTCAGGAAGTTTTTGTTAGCGCATTCGAACATCATGAACACGCTCGCTTAGATGCAGCGCTATTACATGTTCCTTCAAACAAATTAGCTATTTCCACTGATAGCTTCGTCATTAAACCAGTCTTTTTTCCAGGAGGAAATATTGGCAAGTTAGCCATCGTTGGTACAGTAAATGATATTGCTGTTAGTGGCGCAGAACCTTTGTACATGACAGTTGGTTTTATTCTTGAAGAAGGGTTTTTAATTAAAGATTTAAAAGAGATAGTTACAGCAATGGCCGAAGAAGCGAAAAAGGCGAATGTGAAAATTGTCGCAGGTGATACAAAAGTTGTTGAACGTGGTAGTGTTGATGGAATATTTATCAATACTACAGGCGTAGGGGTAATAAAAGAGGAGAATTTCCTTCCTAGAAAGATCAAAGAAGGAGATTCAGTTATTATTAGTGGCACAATTGGAGACCACGGAGTAGCAATTTTAAGTGCCAGAGGTGAATTAGGTCTATTAACAGACTTAGAAAGTGACTGTGCATGTTTAAATCGATTAATAGATGATATCATGAGTGCCTCAAATAAAGTGAAAATAATGAGAGACCCAACTAGAGGCGGAGTAGCAACGACATTAGTAGAGATTTGTGAAGACTTTAAAGTTGCTATAGAAATTCGAGAAGATGATTTACCAATTAAGCCTGAAGTTGAAGGTGCTTGTGATCTTTTAGGTTTTGAGCCTTTATATTTGGCCAATGAAGGTAAGTTACTTGTAATCGTTGCTAAAGAAGATGAAGCAAAGGTACTAGAGGTAATGAAAAAGCATGAGCTTGGTATTGACGCCACATCTATAGGACATGTGGTGGAACAAGGTGAAGGGAAGTTATTTTTGAAAATGACTTTAGGTAGCCGTCGTCGCTTAAATCGCCTTTCTGGGATACAACTTCCGAGAATTTGCTAGGATAGAGGAGAAAGAAATAACATTGTTAAAGGGGATTTATTGCCTTTAACAATGTTATTTTATTTACTTTAGATAAAGACTTCTAATGCAACTTAATAAAATAATTTTCGAATGTTAAATGATAATGTACTAAATGTGTCACAAATTATTACCTGAAAATAACGTATAGTTAAACATACAGAAGTATGAAACTAGTTTCTCATAGATCACAATGAAAAGGAGTGAAGCCGGTCTATGAACGTTATATGGTATAGTATAAAGTCTATTTTTTTTGCATTAATAGTAGCATATATTAGTCTAGTTGCGACTTTACTCAGTCATACAGTTGCAATGTTCTTTGGATTAGGTCAACCTGATCATACTAATTTCATTGAGAGTCTAAAGGGAGTTTTGCCATTTTTCTTAGTGACAGCTGTTATAGCCATTGTCATTGGGGAGCTATTTAAAAAGTTACAGCAATCAAATGTTGAAAGGTTTTTTTGTATTTTTCTTTATCATTATTACTTCTTTTACGGCTTAAAAATGCTCGAAGCATTTTTAAGTGGGCATGATTTAATGCTGGGATACGAATTAATTACCCAAATACTTCCTGCGGTTTCTTTCTCATTTTTAGTAACCGTATTATGGAAGCCAAAAATCAAAGGAAAGCCCTTTATTGAACAGTTACGTTATTATTTTAGAAATACTAGCTTTCAACGATGGGCGATGAAATTTTTAATTGGTTGGTTAATATTTTTACCAGTTTGTTATCTTACGAATTGGTTGATTTCACCTTTCATAGAACCATTCGATGTAAGTTTTACTTATCCTATTTCTAATAGGCTTTCAATAAAGTTAATATCTGGCTTACTATTTGTAATCACTATCTTGCCAATATTTATCAGGTGGAATGAATCGAAAACATCTATTCTTTTTTGGATTGGATTTCCAATTTTCTTGCAAATTGCAGTATATCCAGCTGTTGTTGAATTTTGGTTACCTATGACCGTACGTTTTCCAAACTTGATCCAATATACAGTTATTTCATTTGTAATGTCTATCTTCTTTGTTCAGCTGTTTTATGTTCTTCGTGACGATGAAGTGATTGACGATCAATTTAAATGGATGTATTAAAGTTAAAAAACTGCCTTTATGGCAGTTTTTTGTTTTTGTAAGACGTTTAAAGTTCTTTTGACCTTCATAAAAATGGTAGACGTTTATTACGAGTGATTTTTGTCACACTGTTATCATAAAAAATGTGATGATGGTCACATTACATTTTTATTTCCAACGATACAATTATGTAAAGTTGTTAAATTTTGTGTGAAACAGCTTTAAACAAAATAGATAAAAAAGGAGGCTTTTCATTGAAAGGGCTCGGGTTACTCAGAACTGTTATTGGTGGGTTTGCAGCTTATGAACTGCTGAAGTTAATGAAAGCAGGTAGTAAGCAAGTATTAAGACCACCAGGTGCTAGTGATGAAGATGAATTCCTTGCTTTATGCACGCGTTGTGGAAAATGCAATCAAGCCTGTCCCTACAAATCTATTAATATGGGAACTAGTAATATGGGGTTAGGTTTGGGAACACCATTCATCGATGCGAGAGAATCACCATGTTGGCTTTGTGAAGATTTCCCTTGTGTAGAGGCTTGTCCAACTACTGCGTTAAGTGGGATTGAAAAACGTAGTGATGTAAACATGGGTGTTGCTATTATTGACAAGGATACCTGTATTGCATACAAAGGAATACGTTGTGAAGTTTGCTACCGAGAATGTCCTCTAATTGATGAAGCTATTAAACTGGATATTTATTTAAAGCCTGACGACAATATTCATGCGATTTTCGGACCGGTTATTGATCCAGAAAAATGTGTCGGCTGCGGAATTTGTGTTCACAAATGTGTCGTAGAAAATCCAGTTGCAATCAAGATCCAACCACGTGAGGCAGGTGGTCTACTGTGAAAAAATGGATGATTGCTAGAAAGTCTGTCCAATTTTTAGTTTTACTGTTATTTTTATCGCCACTATTTCTAGTCGAAGTAGCTGGAACAAACTTTTTTTATGGGTCACTATCATCTTCCGAAATATTCGGAATTCAACTCTCCGATCCTCTAGGAGCTTTAGGTGTAACGTTAGCATCTAAAAAAATAGTTTGGAGCTTTATTGGATCTGCTTTAATTGTATTTCTTTTTTATTTAGTTATTAGTGGGCGAGTTTTCTGTAGCTGGGTGTGCCCAGTCAATACATTACTTGAACTTACCGATTCATTAAGAAAGCGCTTTAAAAATCTACCTGACGTTCAATTAAACTTAAATACTAAAAGTCAATTAGCGGCATTAGTATTAATTTTATCGTTTGTCATTGGTGTGCCAATCTTTGAAATTATTTCGCCAATCGGAAATACATTGAGAAATTTACTATTTGTATGGGGCATTGGTAGTTTTATCATCTTAGCTATTGTTTTGTTTGATTTTTTTATTTCCAAAAGAGGTTGGTGTAGATATCTTTGCCCAGTTGGAGGCTTTTATTCAAGCATCGGTAAGGCAGGTCAATTAAGGGTAAAGATTGATGATGAAAAGTGTGTTAGCTGTATGCAATGTAAAAAAGTATGCTTCTCACATCCTTCAATTCTAGATCCGGCTATTAATGGTGAGATATCTTATGTTATATCAGGTGATTGTAGCTTATGTGGTGCTTGCATTGATGCTTGCTCCCACGAAGCTTTATCAATCGGTCTTAGACCGTATATACAAAAGAAGCAACATATTGAAATTCCAAATGAGGTTAAGGGGGAAAAGATGTAATGGAATTAACTCGTAGAAGCTTGTTAAAAGCTGCGGCAATTTCATCAGCTATGATTGCAGCTGGATGTACAAAAAAAGAAGAAGTAGCTATACCAGAACCAAAAGCTCCTGAAAAAGATCCTGTACAAGTTGAAACGCAATCAATTGAACCGGATGCATGGAAAACATCAGTTTGCCGTTATTGCGGAACAGGTTGTGGAGTATTAGTAGGAGTTAAAGATAATAAGGTTATCGCTGTTAAAGGTGACCCTGATAATCGTTCAAGTCGTGGTTTAAACTGTATAAAAGGCTACTACTTAGGTAAAATTTTATTCGGTAAAGACCGTTTAACAAAGCCGTTAATTCGTGAAGACAACAGCAAAAAAGGAACAATGGACGGTTTCCGTGAAGCATCATGGGATGAAGCCCTGGACTTAGTTGCTAGCAAAATTAAAGAATATCGTGCTGAGGGTCCAAATAAGATTGCGTTTTGGGGTTCAGGACAACAAACCGTTCATGAAGGATACACATCAGTTAAATTATGGAAAGCTGGTTTAGAGAGTAATTGCATTGATCCAAATGCTCGCCTCTGTATGGCAAGTGCGGTAGTTGGCTTTATGACGACGTTTAATTCAGATGAGCCTATGGGCTGCTATGATGATCTTGATTTAGCTGATACCTTTGTTACTTGGGGAGCAAACATGGCAGAAATGCACCCTGTTTTATACTCTCGCTTAACAGCTAGAAAACTATCGGGTACAAATGTTAAACATTACGATTTAACAACCTACCATACACGTACATCTGAAACAGCAGATAGCGTTATGGTGTTTAGACCACAAACAGACTTAGCGATTGCTAACTGTATTGCTAACTACTTAATTCAAACAGATTCTTATGATAAAGAGTTCGTAGCTGATCATTGCCAATTTTTTGGTGGAACAGAAAACTTAGGCCATACGTGGGATGATAATTATGATGCATCAGAAATTGGTCAAAAGGTTATGGGGCATGCTGAAATTTCTTTTGAAGAATACAAAGAACGCGTTTCTGAGTATACATTTGAGTATGTTTCAGAATTATCAGGTGTTCCAGCAGCAGCTTTAGAAGAATTAGCAAAAGAATTCGCTGATCCAAATCGTAAAGTTATGTCTACATGGACGATGGGGGTTAATCAACATACTCGCGGAACATGGATGAACAACTTAATTTATAGTGTTCACTTACTAGCTGGTAAAATTAGCCAACCAGGGTGTGGCCCATTTTCATTAACTGGTCAGCCAAGTGCTTGTGGTACTGCCCGTGAAGTTGGAGTATTCTCACACCGCCTACCAGCTGACTTAGTAGTAAATAATCCAGAGCACCGTAGATTTTCTGAATTAATTTGGAATTTACCAGAAGGGTATTTAGACTCTATCGAAACTCCAGGTTTCCACACAATTAAAATGTTCCGTGAACTTGGAAACGGGAATGTGAAATTCTTGTGGAGCATGTCTAACAACTGGGGTCAAACATTACCAAACACCAAACGTTACCATAACCATGAAGGAATTGCCCCTAATGGTCAAGGGATCATGGATGGATTTATTGTTGTTTCAGAAGTGTATCCAACTCGCTCAACAGAGATGGCGAACGTTGTTTTCCCAGCAGCTATGTGGGTAGAAAGAGAAGGAATGTTTGGAAATGCTGAACGAAGAAACGCAATTTTTGAAAAATGCCAAGAACCTCCAGGAGAAGCGAAATGGGATATTTGGGCAATGGTTCAAGTTGCAAAGCGTGCTCTTGATGGCAAGAAAATCGGTGATCACGATGCGTTCGATGTAATTTTCGGTAAGTATGGTCCAGATATTTGGGATTACGCTAAAAATGATTTAATCGATGAACATGAAGTTTGTGTAAGACTATGGAATGAATATCGAATGTTTACTGCTCCGCATCTTCATGAAAACCCAGCTGTACAAGAACTAGGTAGTAAATTGAAGACAAGAGCAAAAGAATTAGCTCCATACGATGAGTATTTAAAACAACATGGTATTCGTTGGCCGGTTCGTGAAGTAAACGGTAAGTGGTTGGAAACGAAATGGCGTTATGCAAATGGTAAACAAGAAGATGGTTATGACGAAATTGGTGTTGAATTAATGGGTGACGGTAAGAAGAAAAACAAAGACCTCGATTTCTATAAGTCGTGGGCAGATCATAAAGCAAGAATTTACTTTAGACCGTTTGAGGAAGCAGCAGAAGTTCCAGATGCTGAGTACCCACTATGGCTATGTACAGGACGTGTACTAGAGCACTGGCATAGTGGATCAATGACTCGCCGTGTACCAGAACTGCATCGTGCTGTACCAGAAGCATTATGTGAAATCCATCCGGATGATGCAGCAGCAATTGGTATTAAAGATCACGATTATATCTTTGTTGAATCACGCAGAGGTAGAACAAAAGTAAAAGCTACGACAATAGGTCGTGGAAAGCCTCCAAAAGGTTTAGTATATGTTCCATTCTTTGCGGAAGAAACAATGATTAATGATGCTACACATGATGTTCATTGTCCACTATCAAAAGAGCCTGATTACAAAAAATGTGCAGTTAAAGTCTATAAGGCATAGGGGGGACGAAAATGAAATCTAATAATTTATTATTCTCAGTCGGTTTAGTATTATTAATAGCTTCACTATTTTTAGGCATAGTAGGTTGTACAGATAATTCAGCAACTGGACCAAAGCAAGAACAACCAAAACAAGAAACACCAAAACAAGAAGAGCCTGCTAAAGAGCCAGCTAAAACAGTAAATGTACCACAGCTAAATCAAGATAGAGCAGAAGCTGCAACCATGGTTTTAATCTCTGCGCCTACGCTACAACCAGTTGACCATGCTGGTAGATGGGACCCTAAAACAAAAGGTGCAAGTTGTCTAATGTGCCACGAACAAGCAGAAGCAATGGGTGCAAGGGAAATTCCGATTGATCATTTTGTAGATGAAGATCGTGCCAAAGGAATTTTTGGACCTCGATATGTTTGCGTTACATGTCATGGTTTAGATACTGGAGAAACAAAAGCAGCATTTAACGATTAAAATCTAACGACGGAGGTGTAAGCATGGTCATTTCAGGATTTATGCTAATCACAGTAAAAGGAAAAACAGATGCAGTCATTGAACAACTTCAGAAGCTTCCTGGGGTAGAGGTTCATCATATTGAACAGGAGGTAAAAGTAGTTTTAACACTTGAAGCCGATTCTGTTGATGAAAGCTACCGGATTGGAGAGGCATTTAAAGAAATAGATGGGATTGTTTCTATCTGCCTTGCTTACACAAACTTCGAAGATGATGAAGCGATGCAACATCAGGCAGTGATTCAGTAATGATTGATCGATTGAACCGTAGACAATATATAAAGGAAAATTTTCGTTCCTCCTTTCAATTTCTCGGGTCAATAATTGGAGCTTCAATTGAACAAGAACGGAACTTTATTCGCCCACCAGGTGCAGGCAATGAACTTTCTTTCCTTGCCACATGCACCCGCTGTGGCGTCTGCTGTGACGTCTGTCCGACGTCAACGATAGGACTGTTTTCAGTAGATTACGGGGCGAAACTTGCAGGAACTCCTTTTATTAATCCAAACGAGTCTCCATGTACATTTTGCAATAAATGTATCACTCATTGTCCAACGGGTGCGTTAGAGGAGATCGGGAAAGAAGAAAAACTCGGAATTGCTGAAGTATTTGAGTTTAACTGCTTAGCTTTTAAAGGTACGTTGTGTGATTATTGTATAAGAGCCTGTCCTTCTGGTGCGAAGGCTTTGTCATACAGGTGTGGGAAACCATACGTTGATCAAGATCATTGTAACGGGTGTGGGATGTGTGTAAATGCTTGTATTCAAACATATAAAGGCATATATGTAAAGGTTATAGAGCAGTAACGGGAGAGGATGACCAAAGGTCATCCTCTTTTTGCTTGTAAAAAACGATTTGCAAATTCGTTGTTTTATTCGTTAAAGAATGATTTTGTCAAGTTGTTTTTAGCTTATTTTAGGAAAGGTTATTGATGGAAAACGCTTTATTCATAAAAAGTTCACAAAAAGTATCTTTAGTAGTGATATTTAGCACAATGGAATGTCACAATCAACACTACAATTAAGTTATTACAGTGAACAACTTGAGAAAGTTCAATTAATTTTAAAAAATACTTAAGGTGATTGCAGCTTAAGTGGTACATGTTTTGATCCTGGGTCCCACTAGGCTTTATCAAGCGGTCATTGACCGCATATATAAAGAAGCAACAGAATTCCAAAAGAGGTTAAGGGGGAAAAGTTGTCATGGAATTAACTCGTAGAAGCTTATTAAAAGCTGCAGCAATTTCATCAGCAATGATTGCAGCAGGGTGTACACAAAAAGATGTAGCTACACCGGAACCAAAAGAACCAGAAAAAGACCCTGTAGAAGTGGAAGCGCAATCAATTGAGCCAGATGAGTGGAAAACTTCAGTTTGCCGCTACTGCGGAACAGGTTGTGGGGTTTTAGTAGGTGTTAAAGATAAAAAAGTGATTGCAGTAAAAGGTGATCCAGATAACCGTTCAAGCCGAGGTTTAAACTGTATTAAAGGTTATTATCTAGGGAAAATTTTATTTGGTAAAGATCGTTTAACTAAACCGTTAATTCGTGAAGATAATAGTAAAAAAGGAACAATGGAAGGGTTCCGTGAAGCATCATGGGATGAAGCCCTGGATTTAGTTGCTAGTAAATTAAGAGAAGCACACGATACAGACCCGAATTCGATTGCATTCTGGGGTTCTGGACAACAAACAATCCATGAAGGCTATGCATCTGTAAAACTATGGAAGGCTGGATTGCAAAATAATAACATCGACCCTAATGCTAGATTATGTATGGCAAGTGCGGTAACTGGTTTCATGTCAACATTCCAATCAGACGAACCGATGGGTTGTTATGATGATTTAGATATGGCGGATGTTTTCGTTACTTGGGGCGCGAATATGGCAGAAATGCATCCCGTACTATACTCTCGTTTAACGGCTAGAAAGCTATCAGATCCAAATGTGAAGCACTATGACTTAACAACATATCATACTCGTACTTCTGAAACTGCAGATCATGTAATGGTGTTTAGACCACAAACTGACTTAGCTATCGCAAATAGTATCGTTAATTACTTAATTGAAACAGATTCTTATGATAAAAAGTTTATTGAAGAACATTGTCAATTTAAAGCAGGTCAAGAAAATTTAGGCCATGCAATGGAAGATGATTACGATACAACTGAAGCTGGCCAAAAGGCAAATGATTCTTGGTCAATAACGTTTGATGAATTTAAAGAGATGGTTTCAAAATATACGTTTGAATACGTTTCTGAATTATCAGGAGTTCCTGCTGAAGATTTAGAAGCTTTAGCAAAAGAGTTTGCTGACCCTAATAAAAAGGTTATGTCTACTTGGACAATGGGAGTAAACCAACATACACGTGGAACGTGGATGAATAACTTAATTTATGATGTGCATTTAATGTCAGGTAAAATTAGCCAACCAGGAAGTGGACCATTCTCTTTAACTGGTCAACCAAGTGCTTGTGGTACAGCTCGTGAAGTTGGCGTATTCTCTCATCGTTTACCGGCAGATCTAGTTGTAACAAATCCTGATCATCGCCGTTTTAGTGAAATGATTTGGAACTTACCAGAAGGATATTTAGATGCTATTGAAAAGCCCGGTTACCATACAATTCAAATGTTTCGCGAACTTGGTAATGGTAAGGTGAAGTTCCTTTGGAGTATGTCGAATAACTGGGGTCAAACATTACCGAAAACAAATCGGTTCCGTGGTGTTGATGTTGATGGAAAAGGTGTTATTGACGGATTTATCGTTGTTTCTGAAGTATACCCTACTCGCTCAACTGAGATGGCGAACGTTGTTTTACCAGCAGCGATGTGGGTAGAAAGAGAAGGGATGTTTGGCAACGCGGAACGTCGTAACTCTATTTTTGAAAAATGCCAAGAGCCACCAGGGGAAGCAAAGTGGGATATGTGGACGATGGTTCAAGTCGCTAAACGTGTTCTTGAAGGTAAGAAAATTGGTGAGCACGACTCCTTTGATGTTGTATTTGGTAAGTATGGTCCGGATATTTGGGATTATGAGAAGAATGATTTAATTGATGACCATGAAGTATGCGTAAGGCTTTTTGAAGAATACCGTTTATTTAGTGCGCCACACACACATCCAAACCCTGCAGTTCAAGAGCTTGGCTTCAAATTGAAAACAAGCGCAAAAGAATTAGGACCTTATGAAGAGTATTTAAAACAACATGGAATGCGCTGGCCGGTTCGTGAGGTAGATGGGAAATGGATGGAGACTAAGTGGCGTTATGCTCATGGGAAGCAAGAAGAAGGCTTTGACCAAGTCGGAGTTGAAACGTTTGGTGAAGTTGGTAAATATAAAGATGTTAGTTTCTATAAATCGAATGATAAACGGCCGACAATCTTCTTTAGACCGTTTGAGGATGCACCTGAAATTCCAGATGAGGAATATCCGTTTTGGTTATGTACTGGCCGCGTGTTAGAGCACTGGCATAGCGGATCAATGACTCGTCGTGTGCCTGAGTTACACCGTGCTGTACCAGAAGCACTATGTGAAATCCACCCAGATGATGCAGCTGCAATTGGTATTAAGGATAAAGATTGGGTTATCGTTAAATCACGCCGTGGCGAAACAAAAGTAAAAGCAACGACAACAGGTCGTGGTAAGCCGCCAAAAGGTTTAGTCTTCGTTCCTTTCTTTGCAGAAGAAGCGTTGATAAACGATACAACCTTAGATGCATATTGTCCAATATCCAAGCAACCAGATTATAAAAAATGTGCCGTTAAAGTTATTAAGGCTTAGGGGGGACTAACATGAAAAAATCAAATTACTTTTTATTTGCCGTCTCTATTGGAGTATTAATCTTTGCCATAGTCGTAGGTGTTGGTTTATTTAATGACTCATCAAGCGAAACAGTGGCAGTACCGAAGCAAGAGACACCAAAACAAGAACCAGCGAAACAATCAGCTAAAAATGTTGATATACCTCAGTTAAAACAAGAAAGAGCTGAAGCTGCGACAATGGTATTAATTTCAGCTCCTACTTTACAACCAGTTGACCATGCAGGTAGATGGAATCCAAAAACAAAGGGTGAAAGTTGCCTAATGTGTCATGAAAATGCTCAAGCAATGGGGGCAAGGGAAATTCCAATTGATCATTTTGTTGATCGAGATCGGGCAAAAGGAATTTTTGGCCCTAGGTATGTTTGTGTTACGTGCCATGGTTTAGATACTGGAGAAACAAAAGCTGCATTTAACGATTAAATACTAACGACGGAGGTGTAAGCATGGTCATTTCAGGATTTATGCTAATCACAGTAAAAGGAAAAACAGATGCAGTAATTGAACAACTTCAGAAGCTTCCTGGGGTAGAGGTTCATCATATTGAGCAGGAGGTAAAAGTTGTTTTAACACTTGAAGCCGATTCTGTTGATGAAAGCTACCGTATTGGAGAGGCATTCAAAGAAATAGATGGAATTGTTTCTATCTGCCTTGCTTACACAAACTTCGAAGATGATGAAGCGATGCAACATCAGGCAGTGATTCAGCAATGATCGATCGATTGAACCGTAGACAATATCTGAAGGAAAACTTTCGTTCCTCCTTTCAATTTCTCGGGTCAATAATCGGGGCTTCCATCGAACAGGAACGAAACTTTATTCGTCCACCAGGTGCGGGCAATGAACTTGCTTTCCTTGCCACTTGCACCCGCTGTGGCATCTGCGAAGACGTCTGTCCGACGTCAACGATAGGACTTTTTTCAGTAGATTACGGGGCGAAACTTGCAGGGACACCTTTTATTAATCCAAACGAGTCGCCATGTACTTTTTGCAATAAATGTATTACTCATTGCCCAACAGGAGCATTAGAGGAGATCGGAAAAGATGAAAAGCTAGGAATTGCTGAAGTGTTCGAGTTCAACTGTTTGGCGTTCAAAGGAACAATGTGCGACTATTGTATCAGAGCATGCCCGTTAGGACGCGACGCTTTAACAGTGGAAAATGGTAAGCCAAAAGTAATTGAAAGTAATTGTAATGGCTGTGGTGAATGTGTAGCAGCGTGTATTCAAACGTATAAAGGTATTTACGTAAAAGCCTTAGAAGATTAAAAAGGAATGACCTTGGTCATTCCTTTTTTCTTCACTTTTTAATATCTAACGTTTATCGTTGTTTTGCTTACTTGCTTGTCCGGCCTCTACATATGGCTCACGGGCAAACTCTTGATTTGGAGAATTGCCTAACGGACTAACATGTCCACCGTGCTTATTTTTCCCTTCTTTTCTAGGATTACTTTTACGCTTCGTCATTTCATCAGCTCCTGTCGTTCTTTCATTAAGTATATCGGTCATTATTATTTGCGATTTCCCTGTATTCTATTAGCAGATACGGCATCTAAACCTTCCACAATAATGGTCCCTATGTTATGGTTACATTGATACTTTTAGTTACGGAGATGGGAAAAATGTTAGAAAAACAATTAGAAACACCAATAACGATTTTAAAAAAATACTATGGGTACAATAGCTTTCGTAAAAATCAACTTGAAATCATCACAGCCATTTTAAACAAAACTGATACATTGTGCATTATGCCTACTGGTGGAGGTAAATCCGTTTGTTATCAAGTTCCAGCAATGCTTTTTGAAGGAATTACGGTCGTTATTAGTCCACTTATTTCCTTAATGAAAGACCAGGTAGATACGCTAAATAGTATTGGCGTACCAGCAATTTATTTAAATAGTACTGTGTCACATGCTGACCAAGGAGAAATCATGAACGACATTAAACATGGTTCATATAAACTCGTTTATGTTTCACCAGAACGCCTGGATTCAAATCAATTTTTACAGTTTTTACAGCAACTACCGATTGATTTAATTGCTGTTGATGAAGCGCACTGTATTTCACAATGGGGGCATGATTTTCGTCCAAGTTACGCTAGAATTGGTCATTTGATGCAACAACTTTCATCAAAGCCTGTCATTGCAGCTTTTACAGCAACTGCGACAAAGACAGTTGCTCAGGATATTAAACAAGGTTTAATGCTTCAATCTCCCTTAGATTTTGTATCTGGTTACGAAAGAGAAAACTTAGCTTTTTCAGTTGTGAAAACAGGTAATAAAAGAAAGTATATACTTGAGTTCATCGAGCGATTGAAAGGTGAAAGTGGAATCATTTATACAGCTACAAGAAAAGATGTTGAGGAACTCCAACCGTTTTTAGAGAAAAATGGAGTCCAAGCTGTCACTTATCATGGCGGAATGTCAGAAAAGATCCGTAATGAAAATCAAGAAAAATTTATTTATGATGATGAAAAAATTATTATTGCAACAAATGCGTTTGGTATGGGTATTGATAAATCCAATGTGAGGTACGTGGTACATTATCAATTACCGAAAAGTATGGAGGCCTACTATCAAGAGGCAGGCAGAGCAGGGAGAGATGGAGAAAATAGTGAGTGTGTTTTGCTTTATACGAGCAAGGATGTCCAAACACAGAAATATCTAATCGAACAAAATGCATCTGATCTTGAACGGAAAGACCATGAATATAGTAAACTGCAAGCAATGGTTGACTATTGCCATACGACAAAATGTTTACAAACCTATATTGTGAATTATTTTGGCGATGTTGCAGAAAATGATTGTAGCAAATGCTCCAATTGTAAATCGGACCTAGAAGAGATCGATGTGACGACAGAGGCTTTAAAAATCTTTTCCTGTATAGTAAGAATGAAAGAACGATTTGGAGTTACATTAGTCGCCCAAGTACTTAAAGGGTCTAATAATAAACGAATTAAGGAATTACGGCTAAATGAACTGAAGACATATGGCATTATGAAAGAAAAGACAGAAAAAGAAATTAGTGAACTTACGCAACTGTTTATTGCTGAAGGATATTTAGCATTGACCACTGGGCAATACCCAACTGTTCGACTAACCGAGCGAGCAGCATCAGTACTAAAAGATGGAGAAAGAGTAGTACAAAAAGTAAAACCGGTGAAAAAAGAAGAGCCTATTCATTCTGAGCTTTTCGAAGAACTTCGCCAACTCCGAAAAGAAATAGCAGAAAAAGAAAAGCTTCCTCCATATATTGTTTTCTCTGATGTTACGCTAAAAGAAATGTGTAAGTATTATCCAAAGACAAAAGCAGATATGCTCCAAATTAAAGGTGTTGGAGAAATGAAGTTTGAAAAGTATGGTGAAGCTTTTTTAACTGCAATTAGTGCATTTTCTAATGAAAACATCACCATTGAAATGGCCCCAAAAGTGCAGGAAAAGCCAATTGAAAAAGCGGAAGACCCAAGTTACTTAGTTACGTTACAGTTTTTTAAAGACGGCATGGATATTCACGAAATAGCTCTAGAGCGAGATCTAAAGCAAACGACGGTAGAACAACATTTGATCCAAGGGGCTATTGAAGGAATTGAACTTGAATGGGAAAGAGTACTACCAAATTCATATTTGCAATTAATAAATGAAAAACGTGCTGAAATTGGTGGAGAGAAACTGAAGCCATTAAAAGAAGCATTGCCAGAAGAAATTAGCTATTTTCATATCAAACTAGCGCTGTGTAAATAAAAAAACAAGAGGGGACATTTTATTCAAATGCCTCCTCTTGTTTTTTATTTTGTAAGAATGGCTTCTTTAGCTGTAATATTCTCAATTTCTTTTATTATTGCAGCAACCGATTTTGGATCATGACTATCATAAGTTTCAATGTCTAGTCTTAAAACAGGACAAACAGTGAACTCATTAATCCAATTATGATACCGCTCGTATAAGTCTTCCCAAAATTTTAAAGGTGTGTCAGTTTCCATTTTGCGCCCACGTCTATGGACACGTTCAATAATTTTATCTAGGGAACCATCCAAGTAAATTAATACATCTGGTTTTGGAAAGTAAGGCGATAGAGTCATCGCTTCAAATAATGAACTGTATGTTTCAAAATCGCGATCAGTCATATTCCCTTGGTCATATTGAAGCTTCGCAAAAATTCCTACGTCCTCATAAATGCTACGATCTTGTACATAGCCGTAGCCGCTCTCAAACATAGATTTTTGTTGTTTAAATCTCTCAGCTAAAAAGTACACTTGAAGATGAAAAGACCATTGCTTAAAATTTGAATAATAGTCTTCTAAATAAGGATTTCCGTCAACTTTCTCATATGAAGCTTTAAATTTTAATGTGTTAGCCAGATTTCTAGTTAACGTTGACTTTCCTACACCAACAGTCCCTGCTAATGTAATTAAAGCATTGCTTTTGATTGTTGTCTCAATCATGAATTTCAACTCCGATATTAGTTATTTATAAATAATTGATCATCTATTTTTGAAAAAATTGCTTCAAGATCGGCTTTATTCTTAATAAAATCAATGTGATCACATTCAAAAGTCAATACAGGGACATTAGGATGGTCATTAATAAATTTACCCATGAATTGCTCATAATCTTTCGTAAGTTGAAGTAGATAAGCTGGATCAATATTTTTTTCAATGTCTCTACCGCGCAAGGATATCCGTTCTAACAGCGTATTTAAACCAGCCTTTAAATAAATAATTAGATTTGGTTCAGGCATATTGGCTGTAAGTATGTAGTAGATTTGTTTATATTTTTCATATTGCTTACTTTGTAATGTTCGTTCGGCAAAAATTTGATTTTTAAAAATATGGTAATCAGCAACAACTGGTTCATTTTTATTTAGATGGTATTTTTCAATATCTTCAAGCTGCTTGTAACGATTACATAAGAAGAACATTTCTGTTTGGAAGCTCCACCCGTCAATATCTTTATAAAAATTCCCTAAAAAAGGATTTTCTTCAACGATTTCATTTAATAATCGATACTGATAATAATTTGCAATTTCCCTAGCTAAAGAGGATTTTCCAACCCCAATTGGACCTTCTACAGCGATAAATGGTACTTTTTTCAACGTTTTTCCTCCTCGTTCAACAACAATAGACAAACGTTATTTTAACATAGAGTACATCCTTCGGGTAGCTATATATCAATTTTTACATTTTTTCATTTCCTTTTTAATGTATAGTCTTGCTTTTTTTGGAAAAAATAGGGTTAGTAAGTATATTAAGGAGGAATGTGAAGGTGGAAATTGATATGAGTGCAGATCAAGTCATCAGCTCAATTAATCAATTACATTCAAGTGGTGAGGCTTTAGCAAAGAAGAAAGTTAAAAAAACACATCCAGATTTAATGAGAAGTGCACTTCACTATTTCCCAAGTTGGGAACATGCAATCAAAGAAAGTGGTATAGAGTAAAAAAAGGATAAGGGCAAATGAACTCTTTGAGTTTAGTGCCCTTATCCTTTTTTTAGAGTCAAATTTTTTTCTATATGTTAACAACATCGATCCTTTTATAGTATGATAGAAATGATTACGTAGTTTAGTAGTTTATGTAAAACATAGTGATCTTTTTAAAAAGGGGTGCTTATGTGAGTAAGGTTAAAATTGTGACAGATTCGACAGTAGATGTACCGAAAGCAGAATTAGATGCGTTAGGTGTGGAGGTAGTACCATTAACAATTACAGTAGACGGAAAGTCGTATATTGATGGTGTTGATGTTTCAGCGAAGGAATATATTTCTCTACTTAAAGAAGCGAAAGAAATTCCTAGAACCTCACAACCTGCGGCAGGAGTATTTGCTGAAACTTACGATCGTCTCGGAGCCGATGGTAGTGAAATCATTTCTATACATATAACAGGGGGCATGAGTGGTACACTTAGTTCAGCTATAAGTGGGGCTCAAATGTCTAGCTCAAAAGTGACAGTTATCGATTCAAAATTTATTTCCTTCGCCCTCGGCTTTCAAGTATTAGAAGCAGCAAAAATGGCTATGGCTGGCAAAACTGTTTCTGAAATTTTAGCTCGTGTTGAAGCAGTTAGAGAAAATTCTTCGCTATATCTTATGGTTGATACGTTAGATTATTTGGTAAAAGGTGGAAGAATCGGAAGAGGGAGAGCGTTGATCGGTTCGTTACTAAAGATTAAGCCAATCGCTTCTCTTGCTGACGGTGTTTATACGCCCGTCGCAAAAGTGAGAACATATCCCAAACTTATTACGTACTTTACTAAGCAACTTCAAACCGAAACAGCTAAGAAAGAGATTAAGGGCATTGGGATAGCTCATGCTGATACATTTCCGTTAGCAAATGAACTAAAGGATGAGATCAAAAAGTTGACTGGTTTCAATGATATAATAATCGTTGATACAACACCAATTATAAGTACTCATACAGGGCCAGGAGCTTTAGCTTTAATGTACTTTGCTGAGTAGAGTAAGGTCTTGTTGGATTTACGCAGCATTTTAAACAATAACAAAAGAGGTGACAATAATTTTGTCACCTCTTTAATATTAAATAGTCTCTCGGAAATTAAATTTCCGCTTCAGCTCTAGTCTTTCGACTAGGGCTTTTTATTGTTTTACCCCTATTTAAAGGGGGCGAACACATTTTCCTCTTGACAAATTCAGAACGCCCCAATAATCGAGTTGAAGACATTAAAAAACTCGTATTGGGGGAATTTTTATGCTAAAAAACGTCCGTTCTCATGAATCCTATCTGTCTTTTGTTGTCGAGCAATTAGATGAACTCTATAAGGATAAAGCATTTTTAAAAACCTTTTACTCTGAACCAATAATTTGGTGTTCCTTGATTGACCTAACCGATGCCACCATGTTGCTTAGACACCGTTATTCCTCTAATCCAAGAGGAAGAAAACCGCGGCAGCCGTGTGATATGCTTCGGAGTTTAATGCTCATGCATTACCACCATATCTCAAGTATTGACAAGTGGGTTTATACATTAAAGACAACGCCAGTTCTTGCGGTCCTTAGTGGTTTTTCTCCATACAATGTTCCTGGAGTAGGTACCTTTTACGATTTTTTTAATCGGCTATGGCTTGGTTCAACTCCACATCTATCGAATAGAAATAACAGAAAGCTAAAGAAACCAAGAAAGAAAGGCAAAAAGAATCAGAAACAAGAGCCTAAAAACCCTAAGATTGTTGAAAAACTAGTTAAACGCGCCTTGAAAAATAAGGATATTAAATATACACCGAAAGCCCATGACCAACTTCAAATGATCTTTCAATCCTTGTTCGTCAATAAATCAGCAACACAAGGATTACTAGGTGACACCATGTCCTTAAGCATCCTCGGTGATGGATCTCCCGTTGTTACTGGTGGAAGACCTTATGGTAAGTTTCTATGCGATTGTCGTAAACAAGGAAATTGGAAATGCCAATGCAAGAGACAATTCTCAGACCCTGACGCTGATTACGGTTGGGATAGTTCTAGAGAAAAGTACTATTATGGGCGAAGCCTATTCATGGTAACTGCATCTGATAGTCCTTATGACTTACCTATTTATCCAAGGCTCTACAGAGCCAGTAAACATGACTCAGTTTTATTTGTAAGTACGTTTCATGAACTCAAACATTGGTATTCTGATTGGAAAATCAGTGAAGTCATCTTAGATTCTGCTCTAGATGCTTTTCCCATCTATGAAATGTTAGAACACTATGATGTTTCAGCCATCATTGACCTTAATCCAAGACGTTCTAAACAATTTCAGCATAAACAAATGGATATAAATCTTAAAGGTGTTCCAGTCTGCCCTATTGGTCGAGAGATGATCCACTGGGGATTAAATCAAAAAACCTATCGGCGCAAATGGCGTTGTCCAGCCGTATGCGGAAAATGGGAATGCCCAAATCCGTGTTCAGATTCAGATTATGGTCGAACATTTTATACAGCGACGAAGGATAATCCTCGTCTCTTTCCACGTATCAAACGTGATAGTAAGGAATGGCGAAAACGCTATTCTTTGCGAACTGGAGTTGAGCGTTGTATTAAACGGCAAAAAGTGGATTATCGTTTAGAAGATTCAAGAGGACGAAGTTCTAGACATTGGAATATTCGTACATATATCATCGGCATGTGTCAGCATGCCGATGCATGGATAAAGGAAGCAAAAAAGAATAATTTTGTGGCTACCAACCCGATTATTCAGTCCTTTTTGTCCTTATAAAGTCATCTTAAAATATAATTTTCAAAAAATCCACTTCATGTGGTTTATTTGTCATTCATTTTTTTGAAAATGACTTTGAAAATCCCACGCTTTCCTCTTAAAACAAGCTCATAAGCTCCAGGAGACCTAAATTTAATCATTTAATTTCCGAGTCTCTATATTAACCTCTTGGTATGCGTTTATTTCTTTTCTTGTCTTTAGCAAGATCTACATTTTCATCTGCAATTTCTTCGTTATAAACACTTTCAGTTGGAGTAAAATTATTTTTTGAGGCTGCATTATGAAAGTGCTTGCGTTTAGTTCTAGTGAACCTAGTCATAATATACCTCTACTTACCGTTAAGCTGCTGTTCAGCCATCTGAACAAGACGCTTAGTAATTTCTCCGCCTACAGAACCATTAGAACGGGATGTATCATCTGCATTTAATCTTACACCAAACTCTTGGGCAATTTCGTATTTCATTTGATCTAATGCTTGTTCAACACCAGGAACTACTAATTTATTTGTACTTGGCATCTTAATCCCTCCTTACTCAATAATAGACTCTCGGCATTTGCCGAGCCTTGTGGCTCAAGGTTTTCTTGAACCAATTTATTTGTATCCCTCCTATTTCTAGGTGGGATTTTTACTTTAGTTTTCTTCTTCAATTGGAAATTAATTGTTGAAAAATATCATAAAAAAACTAAAAAAACACTTGACTTTTTAGTGGAACCCCAATAATCGCCGAGGAGGAATTGACTTCCTAACAATACGGTGAAATGGGGGATTTAAATGAAACCTGCGCTAATACCACATATCTCATATCAAAACTTCGTTTTAGACCAATTAAATACTCATTACTCAGGCGGTATACTGACTCTCGTACAAAAAGATTGGACTATTATCTCGAAGTTATGGATCACGGATCTTTCGTTTACCACTACGTGGCTTCATGATTCATATTCAGTTAAAGGTCCTGAGCCACGTGATCCTGCTTCCATGCTTCGCTCTTATCTTTTGTGTTTATTGACAAGTCCGACCCTGAGTATTACAGAATGGGTGAACCAACTCCATCGTGTTCCTCTTTACACGATCCTTAGCGGCTTTGAACCTGGGGATGTTCCAGGGGTCGGTACTTTTTATGACTTCTTCAGACGGCTATCAGGTTTTGAGAAGGCTAATGTAAAACCTTTTATTAAGCTCAAACGAAAAAAGAAGAAGAAGAAAAAACCGAAAAAGGGTGAAAAAGCAACTCCTAGAAACCCTGGTATTATTAGAAAATTAGTGGATCGTCATTTACGCAATGGCTCAAAACAAAAACAATTGCCGGGAGATCAATTATACGCGTTTTTTCAATCTCAATTTCTTGAAGTTTCAGCGAGATTGGGTTTGCTTGGGGATCCCCATTCCCTTGGTGTTGTTGGAGATGGGACACCCGTGGAAACAGCGAGATACCCAAGGAGCAAACCTATTTGTGATTGTAGTGCCCAAGGACTAACGAATTGTACTCATCCTCGTCGATATTCTCAACCTGACATCGACTCAGGTTGGGATAGTTCAAGGGAGAGGTACTTCAACGGATATCATCTCTACATGATATCCACTAGCGATAGCCAATACGACTTGCCGCTATATCCACGGCTGCATCCTGCTTCCCGGCATGATTCAGTCAGCCTAGTGGTTGGTTCAATTGAATTTTCGCAACGGTACACCTTGGGCACAATTGATAAAATCCTTCTCGATGCCGCACATGATGCAGAACCGATTTACGAATTACTGGACCATCATAATGTGGAACCATTTATTGATCTTAATGTTCGAACAAAGAAAAACTTCAGTACGCAAAGTGATATTCAGATTTCTCCCCTAGGCGTTCCTATTTGTCCAATTGGAATGGAAATGAAACCCAATGGGTTTGACAAATCTCAAAACCGCCAAAAGTGGCGTTGTCCACTAGCTTGCGGAACAAAAAATACATGTTCCACTCCGTGTTCTAAAGCGAAGTATGGCCGGACATTTCATACGTTTAAGCAAGATAATCTTCGTCTGTTCACTAAAACACCGAGGTCTTCTGAAAAGTGGAAACTGATTTATAAACGAAGAACTTCAGTTGAACGTTCGAACAAAAGAGAAAAAGTCGACTATCACTTAGAATCTGGGCGTCATCGCTCTACAAAAATGTGGTATGTCCGCTTATATTCAATCATGATGTGTCAACACATAGATGCTTGGTACAGTAGTCAGAAAGAGACTTTGAACATCCAAGAAATCATCTTTACTAAAAGCGCCTAGACAATTTTTAAAAAATAGAATAACTGTAGGCTTATTTGGTGCATACTTTTTTGAAAACACTATGAAAACACATCATTTTACTGTCCTGTTAATGAAATTCCCAGTAAATTTTTTACAAATCTTCGATAAACTCATCATTTATTCCGAGAGTCTATAATATACTTACCTGAGGGAGAGATAATATGAATTGAAGATATAACCAGTGAGCTTAATTATAGGGTAATCACACTAGATTTGTTAGCTAATTTTAGAATCTAGGGGATTTTTTCGTTACCTGCAAATTTTGAATCAATTAATAAACTGTATCCTTCATTTGTATAATCCAGCTTTTCCCCCTATTAACCAAATAAAAACTAAAAAAATGAAAAAAGCATCTACTTTTGCAAATTGTCAAAAAAACTTAATAAATAATGAAATTTTTTATGAAAATGTGAAAAAAAACATATTCAAAATCAAAAAAAATCGATAAAGTAGCAGTAGGACTTATAAAACATCAGATGACCTGATGAATTACCATATTTTATGGCAGAGGGGAATAATTTAACATGAAAGAGAAAAATCGGTGGTTAATCGCATTATCAGCAGTGGCAATCCATTTATCGATTGGTTCGGCCTACGCATACAGTGTATTTGTTAATCCACTATCACAACATCTTGGCTGGGAACGAGCCGAAGTATCATTAGCTTTTACAATTGCAATTTTCTTTTTAGGAATGTCAGCGGCTGCATTTGGTCAGTTTGTTGAAAAGAAAGGTCCGAGAAAATCGGCTTTATTAGCTGCAGTGTTTTTTGCATCCGGTATAATCGGTTCAGGTATAGCTGTCTTACTGGAATCATTACCTATGTTTTACTTAACATATGGTGTTTTAGGCGGTATGGGTCTAGGATTAGGTTATATCTCACCTGTATCGACATTAGTAAAATGGTTCCCAGATCGTCGTGGTTTGGCAACTGGGATGGCTGTATTCGGTTTTGGAGCAGGGGCATTAATTGCAGGACCAATAGCTGCACAGTTAATTGACATTATTGGTGTATCGAATACATTCTTCGTCTTAGGAACAACGTACTTTATTTTAATGGGATTAGGTGCTTCATATATTGTTAAGCCACCAACAGGCTGGGTTCCAAAAGGAATGGCTCCTGGAACAGTTAGTGGGGGTAAATATGATATTAAAGGTACACAGGATTTAGCTCAATTAGATGCTAAGGAAGCATTTAAAACCAAGCGTTTTTGGTTATTATGGGTTATGATGTTTATTAATATTTCAACAGGACTTATGTTAATCTCTGTGGCCTCACCAATGGCTCAAGAAAAAGTTGGCATGACTGCTATTGCAGCTGCGAGTATGGTTGGTTTAATGGGTCTATTCAATGGTGGAGGCCGTATTAGTTGGTCAACGGCATCCGATTATATTGGTAGACATAGAATTTATGCTATTTTCTTTAGTATTCAATTAGTCGCTTTTCTAATTTTACCAAACATTACTAATGTGTTAATTTTCCAAATTTTAATTTTCTTAGTATTAACGATTTACGGTGGAGGATTTGCTTCATTACCAGCTTTCATTGGCGATTTATTTGGTACGAAGCAATTAGGAGCTATTCACGGCTTAATTCTAACTTCTTGGTCAATGGCTGGAGTAATGGGGCCACTACTTGTAGCGTATATTCGTGAAACTACGAATAGTTATGATGCAACTTTCTATATTTTTGCAGTATTCTTAGTCATCGGTTTAATTACATCATTCTTTATGATGAAAGATATTCAAAGAATTAAGGCAATAAAAGAAAAGCAACTTCAACAAGCTAGCTAAGCTAAAAAGTGCGAGACAAATGTCTTGCACTTTTCTTCTTTGTTAAGCAAAAAATGATTGTGAAAAGACCCCCAGGCTTTACAGCCTCGGGGGTCTTTTTTCATTTTAAGAAATCTTTGAAATTTTGACTGCACAAGCTTTGTATTCTGCAGTACCTGAAATAGGATCAAATTCATCTAATGTTAAGGCATTTGTAGGAACATCTACCCAGTGGAAACTCATGAAGACATCACCTTTTTGCATTTTTTTACAAATCTTAGCTTTAACTTTAACTTTCCCACGACGTGAAGCTACTTCAACATACTCACCATCTTCAATATTAAGTTCTAGAGCGTCATCAGCATGCATATCTACTGTTTCTTCTGTTTGTTTTAACTTAATGTTTGGAGGGTAGTATTTAGTTTGCGAATTCGTATTATATTGTTCTAAACGACGGCCAGTTGTCAATGTGAGTGGGTATTCTTCGTCCGTTGGTTCTGCAGGTAAGGAGAAGTCAACCGGAACAAATCTTGATTTTTCTTCTAGCTCAATTCCTTGGTGGAATCTCTCGTGTAAAACCATAGTGCCTGGATGGTCAACAGTTGGGCATGGATAATGTAATCCACCTTCATTGTCAAAGCGCTCATATGTCATGCCACCAAATACTTCTGGAGCATAAGTTCTCACTTCATTCCAAATTTCTTCACTAGAATTGTAGCTCATATCATAACCCATTAATTGTGATAATTCACATAGGATTTGCCAATCATCTTTCGTATTTGGATGAGCTTCAATTCCTTTACGCGTACGTTGAACACGGCGGTCGGCATTTGTATACGTGCCATCTACTTCAGCCCAAGATCTTGCTGGTAAAACAACATCGGCAATTTTTGCTGTTTCATGTAAGAATAAATCTTGAACAATTAGTAAATCTACATTTTCAATAGCAGATTTTGTATGATGCATATTGACGTCAGCCATAATAGGATTTTCACCAATAACATATAATGCTTTCATTTTACCTTCAGTCATTTTTTCCAACATAGCGGTTTGTGTGTGACCGTTGTGAGCTGGTAAGCTAACACCCCAACCATCTTCAAAGATTTTTCGATGCTCATCATTAATGACTTTTAAGCCACCAACAAATTGGTTTGGTAAACAACCCATATCCCCAGCACCTTGAACATTATTTTGGCCACGGAGCGGTAAAATACCAGTACCTTCTTTACCGATATTTCCAGTAAGAAGAGCAATATTTGCGATATCAAAAACGTTATTTACCCCAAAATGATGTTCTGTAATTCCTAATGTGTAGGCAATCATTCCATGTTCAGCAGTTGCATAAGCTCTTGCCACTTCACGAATATCTTCAGCTGGTACACGAGTAATTGATTCTGCGTATTCAGGTGTATATGATTCAACTTTAGCTTTTAATTCTTCGAATCCTTCAGATACTCTTTGGATATATTCTTTATCATATAGTTCTTCTTTAATGATGACATGCATCATTGCGTTTAATAAGGCGATGTCACTTCCTACCTTTAATTGAAGATGTTTTTCAGCAGACTTAACCATATCGATCTTTCGTGGATCAATAACAATTAGTCGTAAGCCGGCTTTAACAGCTTTTTTAATGCGGTTAGCGACGATTGGATGAGCATCTGTCGTATTAGAACCAATTAAAAGTAAAACTTGAGCTTTATCAAAATCTTCAAAACGGTTAGTTGGTGCACCAGTGCCACCAAATACAGTTGCCAGACCGGCAACGCTAGGAGCGTGTCACGTTCGGTTACAACCGTCAATGTTATTCATACCAAGGACTGCACGAGCAAACTTTTGGGTAACATAATTAACTTCGTTCGTTGCTCTAGCGCATGCGAAGATAGACATACTGTCAGGGCCGTACGTTTTTTTGATTGTTGTAAGTTTTTCAGCAATGAAAGATAATGCTTCTTTCCATGATACAGGTTGAAGTTCCCCGTTTTTACGAAGTAGTGGGGACGTCAAGCGATCCTCGGCGTGAACGTAATTAAAAGCAAATGCTCCTTTAATACACGTTTGTCCCTTGTTTACGGCCCCTTCTTTGTCCCCTCTTACTTTAACAATCTTGTTGTCTTCAATTTCAGTTATTAGGTTACAACCTGTACCACAATAACTACATATCATTTTAACTTCTTGTCTGTTCCCCATTTTAAAAAAACTCCTCTCCATCTATGATGTACGCTAAACAAAGTTAAATCTACCAGTAACTTGTATTTTTTCTCTATAATGGTAGTTTTACGTCATTGTTTTATACTATAATTGTATCAAAGTCTTATAATTAAAAAAGGACAAAAATCACATTTAGAGGTGAAATGAGGGAATATTTTGTGGAGAAAGTTGGACTAGTTTTAGAGGGTGGTGGAATGAGAGGGGTTTATACTGGGGGAGTTCTAGAATATTTTCAAGACCACCAATTATACTTTCCCTATGTCGTCGGCGTTTCTGCTGGTGCTTGTAATGGAGCTTCTTATGTTTCGAGGCAAAAGGGGCGAAACCACCAGGTAACGATTGATCTTGTTAATCATCCAAATTATATATCGTATAAGAATTTCATACGGAAAAAAGAGCTTTTTGGAATGGATTTTATCTTTGATGAAATACCAAACAAACTTGTCCCATTTGATTATAAGACGTTTTGGGAAGTGCCTCAAAAGTTTTATATCGGTACAACAGATTGTCATACAGGTGCCCCTACGTATTTTGAAAAAAGTGAATGTTCTCGTGAAGGATTGTCAACAGTATTAAAAGCTTCTAGTTCCATACCGTTATTGGCTCCTATAGTTTCTTATAATGGTAAGGATTTATTAGACGGGGGAGTGAGCGAGCCAATTCCAATCAATAAATCAATAAAAGATGGAAATACCAAACATGTAGTGATCTTAACAAGGCCCCAAGGTTACCGGAAAGAAAAACAACGTTTTAGTTGGTTGCTACATAAACCTTACAGACGATATCCTAAGTTAATCGAGACTATGAAAATGCGACATGCAATGTATAACTCTTCACTTCAATTTATTGAAGAAGAGGAAAAGAAGGAAAATGTCTTTGTATTAAGGCCATCTATTCCATTAAAAGTGGGCCGGATTGAACGGGATAAAGACAAATTGACAGAGTTATATCAACTAGGATATAACGACGCGAGAAAACAATATTCTAAATTAAATAAATGGTTAGAACAATAAATTTATTTCGTGCACCGAATAATTATGTTACATTTTTATTGTAAAATAGCATGGATAGCAAAAAACGTATCCCAGCTTTTTTAATCTTGCTTCATAGCCTAGACTATAAACTTAAATTTTAACTAAGAGGAGGAATTCATTTATGATTCAATTTCCAAAACCAGATGTGGACCAGTTTTTCCGTACATATGTTATTACAAATTTTGCAGTTAGTAAAGATGAGAGTAAACTCATTTTCAGCAGTAATTTAAATGGTAAGCAAAATTTATGGGCAATCGATTTTCCGAATCAGTTTCCTTATTTATTTGCACAAGTTGATCAACAATGTAATTTCATAAAGTTTGATCAAGAAAATCGCTATGTGTTAGCTGGGTTTGATCATGACGGTGATGAAAACTATCAAATTTACGCGCTTCCAACTGAAGGCGGGAAGCCACAACCACTAGTAACGGGTGAGCAAAGCGACAAATACTTTTTTTCAGATTTATCGAAAGATGGCCAAAGGCTTTACTATATGACGAGTAAAGAAAATGCTCAATTTTTAAATATTCATCGTTATGATTTAAAAACGAATGAAGATACGATCATTCAAAAAGGAGAAGGGGCACCCACCTTTATGGCTGCTATGGCTCCAGATGAAAGTAGCTTTGTAACTATTAGTTCTCTAGCTAATACATATCAATTAGGGTACGTAGTTGTAGATGGTGAAAAACGGTTACTAACACCTAACAAAGACGAAGTTCATATTGTATCAAGTCCTGTTTATATCGATGAAAAAATGCTATATTTTATAACAAATTATGGTGAAGAGTACTCGTACATTGCGTCATATGACTTAGAAACTGGAGAGTTTAATGAAGTTCTCAAGGTAGAATCAGAAAGTGTAACCGATTTAAAGTGGAATAAAAAACTGAATACGTTTTACTTTGTTACTGAAAAAGGAGCATTCCTGTTAGAAGTATTTTCGGGGACTTGAACAAAAAAGAGCCTTCTTGGTATGATACGGGGTGTCAAATCGTCTGCCGAGATGACCCCTAACTTAGTTAACCAAGGAGGACTCCATAATGAATTTTAAACAAAACGAAAAAATAAATCAAGTCACTGAAAAGACACTCGTTGTTGGAATGGACATTGCGAAACGAACTCATTTCGCTTGTTTTACCGATGATCGTGGACGCGTGCTCCAAAAATCATTTCCTGTTTCTCAATCACATGATGGCTTTGAACAATTTTATCAGAAAATTTTAGCGGCACTAAGAGAACATGATAAATCGGAAGTCATCGTCGGTATTGAGCCTACAGGGCATTATTGGCTTAATCTAGCCTACTTTCTAGAGGATCTTGGTATTTCTCTTGTCATGACCAATCCGATGCATGTGAAACGATCAAAAGAGTTGGATGACAACCTTCCAACAAAGCATGATCGTAAAGATGCGTTAGTGATTGCCCGCTTGGTCAAAGATGGCCGTTTCAGCTACCCAAGAATATTAAAAGATATGGAAGCTGAGCTTCGTGCAGGTTCGACTTTTAGAAGTAAATTGACAGAGGAGTTGGGTGCTGTCAAAAATATGATGATTCGCTGGTTAGATCGTTATTTTCCTGAGTTTACACAAGTGTTTCCCTCGTTTGGGAAAATGGCGTTAGCAGTACTGGAATGTACACCATTTCCAAGTGATCTTCATGAGAGACAACTTGAAGAGGTAATGACTCTTTATCGAGAGGTTGATGGGATAAAATCTCCTCAGAAACCGAAAGCTATGCGCCTAATTGAAGTCGCTGCAAATTCAATTGGAATAACTGAAGGACGTCAGATGGCCCGTTATGAAATCACCACACTCGTTCAACGTTATCACCAATTAGAAAAAAAAATCGATGACATCACACAACAATTAGTAGAACTCGTACAAACTTCTGTAGAATACGAATCGCTCAAGACGGTTCCGGGTCTTGGAGACTCGACAATCGTTGACCTTCTAGCTGAAATCGGTAGCTTTTCACACTATGAAGATCCACGCCAACTTATCAAACTAGCGGGACTTACATTACGTGAAAATTCATCGGGGCAGCACAAAGGCCAAAAACGTATTTCTAAACGAGGAAGAAGGAAGTTACGAGCACTCCTATTTCGTGTCATGATGCCGATGCTCCGTCACAATGAAGCATTTCGTAAACTACATGAATATTACACGAATCGCTCGATCAATCCGTTACGTAAGAAGCAGTCAATTGTGGTCCTTTGCGGAAAACTACTAAAAGTTTTACATGGAATTAGTACAAAGCACAAAGCATTCGATGCACAGCGAATGATGAGGGATATCCCTAGTCTCGTAGAGGCTGTATAAAACCCTACACCCTTTTAATAGACCTAGATAACAGGATGACACGGAGAAGCTGGCACTATTTTCACCATTCGACCTAGAGTCCCTAAAGGAGCTTCGCTAGCCTCTGCCTTATGACTAGACCGAACGAAGGAATGTAGGCACATAGATGCCCAGAGACATGGGAGGGTACGTCATCATAAGCTACGCAGAGATCCATTGTGCATCATATAATTCTTAGCACTACTTACCATTAAAATCCAGTAGTGACCGCGTAGCGCACCCACCAATTGGTATAGTTTCACATATTATAAAAATAATGTTAGTGGTCGTGTCGAAAAATATTTTTTTGGCACTTCAACGACGGCTCAAACCGTTGATATATCAATATTTATAGAGGGAGTGACAGATAACCTTTACTCTTATTCTTTAGAAACGGAAGAAGTGACGATCCAGAAGACTCCAACAGATGTTATTCAGCAATTAACAATTACAGAGAATGGAACTGTTTTCTTGTTAGGGAGAAGTGCGACAATCCCTTTCAATATTTTTAGATTGAAAAATGAAGAAAACATCTGGGAGCAACTGACAACAAATAATGTCTTAGGTATAACATCTGAACAGATGGTAGAACCAGATGTGATTAAATATAGCTCTTTTGATGGGATGGAAATTGAAGCATTACATTTTAAAGCAGCACGTGATCTTGACAATGGATACACAATCTTCTGGCCACATGGTGGTCCGCAGGCTGCAGAAAGAAAAATGTTTCGTGCGATGTTCCAGTGTTTCTTAAACCGTGGCTATTCAATATTTGCACCTAACTTTAGAGGAAGTACGGGTTATGGAGCAACATTTACAAAGCTTGTCGAAGGTGATTGGGGAGAAGGTCCACGTCTTGATTGTGTCCATGGTATTCAATGGTTGTTTGACCAAAAGCTATCTAGTCCAGAGAAATTATTTGTTGTAGGTGGAAGCTATGGTGGTTATATGGCATTATTACTAGCAGGTAGGCATCCAGACTTATTTAAGGCAACGGTAGATATCTTTGGAGTGAGTAACTTATTTACATTCCTAAACTCAGTTCCAGAGCATTGGAAACCAATTATGAAGCGTTGGTTAGGGGATGCTACGACAGATAAAGAGAGATTAGAGAAAGATTCGCCAATTACGTATTTGGATACGATGAGAAATCCAATGCTAGTTATCCAAGGAGCCAATGATCCACGAGTAGTAAAAGAAGAGTCGGATCAAATTGTCGATGCTCTAAAGAAAAATGGTGTTGATGTAGAATACCTAGTTTTAGAAGATGAAGGACATGGTTTTTCTAAAAAGCATAACGAAATTGCTGTTTACGAAAAAATGCTTGAGTTTTTAGCTAAGCATCAATAATTAAAAGAGCTCTAGGATGAAATCCTAGGGCTCTTTTGATTTTGCTGTAAAACTATCGAACAACAGCCAAAAAATCCGGTTGAAAAGTCAGATTTCAATTAAAGAAAAAGGTATTAAGCTCATTTAAACATAATGTAAATGAATAAACATATTTTTTCGATTTTCGCTTTTGTAATTTATGATAGAATGAGAATAGTTTAAGGAAGTTATGTGGGGTGTGTTGGCGAGATGAATACGCGTAAAGCTTATCGAATGCTAGTAGTAGTATTGTTTTTTGCGTTTGTTAGTTTAATTTCAAGATCAATTATTTATTTAATATTATCGGTAGCAATTGCAACAATGATTATTTTTTTATTAAGTAGTGCAAAGAAGGCGAGAATTGAGCATGGTGAGAACTATAAACAAATAAATAGTCCTAGCAAAGATCAAAATATAGGATTACATAAATTCTTAATCGTCACAACGGTAATCGGTGGACTTATCTTAGGGTACGGTTCTTTATTTTTTGCAGAGAATTCGATTTTTCATCAATTTGTGACTATACCTGAGCAGCTTTACTTGGCTATACTAATTATTATTGCAGGCTTTATTATTGTGCTTACTAGTTTGTATTATATTATTTTGGAATTACTTGGCGGCGGAACCCCAAAAAAGAAACGTATACCACATGCTAAAACTATTTTTTGCGGTCATTGTGGTGCTAAAAATAAAGCAGATCATAAGTACTGTTCAAGTTGTGGAACAGAGTTAACGTAAGGGCACTTTCATAAAAGGTGCTCTTTTTTGTTCGTTTTTTCTAACTATTTCGTGTATAATATATTTAGTTACTCGAAAGATTAGATTTGAGGTGTTCAAAATTAAAGTTAAAAGTAGAAATTTGCTAATTATGTGGATTGCTAACTTTTTAGTTGCAGCTAGTGCAACGATGATTTTGCCTTTTTTGTCGTTGTACATTGGAACATTTGGCGAGTTTTCAAGTGCTTATATTCAAAAATGGTCAGGATTTGTATTTGGAATTACATTTTTAACGGCCTTTTTAATTTCACCAATTTGGGGAAGATTTGGTGATAAACATGGCCGGAAAAAAATCTTATTAATTACTGGCTTTGGTATCGCAATAAGTGTATTTTTGATGGGTTATGCTTCTTCTGTCACAGAGTTATTCTTTTTAAGATTGTTCATGGGTCTTGTAACTGGATTTATTCCTACTTCAATCGCCCTAATATCTGCTCAAACAGATAAAAAGCGTGCAGGGAAAGTGTTAGCTACTGTGCAAACTGGAACTGTTTCTGGTGGCCTTTTTGGACCACTTATCGGTGGTAGTTTAGTAGATGTTGTTGGTTTTCAATACACATTCATCCTAACGTCTTCTGTTATTGCTTTAGCTACTTTTATCGTCGCAATTGGTATTAAGGAAGTAGTGGGGAATGAAAAGGAAAAAGGGAAGAAAATTTATAGTCGAAAAGAAGTATTCAACCTGGTCTTTCAAAGCAAGTTGCTGCTAGCAGTCATGCTTATTTCTTTTTTCATTCAAACAGCTAACTTTAGCATTCAACCGTTACTTGCCCTTTATGTCAATGAATTAACGGTTAATACAACAAATTTGGCGTTTCTAGCTGGTTTGGCTTTTTCAATTACTGGTCTAGGAAATTTATTGTCAACTAGGAGTTGGGGGAATTTAGGTGACAAGATCGGCCACGGAAAGGTACTAATTATTTGTCTCATCTTATCAGTTGTATTCTTTATTCCGCAAGCGTTTGTCACAAACATCTGGCAACTTGTGTTTCTAAGATTTTTGTATGGAATTCAAGTGGGTGGATTAATCCCATGTATGACAGCATATATAAGGCAATTGGCCCCACTATCTGTTCAAGGTGAAATATTAGGTTACAATCAAAGCTTTCGATTTTTAGGAAATGTCATAGGACCAGTGCTAGGTGGTCTTCTGTCAGGTTATTTTGGAATTTCATTCGTATTTTATTTTGCATCGTCACTATTTCTAGTCGGACTGGGGATCCTTTGGTTTGCTCTTAAAGCCGAAGAAGTCACGGTCAAAGCAGATGCGCATATATTAAAAAAAGTGAAAGATTTATAATATATAAAGATTTTTTTAACACAAAGAATACTTTGTTTGATAAACTTTTTGTATAAAATACGAAAGGAAGATCGGTAATGCTCCTGACGTTAAAAGAGAAAAAGTTCTTAATTCAAATGTTAGCAAAGCAAAAAAGAAGTTTTTGGGGTTCGAAACAAGAAAAGCTAATGGCAGAAGAGCTTTTAGAGAAATTCGAGCAAAATATAAGGAACGAAAAAACGAATGATATGAAGCAATCTAGATTATAAATACCCAAGGTCTTCCGTTATTGCGGGAATCGACCTTGGGTTATTTTTTTTGTTCAAAATACCACCCTCCTAAATAGAAACAATCTTATAGCTCATTTATTGTATAAAGATACAAAAAAACAGGTCATATGATGATCAGCTTTTATATAATGTAACATATTTTTAAAAATATCAAAAACAGTATAACGTTTATTTTTTATTGTGTTATACTAATGGAGAATAATTAACTTAAAGGGGAGAATTAATTTGGCATCATTTCAATATATTCGTTGGTTTAAAGAGATAGCAAAAGACGATATTCCATTAGTAGGTGGGAAAGGTGCAAATTTAGGTGAGTTAACACAAAACGGTGTCAATGTTCCACCTGGTTTCTGTGTTACCGCAACGGCTTATAGTGACTTCATTAAAGAACGTGACATAGATAAGAAAATCAATAGTATCATTAACAACATTGAGTGTGAAAACACAACAGAATTACAAATAAAGTCACAACAAATTCGCAGTTTGATTGAAAAAACAGATATGTTAGAGTCTGTTGAAAAAGAAATTCGTGAAGCATATGCACAGTTTAGTAGTCAAGTAGGCCTTGAATCGCCTCGTGTCGCTGTGCGTAGTTCAGCTACAGCAGAAGACTTACCTGAAGCATCTTTCGCAGGTCAACAAGACACATATTTAGAGATTTCGGGTATTAATGAAGTCATTAAACATGTTAAGAAGTGTTGGGCATCTTTATGGACGGCACGCGCGATCTACTACCGTGAAAATCAAGGATTTAGCCATTTTGACGTATCACTTAGTACTGTTGTACAAAAAATGGTGGATAGCGAAAAATCAGGGGTACTTTTTACAGCAAACCCTGTAACAAATAACAGAAATGAAATAATGATCAACGCTAGCTGGGGGTTAGGCGAAGCAGTTGTTTCTGGAATTGTAACTCCTGATGAGTATTTAGTTGATAAATCAACACTTAGGATTACAGAAAAGCAAATTGCAACGAAAAACGTAATCGTAGTAAAGCACAAGGAAAAAGTAGGTACTGTTGAAGTGGCTGTAAAAGATTACTTAGGCTACGAGCATGTGACTGCTCAATGTTTGTTAGACGATGAAATAAAATATTTATGTAAAAATAGTTTAACAATTGAAGAGATTTATCATGCACCCCAAGATATTGAATGGGCATTAGATGCTGATACGAAAGAACTTTATATATTACAGGCTCGTCCAATTACAACACTTAAGGAAGAAGAAGGTGGAGAAACAATGGAAGTAAAGATTGAACGTCGTCCACTTGTCCGTGGTTTAGCGGCATCTCCAGGAATGATTAGTGGTATTGTTAGGAAAATCAAAGATATCACTGAAATTTCCCGCGTTGAAAAAGGCGATATTCTAGTTACTGTCATGACAAACCCTGATATGATCCCTGCACTAAAAAGAGCTGCAGCAGTTGTAACAGACGAAGGTGGCCGAACTTGTCACGCAGCAATCGTTTCAAGAGAATTAGGAATTCCTTGTATTGTTGGTGCGGGTACAGCTACAGATGTTCTTCAAGAAGGAATGGAAGTAACTGTTGATGCAACAAGAGGTGTTGTCTACAGTGGTAAAATGGTAGCAGAAAAGAAACAAGAAAACACGGCATCTAGTTCACAAGCAACAATTAACGATGCTTTATTAGCACAACTTGCTCCGATAACAGGAACGAAGGTCTACATGAACTTAGGTGAATCAGAAATGATTCATAAGTATAAAAACTTACCTTTTGATGGTATTGGCTTAATGAGAACTGAATTTATTTTCTCAAATATTATCGGTGCTCATCCAATGTATCTAGTGAAAACGGGTCAACAAGAGTTTTTCGTTAACAAAATGGCAGATGCCATTACAACAGCAGCAGAGGTACTTTATCCAAAACCAGTAGTAGTTCGTTTGAGTGACTTCAGATCTAATGAATTCCGTGGCTTAGAAGGTGGAGAAGAAGTAGAGCCGATCGAAGCGAATCCAATGATCGGTTGGCGTGGAGTTTCAAGGTACATCTCTCCAGATTACGAGGCAGGCTTCCGTTTAGAGTGTCAAGCAATCAGAAAAGTAAGAGAAGAATACGGCTTAACAAATGTATACGTCATGCTTCCGTTCGTTCGTACAACTTGGGAAGTAGTAAAAGTTAAGGAGATTATGGCTGAAGAAGGTTTAGTCCAAAATAACGAATTCAAAATTTGGATTATGGCTGAAGTACCATCTGTAGTATTTGCAGCTGAAGAATTCGCCCAATTAGTCGATGGTTTCAGTATTGGAAGTAACGATTTAACACAATTAATTATGGGTGCTGACCGTGATTCAGGCATTTTAAATAGCATGGGTTACTTTGATGAAAGAAGTCCGTCTGTAAAAGCTGCGATTAGAACGTTAATTCAGGCAGCTCACAAATACGGAAAAACAATCTCAATTTGTGGTCAAGGCCCTTCCCTTTACCCAGAGTTTACGGAGTTCCTTGTAAATGAGGGGATTGATAGCATAAGTGTGAATCCGGATACAATTAATTACACAAGAAGACTAATTGCATCCGTTGAGCAAAAAATTATTTTAAACAAATTACGAAATTTATAAGAACTTAAAAACGTTAGTAACGGTTCAATATGTTACTAACGTTTTTTCTTTTAGCTATGAAGGAAGTATTGAATTTGTTATTCTAAAAAAGAAATCTTTTTTAAAGGAGAAGGTAATTATTTTTAATTTTGTTTTATTATTCATGATATTAACTAGCGTTTTTTTACTTAACCAAAGAAGAAAAACTTTACTAATGACAATTTTTCTTTGTGTGGCTTTAGTTGGCTGTAATTCCCAACCAAATGAAGTAGAAGAAGTTAAAGTAGAAACGAAGGAAACTACGAACGATGCAGAGCAAGATCAAGAAACTCCGAAGTCCGAAAACGAAACAAAACAAGCGATAGACCCAATAGTTGAGCCTATTAATGGTGCAGCAGAAATCCACTTTATTGATGTTGGTCAAGGTGATGCCACCCTATTAGTAGGACCGAATTTTACGGTTTTGATTGATGCTGGGCGTCACGATCGTAACGATGTTGTACCTTATCTAAAATCAGTAGGTGTTTGGGAGATTGATTTATTAGTAGGGACACACCCTCACGCTGATCATATTGGACAGATGGATAAAGTTCTTGAAGCTTTTCCTGTTAAGGAGGTCTGGATGAGTGGCGATCCACATACATCTAGAACTTTTGAGCACGTCCTAAACGCGATTTTAGATCACGATGTCGATTACTATGAACCAAGAGCTGGCGAGCAATTCGAAATTGGTTCACTTCTGCTCAAAATAGTAAATCCAGTAAAGTTATCGGGAGATTTCCATGAGGGAAGCATTGGTTTAGTCGCTACTTTTGGTGAGGTCTCGATTTTGTTTACTGGTGATGCTGAGAAGCAAACAGAAGAAGCTATGTTAGCTAGGAAAGAACCGGTCCAGGCACAAATCTTTCAATTAGGGCACCACGGATCAAGTACTTCAAATATTGAAAAGTTTCTAAATGCGGTTAGTCCTGAAGTTACTATTTATTCAGCGGGTGCCGACAATTCCTATGGGCATCCTCATCGTGAAGTAATTGATAGGCTTGGTAAAATGAATATACCTGTCTATGGGACGGTGGAAAATGGGACAATTGTTATTACAACGGATGGTTCATCTTATGCAGTACTTGCAAGTGAAGTAACAAATGGAAAAGAAGAACAAGCAAAAAAGGAAGTTGAAAAATTACCGTCTCCACCAGTTGGAACTTGTATTGATGTTAATACTGCCTCACTTCAGGAGTTACAAAGAATAACCCATGTCGGTGAGGAACGAGCACGCCAATTAGTTGAATTGCGTCCATTTCACAATATTGACGAGCTTACACGAATCAATGGAATTGGAGCAGGTAGGCTGAAGGATATTAAGGCAGAAGGTTTGGCATGTGTTAACTAATGAAATAAAGAGTGTAGAATTTAGAATGTAAAATGTAGAATGAATTGAGCCTAGCTTGGTAGTTTGGTGAGATATTTTACATACCCATTTTAAATTCTACATTTTTTTTTACAGTAAGTGCATCCTAATTGTATATATGAAACGTTAGGAGGTCTTTTTAATGCGTCGTTTAGCTACGATGTTTAGTATTGTCATGATAGGAGTTATCGCGATCTGGTATGCCACAGCTCACCAGGGCGAAGAGTTTCATGGACAGGGCCACATGTCAATGTTACAGCAACAAGCCCTCGATGCAGTTATGGCGGAAGATTTAGCCTTAACAACATCCATGTTTATTGATCAGCTTAAAAATCAATTATTACGTTGGAGTGAACAGGATTTTTCAAATGATGAATTTCATGCTGAGTTTCAGGAAGAATTACTTAACCACCATCATTTCGAGGGATTTGCCGTTTTTAATCATGATGGTAAAATCGAAAATCTAGCAGGGGATATACATGAACAGGACCTAATAAAGCTTAGTCATGAAATTGATGGTCTAGAGAGTTCTGACCCCTATACAAAAAATGGGAACGAATATATGCTTGTAGGATGTACAACACCTGACGGGAAAAAAGTCATTGGTGAGGTGGACTTGTCATTTGTGAAAAAATATGTTCGTGATTTAGCCCACGTTGTTGATGCTAATGGAAACCTTTTTATTGGTGGATCAGAAGCAGAGGTGGAATTCGAAGGTGAAGGTATTCGGGCAAAAGGGGCATCAAAAATAGTGACTGAACTCGGATGGGAAATTGTTGTTCAATCAGAGCCTGATGGGCTAAAAGATGAAGATCACTATGTAGAACATGAAGTAATATTAAGTTTTGTTGAAGGGGTTAATGGAGACCAATGGATAAAAACATCCCCACTAACTTTGGTGAAAAATGGTGGTCCATATTATGTTGTACGTGATGAAACTAGACCGACTGATCAATTAGTATATGAATTAAGTTTATTAGAAGAAGTTGAAACGGTAGAACCAAACTATTTTTATACGAAGCAAAGACAAGAACCTTTTGTAAGAAGACAAGGTGAGATCGTTCCAAATGATGAATTTTACGAACCGTATCAATGGAATTTATCACAAATATTCGCAGAAATCGGATGGAATATTACGAGTGGAGCAAAAGATGTTCCAATCGCGATCCTGGATAGTGGTGCCGACCCTGATCATGAGGATTTAAAGGATCGAATTTTATATGGGTATAATGCGTTTAAGGATGATGGTGAATATTTTGATGAACACGGACATGGAACTCATGTTGCTGGAATAACTGCAGCTACAACAAATAACATAACAGGAATAGCGGGTGTTTCATGGGCTAATCCACTGCTGCCAGTAAAGGTATTGAATGAAAATGCCGAAGGTACTGCGTTTGAAGTTGCAAATGGAATCCGTTGGGCAACAGACAATGGAGCAAAAGTGATTAATATGAGTCTTGGTGATACGTTTAACTCCAGAATTATGCATGATGCAATTAGATATGCTTATAAAAATGATGTTGTTTTAATTGCAGCAGCAGGGAATGATAACGTAGAAACTCCAATGTACCCAGCCGCGTATGAAGAAGTTATTGCTGTATCAGCTGTAGATAATCAAAGGCATAAAGCGATATTTTCAAACTTCGGGAATCATATTGATGTAACCGCACCTGGAGAGCATATCCCAAGTACGTTCTTAGATAATGCTTATGTAATGATGTCTGGAACTTCTATGGCCGCACCGCATGTTGCTGGGCTGGCAGGTTTAATTCGATCAATAAATCCTGAGTTGACAAATGTGGAAGTTGCTGAAATCATAATTTCAACAGCAAATGATATTGGACCTATTGGCTTTGACCCTTACTATGGATATGGAGAAATAAATGTAGTAAAAGCATTACAACAATTAACTAATGGTCAAAAAGGTCGTTAATCATAGTGTGTAACATAGAAAAAAGGCTGAGACTCAGCCTTTTTTCTATGATCTGGTTCGGTGAACGTTTCTTTCGCTTTATAATAAAATCATACTTTTGTAAATTCTTTTAGTGACGAATAATCATCCTATCTTGATTTTACATTACGACTTTTTGTATTCGGAAACTGGCTGGCATAATGATGTTCATAGTAGCCCCTCTAGTTTTGCGTCACCACTTTTCAATGGTTTTGCCTGTTCGTACCACTCTTGTATGTAAAATGAGTTTACATACAACCTTAAAGCTAGTAGAAAAACGTTTAAACACAGCAAATTAATTAGGGATATTTTGGACTAGGTTAAGTAGCTCGTCCAATTCTTGACTACACTTTATTGTCTTTTTTGATGTCATCCCAGTAATACTAGCTAAATAAATCATTTGTAGCCGCTTTTTTTCAATAACATGTGCTAACATCTTGTTTTGGTCACTCCTTAAATCTGCTGTGTTTATTTCATATCATCATTATTCAACAAATTTCATGAAAATTAAACCATTTCGATAAAACTAGTCATCAGTCTTGTGGATTTCCAAAAATTCGCCAATTTCTATACTTTTTCGACACTCGCACTATTAAAGATCATTAAGATGATAAAATTCACTTAGTTAAATGAAAATAAACGGAGTATAGGTAAAGATACCGCTTCTATTATTATATTAGTATTCAATTTCATCATATGCTTTTGGTTGTGGATCTCGTTCTTCGGGGGTGATCACGTCGTACTTAATTTTTGCTTTTTCATTTTCTTCTTTTTTATTCCTTTTTTCAACTTCTCCAATCAATTTTTTTGGTTTTTTCAAGAATTTTACACCTCATTCATGATATATAGTCTCTCGGAAATTAAATTTCCGCTTCAGCTCTAGTCTTTCGACTAGGGCTTTTTATTGTTTTACCCCTATTTAAAGGGGGCGAACACATTTTCCTCTTGACAAATTCAGAACACCCCAATAATCGAGTTGAAGACATTAAAAAACTCGTATTGGGGGAATTTTTATGCTAAAAAACGTCCGTTCTCATGAATCCTATCTGTCTTTTGTTGTCGAGCAATTAGATGAACTCTATAAGGATAAAACATTTTTAAAAACCTTTTACTCTAGACCAATAATTTGGTGTTCCTTGATTGACCTAACCGATGCCGCCATGTTGCTTAGACACCGTTATTCCTCTAATCCAAGAGGAAGAAAACCGCGTAATCCTTGTGATATGTTGAGAAGTTTAATGCTAATGCATTATCACAATGTAACGAGTGTTGATCAATGGGTTTACCATTTAAAAACAACACCGATTTATGCTGTCCTTAGTGGATTTTCTCCAAGCAACGTTCCTGGAGTCGGAACGTTTTACGACTTTTTCAATCGTCTATGGCTTGCTTCAACTCCACATTTATCAAAAAGAAATAAAAGAAAGTTAGCAAAACCTCGAAAGAAAGGAAAAAAGAATCAGAAACTAGATCCTAAAAACCCAAAGATTGTAGAAAAGCTAGTTAAACGCACTTTGAAAAATAAACATCAAAACTATATACCGAAGGCTCATGATCAGCTTCAAATAATCTTTCAGTCTTTGTTTGTCAATAAATCAGCAGAAGCAGGATTATTAGGAAACACAAAATCTCTAAGCATTCTAGGTGATGGTTCTCCAGTTCTGACCGGTGGTAAACCTTACGGTAAGTTTCTTTGTGAATGTCGTAAACAAGGGAACTGGAAGTGCCAATGTAAGCGTCAATTCTCAGACCCTGATGCTGATTATGGTTGGGATAGTTCTAGAGAAAAGTACTATTATGGTAGAAGTCTTTTCATGGTATCTGCTTCTGATAGTCCTTATGACTTACCTATTTATCCAAGGCTCTACCGAGCCAGTAAACACGATTCTGTTTTGTTTATAAGCGCATTTAGCGAACTCCAACAATGGTATTCTGATTGGAAAATTGGTGAAGTCATTTTAGATTCAGCCTTAGATGCAACCCCTATCTATGAAATGTTAGAACACTATGATGTTTCAGCCATCATTGACCTTAATCCAAGACGTTCTAAACAATTTCAGCACAAACAAATGGATATAAACCTTAAAGGGGTTCCAATTTGCCCAATCGGTCGAGAGATGATCCATTGGGGACTAAATCAGAAAACCTACCGCCGCAAATGGCGTTGTCCAGCCGTTTGTGGGAAGTGGGAATGTCCAAATCCATGTTCCGATTCAAAATATGGTCGAACATTTTATACAGCGACGAAGGATAATCCTCGTCTTTTTCCTCGCGTCAAGCGAGGTAGTAAGGAATGGCGAAAACGCTATTCTTTACGAACTGGAGTCGAGCGTTGTATCAAACGTCAAAAAGTGGATTATCGTTTAGAAGATTCAAGAGGACGAAGTTCTCGGCATTGGAATATTCGTACATATATCATCGGCATGTGCCAACATGCCGATGCGTGGATAAAGGAAGCAAAAAAGAATAACTTTGTGGCTGCGAACCCAATTATTCAATCTCTTTTGTCCTTATAAACCCATCATAAAGAACAATTTTCAAAAAATCCACAACATGTGGTTTATTTGTCATGCATTCTTTTGAAAATGGCTTTGAAAATTCCATTTTTCCTTCTTAAATCCAGCTGATACACTCCAGGAGACCGCAAATTAATCATTTAATTTCCGAGTCTCTATGATATGATTGTTCATATTATTTCCCTTTTCTAAGAAAAAAATCGATTTTGCTAAAAGAATAGGAGAGACAATAAACTTGGAAACGAACAACTTTGACCATGTCACTGAATGGATTAAAGAGCATAAACGACTTCTGTACATGCTTGGGTATCCATTCTTAGAAGATGAAACGATGATTGAAAGAGCAATTAACCAAACTGCGGTTGGATATAAAGTAAGTGAGCAATTCGATCATGAAGAATTTAAGTTAAGATTTGTGAAGGAATGTCTAGCGATCAGTGTTTCAAAATCTATAAGAAAAGCAAACGACATTTTATGTACGCCATATTTTCAATGCTTGTATTTTAAGTATGTCCTTCATATGGAAACAAGAGAAATATCTAGTTATTTAGCCATCCCGGAAAAAAATGTAGAAGAGAATTTGATCTTAGGATTTGAAGCGTTTGTAGATAAAGACTTGCTAAGGAATTGTCAGATTTCAGTTAGTAAACTATTACATTACCATGAAGGATTTTTAAACTTTGCTGAGTATAAAGAGATTAATAAATTTTTAGCAGAAGATGACAAATGTAGTCAACTACTTGAAAAAATAATCATTACTATCGATGAATTTCATCACTTAAAAAGCACTTTAATTCCTTCTCCGTATTTTTTAGAAGGTAACAGACCACTAACTGAAGCTCAAATGAAGAGAAAAACAATAAGGCAACGAATTTTTACAACAATAGCTAGCCTTTGTTTGCTTACTGTTATTATTATAAGCTCTATAGGTATTGAAGAAATGAAACATAGGTGGAAGCTTTGGATGAGTGATCAGGTTGCTTATGGTGAGAATGTCTATGTGCATGCCATCGATCAAAATGTAGAAATTACAGTGACCCAAGTGGCAGCAGATGATACTCAAACGATCATCTATTACGAAATAAGGGATTTAGAAGACGAATACCATTACAATACGGATCTTTACAATGATATGTTTGAAATCATAGAGAAGGATATTTGGGAAGGGCGTTACTTAGATTTTTATGGGACATCTAGAAGCATGTCAAGGTTTCTTGATGAAGAAGGTGTAAGTCAAGGCCGGTTGTTTTTGCCACCGTTAAAAGATGATCAAGACACGGTAACTGTCCGGTTTCATAAAATTGAACAACTTAATAAAGGAATCGATCGTTATGGAAATTATGATCCAAGAGATCGAAAATTGATCAATGGAGAATGGATTTTAGAAATACCGGTAACAAAATACGAGGCTGTGACATTTGAGATTGATCAGACTAAAGAAGTGATGGGTCAAAATATTTACTTATCCCATCTAGAAGTTACACCTACAGGAACTTTTTTAGCGTATAGGATAGAGCAAGTATCTAAGGCTGGTACATTTGAATACCATGATATTCAATTTACTATTAAAGCGAATGATAAAGAATATTTTCCAGATTATCATTTGGAAAGAGGATTTTATAATCGAGGCAATAACGGGGATCATATATTTCCTTTTGAATCTTTCTACTACCAGCAACCAAGTGAACTGGAAATCATTTTAGAGCGGATGCATAGTAACTATGACTCGATGCTAGAAGTTGTTATTGATTACAATAGTCTTCCTATGGATTTTGAATTTCTTAATCAAATTATTACAGTTGAGGAAGTAGTAATAGCAAATCCAGTTGTTATTCGGTTGACAGAACAGTTTGATGAAAACCGAAGTTATGACCATTTCCATATAAATGTCCATTACGAAAACAACCATAATATTAGCTATGGTATGTCATCAGATGGAGTTTGGATTGATGGAGATGGAAATCAATACAAAAGTTATGAAGAGCTAAGGGGGATTGACCACCCATATTCTTTAAGGTATATCTCTACTGAACAAACGATTGAGCTTCATTACCACAACATTGAATGGGATGATTCAATGCTTCCTGAAAAAATAATTATTCAAGGATACTCTAAATCTCATTCTCTTAATGAACGTATAATAATTAACTTAAACGAACAAAAAAGGCTTAAGCTTAGGAATTAGGTCAGCTTAAGCCTTTTTTCATAAATTAAAAAAATTGGGGAATATTGTTACAGAAAAGAAAAAAATACAGTAAACCGCTTTCTTTTTTTAGGGTAGTAGAGTAAAATGTAGATGTTTAAGTTATATAATGTAAAGGGGGATCATTTTGACTCCAATAAAGGCGTGTATTTTTGATTTAGATGGTGTAATTGTCGATACTGCGAAATTCCATTACTTAGCGTGGAGACGACTAGCACAGGAATTGGGTTTTGATTTTACTGAGGAAGATAATGAAAGACTAAAAGGCGTCAGTCGCATGGACTCACTAAACATCTTACTTGAAATTGGTGGCGTAGAATTAGATAATGCCAAGAAAGAAGAGTTAGCAAAGAACAAGAATGAGTGGTATGTTGAGTTAATTTCAGAAATGGATGAAAAAGAAATTTTACCAGGTACGACAGAATTTTTGACATTGCTTAAAGAAGCAGGAGTTAAAATATCCCTTGGTTCAGCTAGTAAAAATGCGAAAATGATTTTAAAAAAAATTAACTTATTACACATGTTTGATTGCATCATTGATGGTACGAATATTTCAAAAGCTAAACCAGATCCAGAAGTGTTCCTACTTGGCGCAAACGCACTAAAAGTAGATCCGAGTGAATGTGTTGTTTTTGAAGATGCTGTGTCAGGAGTGGAAGCAGCCATTAGTGCAGGAATGTACGTAATTGGAATAGGTACAAAAGAAACTCTTCATAGAGCAAACGATGTTGTCGGCTCCTTAGCAGAGATGACGTTAGATAGGTTAGAGCGATAAACTAGCCTTTATTTTAACGAAGAGTGCGCAAACGGTTGCCTAAAAAGCAGATTGATAGAAGGGGTAGGAAGAAACTATGAAACAATATTTAAAGCTTGATGAATGGTCAATTATAGAAGAGGGTTTTGACCCTGAAAACCATGAGGTCTCAGAAAGTGTTTTTAGTATTGGTAATGGACACATGGGTCAAAGAGCAAATTTTGAAGAGGATTATACAGGTAAAACTCTTCAAGGTAGCTATATGGCAGGTGTTTATTATCCAGATAAAACTCGTGTTGGCTGGTGGAAAAACGGCTATCCAGAATATTTCGCAAAAGTTTTAAATTCAACAAACTGGATTGGCTTAAATATTGCTATCGAAGGTGAAAACTTAGATTTAGCTAAGCTCCCAGTTAGAGATTTCGTACGAACGTTAAACATGAAAGAAGGCTATCTTGAAAGAACATTCATCGCTACTCTTAGTGGCGGAAAAGAAGTGAAAATTCAAGCAAAGCGCTTTGTAAGCATTGTTGACAAAGAAGTAGGTGCAATTCGTTATTCGATTACACCACTAAATTTCAATGGTGAACTTAAAGTCACATCATATCTTGACGCCGATGTAAAAAATAAAGATGCTAATTATGATGAGAAGTTCTGGGATGAAGTTTCAAAAGAAGTAACAACAAACCATGCTTCTGTAACTGTAGTGACGAAAAAAACAGAATATGTACTTTGTTCAACGATGAAGACAGAGCTTGTTCATGATGGCCTAAAGGTTGCGTTTAATCCTGTAGTAAGTGAGAAGGAAAAGTACGTTGCACATACGTTTGCGCATGGCCTTGTTGAGAAAAAAGAAACAGTGATTTATAAATATGCAGCAAATGTAACGTCAAGAGATCATGAAGCATCATCCCTAGCAAAGATAGCAATGGATCGCCTTCAAGGAGCGCTTGTTAAAGGCTTTGAAACATTGTTAAGTGAGCAGGCTGATGCATGGGCTGAAAAGTGGAAAGAAAGTGACATTGTCATTGAAGGTGATGTTGCAGCACAACAAGGAATACGTTTTAATATTTTTCAGCTTAACCAAACGTACACTGGTGAAGATGATCGCTTAAATATTGGTCCTAAAGGATTTACAGGTGAGAAGTATGGAGGAAGCACCTATTGGGATACTGAAGCGTATTGCTTACCGTTTTATTTGAGTACTGCTGATCCGAAAATCTCTAGAAACTTACTAATTTACCGATACAAGCATTTAGAAAAGGCAATTGAAAATGCTGAAAAATTAGGTTTTACTGACGGTGCTGCATTATATCCAATGGTAACGATGAACGGGGAGGAGTCTCATAATGAGTGGGAGATTACTTTTGAAGAAATTCATCGTAATGGAGCCATTGCTTATGGGATTTATAATTATGTTAATTACACTGCTGATAAAGATTACTTAGCTGAATATGGTTTAGACGTTTTAGTTGCTATCTCTAGATTTTGGGCACAACGTGTAAATTATGTTTCTTCGAAAAACCAATACATGATGTTAGGTGTAACAGGACCAAATGAATACGAAAATAACGTAAATAACAATTGGTATACTAACCGTATTGCTGCTTGGACATTAGAGTACACGCTTTCCGTGATGGATTATATTAAAGAAACTGACAAAGCACGTTTCGATGAATTAGAAAGTAAGCTAAAGATCTCATCAGAAGAAACGTCTAAATGGGTTGATATTATTGGTAAAATGTACTACCCATTCGATGAGGAAATGGGAATTTACTTGCAACAAGATGGTTTCCTGGATAAAGAATTAATTCGTGTTGATGAATTGGACCCTAAGCACTTACCGTTAAACCAAAATTGGTCTTGGGATCGCATCCTTAGGTCGTGCTTTATTAAGCAAGCAGATGTTTTACAAGGACTTTACTTCTTAAATGATGAATTCGATATGGAAACGAAGAAAAAGAACTTTGATTTCTATGAGCCAATGACTGTTCACGAATCATCATTATCGCCTTGTGTACATTCAATTTTAGCATGTGAACTAGGGTATAAAGAAAAAGCCTATGAAATGTACTTAAGAACAGCCCGACTTGATTTAGATAACTACAATAATGATACAGAAGACGGTTGTCACACAACGAGTATGGCTGGAACATGGATGAGTGTTGTTCAAGGATTTGGTGGATTTAAAGTTAAGAACGATCAACTTATCTTAAATCCATTTATCCCAGGTGAATGGAGTTCATTCTCGTTTAAAATTGTTTTTAGAGGCGCATTATTAAACATTAAAGTTTCTGCTGATGAAATTACCATTACAAATGAGACGAAAGTTTCAACACCTGTTATTATCCATGGTACCAAACATACGGTTAATGGTAGTGCATCTTTGACTATTCAGTATTAATATAAAAAATAGAAGCAGTAGACTATTAAAGTCAAACTGCTTCTTTTTTGTAATTATTAACTAATTAATTCCGGAGTTTCTTCTTCAAAATAAAAATCAGGTTTTGTTGCGCCTCTTAGCATTAGCTCTCTTGATAAGGATTTATATTGCCCAATAGTTAAGTGGTTATTTAAATAGCAATAAGTAGCAAAATCTAGTAGCTGATTGACATTCACCGGCTTAACTTTTTTAGCAGAAATGTATCTCTCAATAAGCATTTTGACGATCATAACTTCCTCCCCAATAAACTCTGTTTTTATTTTTTTTTTTCAGCAAAACGAGCTTAAATGCTCTGCAAGAGAAAAACGAAAAGGCGCATTAGGAGCACCAAGGCTTTTCTTATTAAGCTAATCTTAGCATGAAAGTTTACCTTTTTATTTGTTTAGAATTTTTTAACTTCAGACATTTTCTTACAAATTATTATTTGTTAATACAAATATCATCAAGCACTGTCGTAAGTTTTTGGGGAGATCAATATGAATTTGCAGGCTACTGAAGAAATTTGAAGTTTTTTATTTTTTAAAAAAGAGATCTGATATTTGTTCAGAACTTTTTTGTTATATTTTACCTATCTGTGATTGGTTTATTTACAATGCCTCGTTTGACCATCTCATCCATTTCATCTAAGGTAACATCTCGAAAGGTTCGAAACTGATAGCCATTTTTTTGATAAAAATCAATGACAGCAGGCAATATTTTTACAGTAGACTTATTTGGAGCGATATCGTGAAATAAGGCAACGACAAAATCCTTGTTTTGAGAGCCTTTAATGACTTGTTCGAGCATTTTGTCTGGCTTATTTGAGATGGCTGTTGCATCACCAGAAATGACGTTCCAATCAACATAGCTATAGCCGTGATCTCTAAGGTCAGCTGTAATATTTGGCATAAACTGTTTTCCACCATATTTAAATGAACTTTGGTTAGTGGAACCACCAGGAAATCTAAAGATAGGTGGGGCTTGAATTCCTAATATTGATTGATAGACATTTTCTACTTTAGCAAAATCTTTATAAAACGTATCAAATGTGGAATAAATCCCGTAATTATGAGAATATGAATGTGGTAATATCATATGACCATTTCCATGCGTTTTCTTTACGATCTCAGGGTATTGCTCCATCATGTTCCCAACGGTAAAAAAAGTTGCTTTTACGTCTCTCTTATTTAAAATATCTAAAATTTCATTTGTTAATGGTGATGGCCCGTCATCAAACGTTAAAAAAACCTTTTTTTTCGCTTTTTCTTGCTCAGTGTCTTTGTTTAATTCTGTTTCTAGCTCTTTGATTTTTTCATTTAATTGTTGAATTTGTTGACTTAGCTTAGCTTGTTTGGCAACATGAGTTTGTTCTTTTGGTTCTTCGTCAAGCTTTTGACGAGCGTCGCCATTAGAATGAGTTTCCACTTGTTTTTCTAGTGTAGCTATTTTTTCATTAGCAAATCTAAGTTGTGAAGATTGATTTAGTCCGATGAAAGCCGAAATTATCAAGAGAGTAGTAATAAAAAATACACCAAACCATATTTTTTGATTCATGTCCTCATCCCCCTTTCACCTATGCCTATCTATTTTTTCATTCGCTATCGACCTTCTTTATTGTAGACGGATTTTTGTAATAAATGTTTTAAATATATTGGTAAAAATAGGAGGTATTATAATGGAGTGGCCGATGATTTTTCTTGTAATTATTGGAATATTTTTATTTATTAAAGTGATCAGCAAGCTTATAAGAATAGTAATTGGAATTGCTTTGCTTGCCATCATCGCCTATTATGTTTTTTCAATAGACTTAACAATGGTTATGTATTAGCTAGAGAGGGAAATGTAATAAAGTAAAACCATACTACATAATGTAAAATGCTTAAGAAGAAAGGTGTTAAAGGATTGTTAGGAGGGGCTTATATTGTCTTATCGAATTGAAAAAGATACGCTAGGAGAAATTCAAGTACCTACTGATCGCTGGTGGGGAGCACAAACGGAACGAAGTCGTCAAAACTTTAAAATAGGTATTGAAAAAATGCCTGTAGAGGTTATTAATGCTTTTCTAGTTTTAAAACGGGCGACAGCTAAAACTAACGAGCAATTAGGAAAACTCGATCATGAAAAAGCAAATGCGATTATTTCTGCAATCGATGATTTAAGGAATATACCTTCTACTGATCACTTCCCCCTTGTTGTTTGGCAAACAGGAAGTGGGACTCAGTCTAATATGAATGTAAATGAAGTTATCGCATTTAAGGCAAATGAAATATTGAAACAAAAAGGAAGTGCAGCGACTGTTCATCCGAACGATGATGTTAATAAGTCGCAGAGCTCTAATGATACGTTTCCTACTGCCATGCATATTGCTGCGTTAATCAAAGTTGAAGACGATCTACTAAAAAGTGTATCGTTATTTAAAAAGACATTAGTAAACAAGGTAAAACAGTTTGAAGATGTCATTAAAATAGGTCGAACTCATCTTCAAGATGCAACACCACTTACTCTTGGTCAGGAAATTAGCGGCTGGTTACGAATGGTAGAAAAGTGTGAAAAAATGATTAACGAGGGGATAGAGCATATCAGGGAGTTAGCCATCGGAGGTACAGCCGTAGGAACTGGTATTAATGCCCACCCTGATTTTGGGAATCTTGTTGCAAAAGAAATTAGCCGAATTACGGGGAAAACTTTTGTGACTGCAGAAAATAAATTCCACGCTTTAACAAGCCATGATGAACTTGTTCATCTTCACGGTTCTCTTAAAGCGCTAGCAGCTGATGCGATGAAAATCGCCAATGATGTCCGCTGGTTAGCTAGTGGCCCCCGCTGTGGTATCGGTGAAATTATGATACCAGCTAATGAACCTGGTAGTTCGATTATGCCAGGAAAGGTGAACCCTACTCAAAGTGAGGCATTAACAATGGTTGCTGTGCAAGTAATGGGTAATGATGCAACTATTTCGTTTGCGGCAAGCCAAGGAAACTTTGAATTAAATGTCTTTAAGCCCGTGATTATTTATAATTTTATTCAATCGGCAACATTGCTATCTGATGCGCTTCGCTCCTTCAATGACAATTGCGCTATCGGTATTGAAGCAAATATTGAAGTCATTGAACAGTACCTTAAAAATTCATTAATGCTCGTAACAGCCCTTAATCCGCATATTGGGTATGAAAAAGCAGCGATGATCGCTAAAAAAGCACACCTCTATGGAATCACATTAAAAGAAGCAACTATTAATAGCGGAGTATTAACTGAAGAAAAGTACGATGAGATTGTTGATCCAAAGAAAATGATTACACCACAGAATTAATATATAGAAATGAGACTGTCCTAGAAGTGTCAGTCTCATTTCTTTCGTTTTAATTGTTAGAATAGCGAAAAAAGTTGTACAATACTAATGACTAAAAATATGGAATGAAAAAGTTAAAAAGTGACATGGGAGTAACTTAACCCAAGTCACTTTGTTGAGCAATTCATGTAAAAAACGGTAAGCTAAAGTTTCAGACCATGGGGGAGTGCTAAAATGAAAATCATTGATACACATTGTGACGCCTTATTAAAGCTTTTGGAAAATAAAAATCGCTCGTTTACAAATAGTCCAGATATCGAAACGAACTTTGACCGGTTATCGGAAGGTGGCGTAACCGGGCAACTCTTCGCGATATTTATTGAGCCTGAAGTGCCCTCTGACGAAAAATACAGTATAGCCTTGCAGCAAATTGAGCTTTTCCATAGTGAAGTTGTTGGGAAACATGAGAAAATTAAAAAAATAGAAAAGTGGTCTGACTTCGAAGCGCTAAAAGATGGAGAAATTGGTGCAGTCTTAACGTTAGAAGGTGCCGATGCCTTTGGTAACGACATGAACAAACTGAAAAATCTTTATAGCTTAGGGGTTAAATCGCTAGGGTTAACATGGAATAACGCAAATCTTGTTGGCGACGGCCTTGGTGAAAGTCGTGGTGCTGGCTTAACAGACTTTGGAAAAGAAGTGGTGAAGCTTAATAATGAACATAAAGTTTTAACTGACGTTTCCCACTTGAGTGTTAAAGGATTTTGGGATGTCATGGATTTAGCTCTTTACCCAATTGCTACACATTCGAATTCAATCGAGTTATGTAGCCATCGCAGAAATTTATCTGACGAACAAGCTAAAGCAATGTTTGGGAAAAACGGTTTGGTAGGAATTGTCTTCAATCCACCATTTTTAACAGAGACAGGTACGGCCTCGATAACCGATATCGTTCGACATATCGAACACTTCTGTTCAATAGGTGGTGAAAAGCGTATTTGTTTAGGATCTGATTTTGATGGAATCTCACAGTTTGTTAAAGGATTAGAAGACTCATCGAAATACCAACAGTTAATTAATGAGTTATTAAAGCATTATACTCAAGAACAAGTAGCAGGCTTTGCACACAAAAACTTCTTGAACTTTATTCCGAGAGCATAGCAACAACAAGACTATTAATCGATAAGAAATCCGCATTTCCGTTTGGGTTTTCTATGCTATAATAACATTTATAGGAATGTTATTATGCAAGGTGGTGTGATTGTGTCATTATGTTTTGAAAATTGGTTTAAAGCCATCCAAATTCGTCGCTCAAGAAGAACTTATACTTCAAAACTAATTGAAACAGAAAGTGTGACTACGTTAAAGGATACGATTCGTAACTTAAATCAACTTTATGAAGGTGTAAGATTGGTTTTCATAGAGAAGTCGCCTGACCCAGTTTTCATTGGCGCTGTTGGCCCTTATGGAAAAATAACTGGTGCTCCAGCATATTTTGCTGTAATTATGAAAAATGAGAATGATTTCACTTATGAAAAGGCAGGCTTTATCGGTCAAGGGATCGTTTTAGAGGCTGCTATGCATGGACTATCCACTTGTTGGGTCGGTGGGTACTTTAACCGTGAGATTGCTGCGGGTGAAGTTGGTATAAGCATCGAGGAAACAGTTGTTGCGGTAATTCCGGTTGGCTATGCTAGAAAAAACCTTAGTTTAACAGAAAAAATGATGAATCAAGTAGGCGATTATCATAAAAGAAAATCAATCGATGAGATTGTTGGTGGTTTGCCCAAAAAGCAATGGGCAGACTGGTTGGAATCTGTAATACGTTCAGCTAGTTTATCTCCTTCAGCCTATAATCGCCAATCAGTCAGTTTTTTTATTGGGGAAAACAAATCGATCACGTTAATGATCGCCAACCCTGATGAAGAAACGAATGTACCAAAGGGAATGGATCGCGGGATTGCGATGCTACATATTGAAGTTGCTACAAAACATCATCAAATCAAGGGTCAATGGATATATGAACAAGAGGCTAATTTAGTTACATTTCAAGCAGAGGATTAATAGTACGTTTAATAGACTATAGATGAAACTCTATAGTCTTTTTGCAATTAAATACATTGATGTTTTTATTGAAGCTGATTTTTGAAAACATACTAGGAGTTGAGATCTTGCAAAATAAGGTTGCACGAATATTGTTTATTACTGGTGTTTTAACAATCGTATGTGGAGGTACGATCGGGTTATTAATGATTAAAGATGTTTCAGGATTGATGTTTTTGATTAGTGCCGTTGTTAGTGGTATTTTTGTCATTGGTTTCTCAGAAATTATTAAGCTATTAGATGAAATTAGCCAAAAACTTAGTAAATAGTAATTCGTTGCAAATATCGATAATTACGCACGAGTAGAGTAGGGTTTTCCTGAATACCGATCACAAACGTAATAGGGTGGCTGGCCTTGACCACTATTTTTTGTAGGAAAAAGGGTCTCTGCTCTTCTACTGATAGAATTCGTTTGTCATAACAAAAGTGGCTTCCTCTAGCCATAATGTCATATTTATTTTTGGCCCAGAGCATCTCGGTTGCATTCTTAATTTCTTTCATATAATTTACTCCTATAGGTAATAATGATGAAGATCTGTTTTCCATTATAAAGCAAGCCTTTAGAAATAGTATTTTTTACCTTATTATTGGAGGACCCCAAATGGAAGAATTCGTAAAGCCAAGGGTAATTGTTAGTAAGTGTTTAGAATTTCAAGAGTGTCGATATGATGGTGAAATCATCCGTGATCAAACGGTTCAAAATTTGATGCCATTTGTTCAGTTTGTTCCGGTATGTCCTGAAGTTGAGATCGGTCTTGGAATTCCGCGAGATGTTATTCGGGTAATTGATAATGATGGGGTTGATCAACTCTACCAACCGGCAAATAAATTAGATTTAACAAAGAAAATGAATGATTACTCTGAACAATTTCTTGCTGAAATTGGTGAAATTGATGGGTTTATTTTAAAAAATCGCTCACCAAGCTGTGGGATAAACGATGTAAAAGTTTACGCGAAAGCAGAGAAGTCTCCTGTTGTTCGTACTAGTAGTGGTTTATTTGGAAGTCAGGTGCTACAACGTTATGGTAACTTAGCAATAGAAGACGAAGGCAGACTGAAAAATTTTACTATACGCGAACACTTTTTTACAAAGTTATTTACGATTGCGTCTTTTAAAAAGTTGAAAAAAGAAGGCCTTCTTGCCGACCTAGTTGAATACCATGCTAGGAATAAATATTTGTTTATGGCTTATCAACCGACAATTTTAAAAAAGCTAGGGAATATCGTCGGTAACCATGAAAAAAAATCTTTACAGGTTATCTTTGAGGAATATGAAAAACAGCTGTATAAATTGTTTGAGAAGCTCCCAAAGTATACATCAAATATTAGCGTTAGCCAGCACTTATTTGGCTTTTTCTCAAAAGATTTAAACTCAAAAGAAAAAGAATTTTTTATAAGTATGATTGATAAGTATCAAAAAAAGAAAGTTCCCCTAAGTAGTGTGGCCAGCTTACTTCGATCATGGGCAATCCGCTTTGATAATGACTATTTATTAAAACAAACGTACTTTGCTCCATACCCTGAAAAGCTAATTGAAATCAGTGATTCCGGTAAGGGAAGAGATTACAGATAAAACCTCTTGTAAAGGGGGTTTTATTTTTTTGTGCTAGTTCAATTTTTTCCCAATTTGTTTATAGCTCTTCAAAGACGTTCTGTCCATGTTCATGGTAAAATAGATATTATCTAGATATATAATTAAGGGGGCTTACATTTTGAAGTTTATTCATACTGCTGATTGGCATTTAGGCAAGCTAGTTCATGGTATTCATATGACGGAAGATCAAAAGCATATGCTGCAACAGTTTATCAATTTAGTTGCAGAAGAGAAACCAGATGCTGTCATTATCGCTGGTGATCTGTACGACCGTTCTGTCCCACCTACCGCTGCAGTGGAAGTGCTCCACGACGTTTTATACACGATAACAACAGAGCTTAACACACCAGTATTAGCTATTTCAGGAAATCATGATAGTGCCCAGAGAATCCATTTTGGAAATCAACTTTTTCGAAAAAGTAACCTTTTTATAGAAGGAATTCCAACAAATAAACCAACACCAATTCAACTTCATGGTGTTAACTTTTATTTAATGCCATATGCTGAGCCAGGGAGCATTCGCTATTTATTAGATGATCATTCCATTTTCAGTCATGAAGATGCGATGAAACGAATGGTCGACGTAATAGAGGAGACTTTAAACCCTAACGAACCGAATGTCATGATTGGACATGCCTTCGTTTTAGGAGGTATGCAGTCTGATTCAGAGCGGAGTTTATCTGTAGGTGGATCAGAGGTAATTAGTGCTGACGTTTTTTCTCCGTTTCATTATACAGCATTAGGACATCTACATAGTCCAAATGCGATTAATCATCCAACAGTCTACTACTCTGGTTCTTTAATGAAATATTCATTTTCAGAAGCAAAACAAAACAAGTCTGTTTCGATTGTGACAATTGATGAGAAAGGCCAAGTAGCTGTCACTTATAAGAGCCTTACCCCGAAACTCGATTTACGTATTCTTGAGGGGCATTTAGACGAGTTATTAGATGTGAGTTTTTACCAGTCGCAGCGAGTTGAAGATTACCTAAAAATCTCGCTTCTTGATGATGGAGCACTTATTGATCCGATTGGAAAACTCCGTACGGTTTATCCAAACGTCCTACATTTAGAACGAAAAATTGAGCAACGTGATGCAAAGAAAAACAAATTGTTTCACATTGAGGCTAGTGATCAGAAAGATAGCATAGAATTATTCACTGATTTTTATCAAGAAATGACTACAAATAAATTTACAGAAGAAAAAAGAGAAGTACTGACTAAGATTATTGATGCTGTTAAGGGGAATAAGGAGGTTACCTGTAAATGAAACCTTTAAAACTAACAATGCAAGCTTTTGGTCCTTATGCTACAAAGCAGATTGTTGACTTTACGAAACTAGGAGAAAAGACAATGTTCGTTGTATCAGGACCAACAGGTGCGGGGAAAACAACGATATTTGATGGAATTAGTTTTGCTATATATGGAAAAGCAAGTGGTGATGACCGAAGTGGTATAGATTTACGGAGTCAGTTTACCCAAGATGATACAGTAACTGAAGTTTCGCTTATTTTTGAATTAAGAGGTAAACGTTATTTGATTACAAGATGTCCACAACAAGAAAAGCAGAAATCCCGTGGCGAAGGAACAACAACCATTGGGGCGAAAGCTGAATTATATGAACTAGGGCAAAATGAAAACCTTCTAGCTTCAAATGTTAGAGAAGTAGATGAAAAAATTCATGAAATTATGAAAATCGATTGTCACCAATTTCGCCAGATCATGATGATCCCTCAAGGCGAGTTTCGAAAGCTATTAGTTTCTGATAGTAAAGATAAAGAGAAAATTTTACAAAAGCTATTTCATACTGAACACTATAAAAATGTTGAAGAGAAGTTAAAAGAAAAACAAGCCCAACTTAGGAAGCAAGTTGAACGAAGTGTTCTTGAACGAAATAGCCTTATTAGTCGAATTCAAGGCGAAGGAAATGAACGATTACAAGAAATGTTGGATTCTGAACATAAGAATGTGGTTGAGCTTTTAGAACAGTTGAAAACGATCGTTACTGAAGATGAAGTGACGTTAAACGCTTTTGCAGCTAGTATAAAAACAAAGGAAGAACAGCGTCAACATATTGAAAAAGAGATACATCATGGAAACGCGTTATTAGAGCAACTAGAAACAAAGGAAAAGCTACTATTTCAAAAAGATCAACTAGAGGCAAGACAACCAACAATTAATAAAATAATTGAAGCAATTGAGTTAGCAAACAAAGCAGTAATTATAAGTCAACATGAAGAGCGTTGCATTGAAACAGATCGACAATTGGTCACAAAGGAACAGGAGCTAAAAAATGCAAAAACGCTTACAGTAAATTTAACTCACGTTCTAAATGAAAAACAATTAAGACTTTTAGAAGAAGAAGGAAAAGTAAATGAAAGAGAAGCCGCTCAATCTGAGATTAGTCGCTTACAACTTCTAGAAAAGGACGTTCTATCATTTTCTACGTTAGAACAAAAAGTGAGAGAGTTAACTTCATCAATAGAAAATATGAGACTGGCAAAAACAAATCTTGAGAAAAAGTATACCATGCTTGAAGAAAAGTTACAGTTGTTATCGAAAGATAAAGAAGCTATCAATGATGCAAAACTTAAAAAGGCAGATGTGGCAGTAAATTTATCATCTGAAGAAAGAATGTTAGAACGAGTGACTGATTTATTAAAGAATAAAAAGCAGTTAATTTCCCTCGAGAAACAATTTTCATCAACGGAAGACGAGCGTGAAGATTTAGAAGAGTTATTAAATGAAAAAAATGAACAACTTGAAGAACTCTTAGAAGCTTGGAATAAAGGGCAAGCAGGATTGTTAGCCCAAGCCTTAAATGGTGAGACCCCATGTCCAGTATGTGGATCGGAACATCACCCTAAAAAAGCAGAGCCCCATGATGGTATGCCAACCGATGCAGAGCTTAAGGCTATTCAAAAAGAAGTAAAAGAGTTAGAAAAACAAAAATCAAAGCTCGATTCTCTTTTTTTTGAAGCGAAATCAAAGTTTGAAACGCAAATGGATCGAGTGATTAACTTAGCTGATGATGTGAGCATAAATTTACCATATAAACTTCGCTCTTTTGCTTTAGAAGATTTAGAAGAAATTTACCAATTTCAATGTAGGGAACTCACGAATGAATTACATGAACTCGAGGAAAAAACTAAACAAGCAGCAAAGCTAGAAGACGAAATAAAGCTAATAACTACTGAGTTTCAAAAAATAAAAGATCAATTAAGAAAGTGTACACAAGAGCACGAGAGTCTTTATACGACTTATGTAGAAAAACGGACAGATCTTGCCCGTCTTACAGAAAAGCTCCCTGAAGGGTTACGTAACGAGAGTGCTTATCGAAAGCAGCTATCGGAAGAAATAGCTTACTTAAAGGCATTTGAAAAAGCGTTACAAGAAGCCCAAAAAGCTGTATCAGAAACGACTCAAAAGATCGCTGTAATAGAAGGAACCATTGCTTCCCTTCAAAAAGTGGTTACAGAGTTAACCGAAAGAAAAAAAGAGTTATCTCAAATTTTCTTAGATAAATTACAGGAGTTAGGTTTCTCTTCTATTGCAGAATACAGCTCTGTAAAGCTACCTGAAATAGAACTTCGCAAAATGGAAGCTAACGTTCAAGCCTTTCGAGAAGAGCTTCGTTCTGTCACCGACCGCTATCTAGATCTAGTAGCAAGGCTAGAAAATGTTGAAAAACCGGATTTAGAGAAGCTTGGAGGTAAGCTGCAGGAAATTAACGAGGAAATTGCCTCGCTCCAAGAAAAGAGAAATGTTCTTTATCATAAGGTTAAAACAAATAGCAGTATAGCCCAGACAATCGAAAAAATAAATAAACAAATGGCGTCTGTTGAAGACGAATATCGAACAATAGGCGAGCTTGCTGACATTGCTTCAGGAAAAAACACGTACAAAATAACCTTTGAACGCTTTGTTTTAGCCGCCTTTTTAGATGAGATTTTACTCGCAGCAAATGCTAGACTTAATAAAATGACTAACGGGCGATATCAGTTACAGAGAAAAACAGAGCGTTCAAAAGGGAATGCCCAAAGTGGACTTGAGCTTCTAGCGTTTGATCAATACACTGGCGGATCAAGGCATGTAAAAACATTATCTGGTGGAGAGAGTTTTAAAGCTTCTCTGTCATTAGCTTTAGGGCTTGCCGATATTGTCCAAAGCTTCTCAGGAGGAGTCTCAATGGAAACAATGTTCATTGATGAAGGCTTTGGTACATTAGATCCTGAATCGTTAGAAAATGCCATAGACACATTGATCGACATTCAAAGCACAGGCCGCCTTGTAGGGATTATCTCCCATGTTCCGGAACTAAAAGAACGAATTGACGCCCGCTTTGAAGTAACATCCACACAAACAGGAAGTGTTGTATCATTCCATGGCAATACCGCTTCGGTGTAAAGAGGATGTAGAATGTAGAATGTAGAATGTAGAATGTAGAATGTAGAATGTAGAATGTAGAATGTAGAATTGAAAGACCTTTGTGAATTGTTCACAAAGGTCTTTCATAATTCATAATTCATAATTCATAATTCATAATTCATAATTCATAATTCATAATTCATAATTCATAATTCATAATTCATAATTCATAATTCATAATTCATAATTCATAATTCATAATTCATAATTCATAATTCATAATTCATAATTCAATTATGAGCATTGTTTGAGATTATAAAGGGAACAATTGCTATAATTAATCTATTCGAGTAGAAAGGGTGAAAGGTATGTCTATTGAGAAAGCAACGTTTGCAGGTGGCTGTTTTTGGTGCATGGTTAAACCGTTCCATGAGCAGGAAGGTATCATTGATGTCGTCGTAGGATATACAGGTGGTCATACTGAAAATCCTACATATAAAGAAGTATGTCAAGAAAATACCGGACATTACGAAGCCGTACAAATTACATTTGATTCTACTATTTATCCTTACGAAAAATTATTACAGATTTTCTGGCAACAAATTGATCCAACAGATCCAGGTGGGCAATTTGGTGATCGTGGCCATTCGTACCAAACCGCGATCTTTTATCACAATCAAGAACAAAAAGAACAAGCGGAGCTTTCGAAGCAAAAGCTTGCTGAGAGCGGTCGCTTTGCTAAGCCAATTGTGACCCCTATTCTAGCGGCAAGTACTTTTTATATTGGTGAAGATTACCATCAAGAATATTATAAGAAAAACCCTACTCATTATTCGTTATACAGTGTTGGGTCAGGGCGCGTTGGTTTTATAAAATCACATTGGGAAGGTGATAAAAAATGAGTGAAGATCTAAAAAAACGATTAACGCCGATGCAATACGAAGTAACGCAACGAAACGGTACTGAACCCCCTTTTAAAAATGAGTATTGGGATAAAAAGGACGAAGGGATATATGTTGATATTATTTCAGGTGAGCCGTTGTTTTCATCTGTGGATAAATTCGATTCTGGTTGCGGATGGCCTAGCTTTACAAAGCCCATAGCTGCTGATTTAATCATAGAAAAAGCAGACGTAAGTCACTTTATGATCCGAACAGAGGTAAGAACGAAAAAATCTGACTCTCATTTAGGTCATGTCTTCAATGATGGACCGCCTCCGACAAACCTTCGCTATTGTATTAATTCCGCTAGCCTACAGTTTGTTCCTAAAGAAAGACTAGCAGAAGAAGGGTATCGTGAGTATTTGAAGTTATTCTAAGTAAACATAAAGTAATATAAGAGTCTAAAAAAGAAACAAAGTTCCCAAATGTTTGGGTAACTTTGTTTTTCTACTTTTATTAAAATTTTTAGGTCAACAATGTGTTGAGAATCAAGCAGGTTGAGGATATGATTTGAATAGAATGGAGGGAACTGCTGTGGTTATTATTGAACCGTTAGGAGATTGTGGATTAGCAGTAGAATTTGGCGATGAAGTTAATGAAAAAGTACAACAAAAAGTAACCGCCTTTTCTAAATTATTATCTGAATCGTCCATTGAAGGAATTATTGAATTCATACCATCCTATACAACAGTCACTATCTTCTATAACCCATTATATTTTTTAGACAATAAACAGAAATCGCCTTTCCATGGCTGTAGACAAATGGTACAACACCTCCTAAAAAAAATTGATTTAAAAACCAACTACTTGGACGATAAAGCGGTTGTCATTCCGGTTTGCTATGGTGGGGAATATGGACCAGATTTAGAAGCGATTTCAAAAATGCATAATATTAACATTGATGAAGTCATTAACATACATAGTGGTACCATCTATACTGTTGCAATGATCGGCTTTGCTCCAGGTTTCCCTTACTTAAGTGGCTTAAACAAACAAATTGCTACACCAAGACGTACCTCGCCTAGAAAGTCGGTACCAAAAGGAGCGGTAGGAATTGCAGGTGTTCAGACCGGGATTTATTCGATTTCATCTCCAGGTGGTTGGCAAATTATTGGACGAACTCCAATTACACTTTTTGATCATAAAAAAGCTCAACCTAGTTTGTTAAAGCAGGGGGACAAGGTTCGTTTCGAACGAATGACAGAAACTCAATTTAAGAAATGGGGTGGTGCAAAAGATGAGTGTTCAGGTTAAACATGGCGGTCTTTTGACAACAATCCAAGACTTAGGTAGGTATTCATATCAAAAATATGGGGTTGTCGTTGGTGGTGCAATGGACGAAGCTTCACATAAGCTCGCCAACCTATTAGTTGGGAACGAATGGGATGCAGCAACATTAGAAATGACACTGATTGGTCCAGAGCTTTTATTTTTACAGGACTCAATCTTTGCAATATGTGGTGCACCATTTCAGGCAACGGTTGAGGGGGATTTAGTACCAATCGAAAGACCTGTATATGTAAGAAAAGGAACAACACTTAAAGTAGGAAGCAGCAAAAATGGCTGCCGAGCTTACATGGCTTTTCGCGGCGGAATTGAAGCGCCACTTATTCTTGGTAGTCGTTCAACATACGAAAGAGGTGGCTTTGGCGGACTTCATGGAGGGCGTCTTAAGAAGGATGATATTATTCCGTTAAAAGATTATAACGTGAGAGATAACTTTGAGATACAAAAAGATAATTTTTCTACCACTCGCTGGTTTGTGCCATCCTATACGAAGAAGGCAGTGATACGAGTTATTGAGGGAAGGCAATATTCTTTATTTAGACCTGAGTCAATCTGGCATTTTTTTACAAAAAAATATAAAATATCATTAGACTCAGACCGAATGGGGTACCGGTTAACGGGTGAAAAGCTAACGTTTATTAAGCATGTTGAGCTTGTATCAGAAGGAACGGCATTTGGAACCATTCAAGTTCCACCTGATGGGCAACCAATCGTTCTAATGGCAGATCGCCAAACAACAGGTGGGTATCCGAAATTGGCGAATGTTATTTCAATAGATTTACCTCTATTAGCACAACAAAAACCAGGGGACGAAATTCAGTTTCAGAAAATTTCCCTAGACGTAGCACAAAAATTGTACCAAGAAAAAGAAAGAAGTTTTAGAAAACTAGCTTTTATATTAAAGGAGTTGAATAGATGAAAAAGATTGATTTAAATTGTGACCTTGGAGAAAGCTATGGAATTTATCAATTAGGACGTGATAAAGATATTTTAAATTACATAACATCAGCTAATATAGCTTGTGGGTTCCATGCTGGAGATGCCAATGTGATGCGGGGAGCAGTTGCTTTAGCGTTAGAAAAAGGTGTGAAAGTTGGTGCTCATCCAGGTTTTCAGGACTTAGTAGGCTTCGGTCGCCGCAATATGGAGATTAGTCCAGCAGAAGTTTATAACATTGTTGTCTACCAAATTGGGGCACTGCAAGCTTTTCTAAAAGCAGAAGGAGGTAAAATGAATCACGTGAAGCCGCATGGAGCCCTGTATAATATGGCGGCTTGTAGCATTGAGTTAGCCTATGCAATTGCTAAAGCGGTGAAGGACGTCGATGAAGATCTAATCTTATTTGGCTTAGCTAATAGTGTTCTTACAAAGGCGGGAGAAGATGTTGGTCTTCAGGTTTTTCATGAAGTCTTTGCAGATCGAACATATCAAGATGATGGCACTTTAACACCAAGAACAGCAAAAAATGCTCTTATAACTGATGAAAATCATGCGATTAATCAAGTGATAAACATGATGACAAAAGGGATAGTCCAATCAGTTCATGGATTAGATATACCAATCAAAGCTGATACGATTTGTATCCATGGAGACAACGAGCATGCCTTAGCTTTTGCAAGGAACTTAAGCAATGCTCTTAACTTATAAGTAACTAGAGGACAGTATCGTGCTGTCCTTTTCCATGTCCTATGTCATAATCACTAAATCGCGCACATAAGATTTTCTATACTATTCTTTGCCGGAGTAGTTTGTTATCAACGATCTGATTATTCGAACAACTCATGAAAACAAAATCTTAAGAAAATGGAGTGTTGTTATTCATGGCAAAAAAGAAACGTATTAGAAAAACAATTCGTATGGTTATCAAAGAAGCAAAGAGAGAGCAAAAGGAACAAATGGAGAACTCAAAATCAATCATTCAGCAAAATCGAAATCTTGAATAGGGTCACATAATGATAAGAAAAAGCCTGTATCCAAGGTGGATACAGGCTTTGACTAACTAAATTAAGTTTCCCCGCTCTGACGTAGCTCCTAGTGTCTCAAAACCCGCTCTATGGCAGGTGGGTATTCTCAGTCATCTTTCCAACTTCCAATTCGCTTACTTGGCTTGTTGTCCAAATAACAATTTAAATTCCCGTAAACAATGCATCGGTTTGAGACATCTTAAGCCCTCGTTCATCGCAGGATGTAAGTGTTTAAGTCGAATTTCTTATACTTGTATAATAATATAGTTTGTTAGTTGAAACAATAGTAGTTTCTTACCAAAAGTGGTAGTTAAGAAGAAAAAGCAGGAATTAGTCATAAATTTGTCGAATGTCTTTTTCATATCTTTATTTTCTGTTGTTAAGTTACTGTAGAATAAGGTATTATATTCGTATGAATTCAGAAATTTTAGATATTTATTGGGCATTTTAGGAAAAGGCGGGAATAATATGTTCTTTGAGACAGATCGGTTATATTTAAGGCCGTTTGAGCCAGATGATGCCAAGACAGTGCAAGCCTTAACAAGCGATAAAGATTTGGCAAGAACAACACTACACATTCCCTATCCTTACCCAGAAGGTTATGCAGATCATTGGATTACAAGTTGCTCTGAAAAAATGAAAAAGGGTAGTAGTTATTCATTTGCGATTATATTAAAAGGAACAATGGAATTAGTTGGTTGTCTAACTCTCAATATCGCTTTAAATCATAACCGTGGTGAGTTAGCTTATTGGATTGGTAAACCCTATTGGGATAACGGATATGCTACAGAAGCATCAAAGAAAATAATTGATTATGCTTTTTGTGAACTGGATTTAAATCGAATATGGGCCTCGGTAATGGATAAAAATCAAGCTTCTATCGAGGTAATGAAAAAGTCTGGATTATTGTATGAGGGGAAGTTTCCGCAACATGTCCTTAAATGGGGGCACTATGAAGACGTAGCCTATTATGGGCTTGTAAAAGCACAGTATAAAAAAATAAAACAGCAAAACGAAGCTGCTCAAGTATAAAAGTCTTAGTAGTCCTAATTATATGTAGGGCTACTTTTTTACATCTTATAATTTAAATAGAGAAGCAAATTAGATTCCTTAAGGTAAATTTTAAGTAGTCCATGAAATTGTGTGTTAAAATGCAAGAAAGTAATTTGCAAGGAGGTAATTTAATGAAGCCTATTGATGTTCAAAAGGTTGAAGAGGCAATCAATAAGTTTAAAGATCAACCTATATATCTTCACTTAGAAACGACAAATGGAGCATATGCTGCACATCGTAATGAGGGGATGATGACAGTTAGTGCTTTTATTCGGAACGGTAAAATTCAATTCTCTCAAGGGAAAATAACAGGAGAACATCCATATCGAGTTGGCTTAAAGCTAGAGGATGGGTGGGTATATGCTCAAGGTTTAACTGATTGGGAAATCAGTGAGCAAGGACAATTATTGTTAGCAGGTCATGATGGCGAGGGGAAGATCGCGATTTCCTTACAATTAAGTGAAACACCTTTTATGTAAGAAGAAAGGAAGATAATGATGGAAGAAAAACACGTATTGGTCGTATTTCCGCATCCGGATGATGAATCTTTTGGTCCTGGTGGTACGATTGCAAGCTACACTAAATTAGGAATTCCGGTAACATATGCATGCTTAACGTTAGGTGAAATGGGTAGAAATATGGGGACTCCTCCATTTGCTACCCGCGAATCGTTGCCTTCCTTACGTAAACAAGAGCTAATTGAAGCATGTAAAGTTTTAGGAATTAAAGATGTACGTATGTTAGGGTTTCGAGATAAAACAATTGAATTTGAAGATGAGGCAAAGGTAATTGAAACAATCAAAGAGCTTATTGTTGAAGTGAAGCCATCGTTGATTATTACCCATTACCCTGGTCATGGAGTTCACCCCGATCATGATGCAACTGGTCATGCAACGGTAGAGGCTGTGCGCCAGTTACCAGAGGCCGTTCGTCCTAAAGTGTATTGCATGGCTATTACAAAAGAGCGAGAAAAGGTATTAGGAAAGCCTGATGTCGTTCATGATGTGGAAAGTACGATGGATGTAAAAGTAGCAGCAATAAAAGCTCATCGTTCTCAAACAGAGGCAATGTTTAAACAACAAAGTAATGATGATTTGACAACACGATTAAAGAAATGGTTAACGGAAGAACAGTTTTGGATTTATCGCTTTTAAAAAAAGGTAGTACTTTTACATAATGATGTTCATTATGATGAAGTACTACCTTTTTTTCTCGCTTAAAACTCATCGATATTTCCTTTTATCATGATTAAGAGGTCGGAATATGCTTCTTCGTCTTCAAAAAGATTCGGGTTCCATTCTGTTTCGATCCATTGGATTAGTTGATTTTTATCTTGAAAAACTTCACCACTTGTATCAGCTTTCCGTAACATATACTTGCCATTATCTTCGTCAATCGTAACTGAGCATGGGATAGCACTATCCTTCGCTTTAATAACAAACTCCATCGTAGCCTATTCCTCCTTTTTTTACTCGTTTATATCTTTTGTTATAAACAAAAAATTCATGAGAGGAGAACGATGCCTATTTTTTAATGAATATCATAATTCCGTATTATCGCCATTTGATACTATATGAAGTTGCGTAAGTACGCTCGACTACATATAGTTTGATATGGCTTATTTTTGGTATTGAAATTCACTCAGTTATGATATGATTTCCCATTTTCGATCTGTAGCAATTTGCATAAGGCGTGGATCTGGTTTTACAGCAACTGGATTTCCGACTAGCTCAAGGACATTTAAGTCAGAATAACTATCGCCATAAGCATAACTGTTTTCCCAATCAACCTCATTATTAGCAAGTTGGGCATAAATATTAGCTGTTTTTCGTTCGCCGTGAATGTGAATAACCGGTGTCTCTTTATCAATTTCCTTATTTTTAAAAGGGATACTTGTCCCAATAATACAATTGAAGCTAACATCTTTGGTAACAGAGTGAAGTAATGGCTCAAAGGCTCCTGAGACAAGCATAATGTAATAGCCATCATTACGATGTTGGTGTAACCTTTGTAATACTTGTTCACTTAATTTTTGACTCATTTCACTACCGAGTTTTGAAAAAAAATCTCGAATATCTGTTTCTGGTGTTTGACCAAAAGCTGATATATACGATCGCATTGAATATTCCTTCATTTTTTGCTCGGGATAAAGCTTGAGCTTATAGGCAATATATACAGGTAAAATTCTTCTGATAAAGCGGCGGTATTTATTGTTATGTATCGGGTGGGTTTTTAAATGTTTCATCATTAGAGAAAATGTTTCTTCCGGGTATAATGTTCCATCGAAATCAAATATAGCTACTTTCACATTTTAGCTTCCTTTCCAAAATATCTTTTATCCAATTGTATGATTTTGTTAATTGTAATTGCAAGTTTATTTTTTCTTTGAAGGCAATACGTATGAAGAAAGGGGTCATACTATCATAAAGGAGGTGTAAGTAGACTTTGAAAAAACGATCAGAAAACAGCAGTAATCAAGTTGCAGAAAAATCATTTGAGCCTTCAGATTATTGTAGTAAGAATGAAGTTGATAAAGGACTTGCCATTACCCATGAACAGGTTAGTGACACTTATACGGAAGGAACAATTGATGGTGAAATCGATAACATCGAGAAGAAACTAAACGAATTCCCGCATCGTATAAGCAAGTGAAAATAAGTCAGCTGTGGGGAGGTTCCTCACTATACAGTTTTAAAAGTGCGAAACTAGGTTAGATAAGCAAATCCTCAAAGGTCAAGTCAGGCGAAATTATACAAAAAGGTTGGATAAGCATAACAAAAAGTAGCCACGTTTTTTTATGGAAAAAGCGTGGCTACAATATGTTGTTATGGTTTAATTTTGATTAAAAAGCCCAGTTTCCATCACGGAATAAAGGCTCACGTGTACCATCTTTCGTAATCCCATCAATATTCATTTCACTAGAACCGATCATGAAGTCGACGTGAGTAATACTTGTATTAGCTCCATGTTTTTCTAGTTCCTCTTTAGACATTGTTTTACCACCGTCAAGGTTAAAAGAATAAGCATTTCCAATCGCTAAGTGACTTGATGCATTCTCATCGAATAATGTGTTGTAGAAAATGATATTTGAATTAGAAATCGGTGAATCGTGTGGAACAAGTGCTACTTCTCCTAAGTAATGAGAGCCTTCGTCTGTTTCAACTAAACGCTTTAATGTTTCATAACCTTCTTCTGCACTAAAATCAACAATCTTTCCATTTTCAAATGTAAGGCTAAAGTTATTAATGACGTTACCGCTATAATTTAATGGTTTTGTACTTTGAACAACACCATTTACACCATCTTTTTTCGGTAAGGTAAATACTTCTTCAGTAGGCATGTTTGCAACGAAACTGATTCCAGCTTCATTATTGCCGCCGCCGCCTACCCAAAGATGCTTTTTGGGAAGTTCAATTGTTAAGTCTGTACCTGGAGCTTGGTAGTGAAGCTTTTCATATTTTTTATTATTTAAATAATCTACTTTGTTTAATAGCTTGCTGTTATGTTCTCGCCACGCAGCGACAGGATCATCTAAATCAGCGCGAGTTGCCATTAGGATGGCATCCCAAAGCTTTATCATACTTTCTTCTTCTGTTGTGTTAGGGAACACCTTCTGAGCCCATTCTTTTGAAGGAGCGGCGATCACACACCAGCTTACTTTATCCGCTTGAACATAGTTACGATACTTTTCTAAAGCAACCCCTCTAGCTTTATTAGCATTAGAAATTCTTTCAGGGTCAACCCCTTTAAGTAAATCAGGGTTAGCTGCAACGATGCTCATGAAAGCAGCGCCGTTTTCAGCCATTTCCTCAAATCCTTTTGCTTTCCACATAGGAAACTCGGTAAAAGCTTCGTCTGGTGCTAAGGTATATTTTAATAATGTCAGTTCTTCGTCATTCCATTCAATATGAACATCTTTTGCTCCTGCTTCATAAGCCTTTTTAGCAACAAGACGAACGAAATTCATGTTATTTGTTGGAGCATTAATCACTAATGTCTGATCTTTTTGAATGTTAATTCCTACCTTAACGGCAATTTCAGCATATTTTTCTAAATTCTTTTCAAATTGACTCAAAATAAATAACCCCTCGCATATGTATTTTCCTTGCAATTGTATTTTACCAAAATAGCTGAAAATAGGAAAAGGATTAGGAAAAACTCAATCAGGAATCCTATATTTAAAAAATTTGCTATAATTATTTAAAGAGTTTTTTTCGAAGACGATAAGGGAAACTACAAAGAGAAAGGAGTCGCCCACATTGAAAATCTTTAAAAGAATACTTTCTCTTCTAGCTGCAATTTTACTTATCTTTATAAGCTACGTAATAATAGCTGTTCATTATTGGTCTAGTACTGATGAAGGGCGTCTGCCACCCAAAACCGCTGTTATATTGCATGCTGTAAACAATAATATTATTACATCAGATATGAAGCCGCCCAATTTTCTAACACAGCCAAGGCCTGCTACCATTGCTAGAGAAGACATTATGATTCCTGTTACTGATGGTTCTGATGTTCGTGGGAGAGTGTATTATCCCAAAAATAAAGGTCCTCATCCGATGATATTGTACTATCATGGTGGGGCGTTTTTAGAAGGATATGGGAATATCGAAACACATGACAATATCATAAGAGCACTTGCGGCTAGAACGCAAAGCGTTGTGATTGGCGTCGAATATCGAGTTGCCCCTCAATATGTGTTTCCAACTGCAGTAGAGGATAGTTATGATGCGTTGTTATGGGCATATGAAAATGCCTCTAAATATAATGGTGACCATAATAAAATTGCTGTCGCTGGAGATAGTGCAGGCGGTAATTTAGCTACGGCGGTGACATTAATGTCTCGGGATTTTGGTGGTCCAACTATAGCTGGACAAGCATTATTATATCCATTAACAACATTTCAAGATATTCCACTTCAATCACGAATTATCTATGATAGTGGTTATTATTTGTTGTCTAGAAGTGTTATGTACCGGGCGAGAGATTTATACACGCCGATGGAGGAAATGTGGTTAAGTCCATATACTTCGCCGCTAAATGCTGAGAACCTTAACGCTCTTCCAACTGCGTTAATCATAACTGCTGAATACGATCCGTTACGAGACGAAGGTCAACAATATGCAAAGCGTCTAGCAGAATCAGGTGTGCCAGTTACTCATTTGCATTATGAAGGTGTCATGCATGGATTTGTCTCATTTTATGAAGTGATGAACTTAGGCGCACATGGGTTAAGGGAAACTGTGTCATTTTTAAATCATGTTTTCGATGAAGAGGCCGAAACTCCCGTTGGATTAAAACAAAGTATTGTCCGAAGCCCAAGAGGAAAAGAGGGGATTAGGGAGTATTTAGAAGCCTATGCGATGGCGGCGTTTCTAATTTATACTGATTTTAGAAAATAAAAAACACAAAGGACGCTTGAAATTCAGGGGCGAGCCTTTGTGTTTTTATCGCATTTTATGAAGATTTTTTCATGCTTAACAGAGGTTGTAGCTTAAAATACTTCTTTTGTACATATTGTAATCGAATGAATAAGAAAACAGCCCCTGTTGCAAGCCCTGTTATTAGACCAATCCAGTAACCAAATGCGCCAAATTCAGTATATGTTGCTAATACGTAGCCTAGTGGCAAACCGATGATCCAAAATGATAACACGGCTAACAGAAACGTAACATTTACATCCTTATAACCTCGAAGTGCTCCTTGCAGTGGTGCGCCAACGGCATCAGACATTTGGAAGAAGATCGCAAAAATTAAAAATTGTGAAATTAACTCTAAAACAGCAGGTTCATTTGTATAAAGCATGCCTACCTGCTTATTAAAGATGAATAAAATTAATGAACAGACAATTCCGAGAAGAAAACCTAGACTAATACCTAAATAACTGTAACTTTTGGCATCCTTATATCGTTTTGCCCCAACTTCAAATCCAATCGTAATCGTTAGCGCCATGGAAATACTCATTGGTAACATATACAAAAATGTAGCAAAATTAAGGGCTGCTTGGTGGGCAGCGATGGTAATCGTACTATATTGACTCATTAGTAAGGTTACCGCTGCAAATATACTTGTTTCGCAAAAAATAGCAAGCCCGCTTGGTACGCCTATTTTTAAAATTTCTTTCCAAGATTGAAGCGAGACGCTGACCCAACTTCGAAAAATGTTATATTGTGCAAATGGAGTTACACGCTGGATAAAATAAATTGAAATTAAAAAGATACACCAATACGTTATTGATGATGCGACACCGGCACCAACACCACCTAATTGAGGAAATCCTAACTTACCGAAAATTAAAATATAGTTAAAGAAAATGTTAATTGGTAAAGATAATAGTGTTATGATCATGGTTACACGGGTGTGGCCTAAAGCATCGATAAATGATCGTAAAATCGTATAACAGAACAATGGAAAAACACCAATGGCTAAGGCAAGTAAATAGTTCCTAGCAATTGTTTCAACGATTGGATCTAAGTTCATTAAACTTAAAATTGGGTTTATAAAAATAAATCCTAGAATAATGACAATTAGAGCAAGAAGAATAGATAAATAGATTCCTTGGACAACAGTCGCAGGGACATCCTTTTTATTATTAGCACCAATATGATGAGCAACTATCGGTGTTATGGCCATTAGAATGCCTGAGAGACCTGTAAATATAGGCACCCAAAGGCTTGAGCCGATTGCAACACCTGCTAAATCACTAGAACTTACATGGCCGCTCATCATAGTGTCAAAGAAGTTCATTGAGAAAAGAGCGAACTGAGTTACTAAGATAGGGATCAATATATAGGTAAATTGCTTTGTTTTTGCTTTAAGTGTAAGGGTTTGTATCATAACACCCCTTCTTTCTACTTTTAGTCATATGAACGGAATTATAACAGAAAAGAGTTTATACGAATAGCAATTTTAATTGGTAAAGAGGTAGGTTTTTAAAAACTAAGGTGAATGAGAGTCAATTCATTCCCTAAATACAGAATGAAGGTGTTGAAATGAAGCTTGGTTACGCTTGTTTAAATGTTACGCTTGGACTTAAAATGAGGACATGTAGAATGAAAACTGTAGAACTAGAGGGAATGGCAAAAGTAAAAGAGTTAACTTTACATAATTTAGTATCTGTCCTCAGAATTCTTCAGTGGAATCATGAACAAAATATCAAATTTTTTCGGGTTAGTAGCGATATTGTTCCATTTGGGAGTCATGAAATTTTAACGTGGGAGTGGTGGGACGATGAAGACGTATTAAGTCTCACTAAGGAAATAAGAGCGTTTCAGGAAAAACATCAAATGAGGTTATCTGTTCATCCTGGTCAATATACGATTATTAATTCACCAAATGAAAAAGTGATCACTAACGCATTCCGGGACTTGGAGTATCACTATAAGCTAATTGCTTTAATGGGTGGAACCGATATGGTCATCCACGTTGGAGGTGTTTATGGTGATAAAGATGAAGCCAAAAAACGTTATGTTGAAAACTATAAAAAGCTAAGTCCTGAAATTAAAAAGATGTTAATTTTGGAAAATGATGATAAGTCATTTCATGTTAAAGATGTATTAGATATAAATGAAGAAATAGGTGTTCCCGTTTGTTTTGATATTCACCACCATTATTGCAACCCATATAAGGACATTGAAATTGATCTGTTACTAGACAAGGTCGTTGCTACATGGAAAAATATTCGTTTGCCTAAAATGCACATTAGCTCGGGCAGAAATTCAAAAACAGATACAGCCCATCATGATTATATTTTAAAAGAAGATTTTAATACGTTTACCCACTTACTTGGCGACCGAAAGACGGATTTAATGTTTGAAGCGAAAATGAAAGAGTTAACGGTTTTAAAGATTAGAGAAGGTTTGTAGCATATAGCTTACTAAAAACTATAGTGCAACAGCATTCGACTAAGAAAAAGTTTCCTTTTTCTAATTGTTTTTTGCTAAAATACTGTTAATACATATTAGCAACGCGATGAAAGGTAGGGACTAATGGAACATCTAATTAATACACAAGTCAAAAACATTCAAATTTCTGGAATTCGTCAGTTTTTTAACAGAGTTGCGCAGTTCCCTGACGCAATACAGCTTACGATAGGACAACCAGATTTCCCAACACCAGAGCATATTAAAGAAGCAGGTAAAAAAGCGATTGCTGAAAATAAAACGGGGTATACGAAGAATGCTGGTCTAGATGAGCTTTGCCTAGCAGCGACAAATTTTATTGAATTTAAATACAAGCTTACATACAATCCAAAAACAGAAGTGATTACAACAATAGGTGCGAGTCAAGGGATTGACATTGCCTTTCGGACCATTTTAGAAGAAGGTTCCGAAGTCATTCTTCCTGGACCAGTTTATCCCGCTTATGAGCCAATCATTAAAATGTGTGGTGGGATTCCTGTCTATGCTGATACAAGAGAAACTGGTTTTAAAATTACGGCAAAACAAATTGAAAGTTTAATTACAAGTAAAACGAGATGTGTCATGCTACCGTACCCTTCAAATCCAACCGGGTGTATTCTAACAAAAACAGAGTTAGCAGAAATCGCTCAAGTATTACAAGATCGTAATGTTTTTGTTCTCTCTGATGAAATATACAGTGAATTAGTATATGGTCAAAAACATTATTCAATCGCCTCGTTTCCAGGAATGAAAGAGAAGACAATCATTATTAATGGATTATCTAAATCTCATTCAATGACAGGCTGGCGGGTTGGTTTCGTCTTCGCTCCGGAAAATATTGCGAAGCATATGTTGAAAGTTCATCAATACAACGTAAGCTGCGCGAGCTCGATTTCACAATGGGCTGCAGTGCAAGCCTTAACCAAAGGTGTTGATGATGCGTCAGCGATGAGAGGGGAATACGAAAAGCGCCGTGATTATGTCTATGATCGCTTAGTATCGATGGGAATTGAAGTCGTTAAACCAGAGGGAGCATTTTATTTATTTCCATCCATTGCTAAATTCGGCTTAAATGCAGAGGAGTTTGCTATTCGACTCTTGGAAGAGGGAAAAGTTGCTTGTGTACCAGGCTCAGCTTTTTCCGGCTATGGTGAAGGTTATCTTCGTTTATCTTACGCTTATAGTATGGAAATTCTTGAAGAAGGCTGTAACCGCTTTGAGAGGTTTATTGCAACTTTGTAATGAATAAACGGGTCAGCGTTGAATGCTGACCTGTTTTCTTTTTTAGTGTAGGAAATTATAAGTTTATTTACCTGTGGATAAGTTTACTAACAGTAATAGTCTAGCTCCAGCCCCCAGCCCCTCGAGGTCAAATAACCTGCCGAGGAAAAAGGATTTCACTTTTTCTTAGGTAAAAAGTGAAAAAGCACACTCCTTGCTCCTACGGTTACTCGTCGCAAAGCTTACAAGATGATTATTCAAGAAGTTGCTTGTCAGAACATTTGCTTGTCGGGGCTAACCAGGGTGCTTGCGCTTTGTTCTTGACTTTCATACGTGGTCGCCTTAAAATATCAATTAATCATATAAAATAACTAGGGATTACATTTTAATAAACAATTGATAAGATCCCTAAAATAATAGTTATGCATAAAAATGTAGGTTACTAGTTTAGGAGGCGGATTATGGCGTACGAACAGATTTGGGCAAATGACGAAAGTAAGTTAAGTAAAGAAGAAATTCACAAGTTGAAAAAAGATGGTTTAGATATTTTAAATGATATCGACCGTTATGCAAAAGAAGGGTTTGCGTCTATACCCGAAGAAGATTGGGGACATTTTAAATGGGCGGGTCTTTACCTACAAAAACCTAAAGAAGCTGGCTACTTTATGATGAGGGTGAATATCCCGACAGGTATTATCACCAATGAACAGGCGCTTACACTTGCCAACATCGGTAAAGACTACGGCCGCGATGTTATCGACATTACTACACGTCAAGCCATTCAATATCATTGGTTGACGATTGAGCAATTACCCGATATTTATAAGCGTTTAGGAGAAGTAGGCTTGTCCTCTATTGGGGCTTGTGGCGACATTCCGAGAACAATTATTGGAAATCCATTAGCAGGAATTGATCGAAATGAGTTAATGGATACACGAGAAATCGTAAATGAAGTTTATCATTTTTTCCAAAGAAATGAGGATTTCTCTAACTTACCTCGTAAATTTAAAATGTCCATTTCCGCAAATGTTCAAAATGCAGGACATGATCTGATTAATTGTTTAGCCTTTACACCTGCTGTGAAGGTTATTGATGACGTTGAACAAGTTGGCTTCCACGTAAAAGTTGGTGGTGGACTTTCTTCTAAGCCGTACTTGGCTGAAGAATTAGATGTTTTCGTGCTTCCAGAACAAGTAAAGGATGTAGCCATTGCAGTTACAACGATTTACCGTGACTACGGCTATCGCCAGAAGCGTCATCGTGCTCGTCTAAAGTTTTTAATTGCAGATTGGGGTCCAGAGAAATTCCGCGAAAAGCTCCTTGAAGTATACGGTAGTGAACTTCATTTAAAGGGTGAGGATAAAGTTGAAGAATGGAATGCTGGTTATTTTTACGGTGTTCATCAGCAAAAACAAGAGGGTTTAAGCTATGCTGGTTTCAACGTTCCTGTTGGGCGTATGAATTCTGAGCAGTTAATCCAACTGGCTACAGTTGCTAAAAAATACGGTAATGGTGAAATAAGGACGTGTAATTCACAAAACATCGTCATTCCAAATGTTCCAGATGGAAAAATGGCAGACTTATTAGCTGAACCTGTATTCGAAAAAATTACAATCAAGCCTAAGAGCTTCATTGGCTATTCTGTAGCATGTACAGGAATTGAATATTGCAATTTAGCACTGGTTGAAACGAAAGAAACGACGCGTAAGCTTGCAGAATATTTAGATGAACAAATCGAATTAGATGTCCCTGTAAGAATTCATATGGTTGGTTGTCCGAACTCATGTGGGCAACGCCAAATCGCAGATATTGGTTTGCAAGGCGTACTAATGAAAACGAAAGAAGCTGGAATGGTTGAAGCTTTTGAAATTTATGTAGGTGGAACGTTAGAGAAAGACCACGCGAAGTTTAATGAAAAGCTAAAAGGTCGTGTTACTTCGGAAAATTTACCAGCTGTGTTAAAAGATCTATTTGTATTCTTTAAAGAAGAAAAACATCCAGGTGAAAATTTCTTTGATTTTGCTAAGCGAGTTGGAGTAGAAACTCTTCAAGGAGAGTTAGATAAAATTCTAGCGGAGGCTTAAAATCATGAATTTATACTACTTTAAGGTGTTAACTGATCAAGAAGAAATTACGGTTGTAGTTGTCGCCGAAAGTGATGATCAGGCATTTAAAAGAGCAGAGATCGAAGTTGAAGCAAGCTTCTTAAAATTACCAAAAATTAAAGAAATCGTCTTACAGGAACGAAAAAAGGTTACAAATAAAGGCACGGCCTTCGTTGTTAAGTAAAAGTTGCTTCGAAGCTCAAACGTAACTCTACGTTTTAAACTCTACACTTAAAAAAGGGGTGACAATGCCATGAGCAAAAAAGGATTTGTTTATCTTGTCGGAGCAGGACCAGGAGATCAAAAACTGATTACAGTTAAAGGGTTAGAAGTACTTCAAAAAGCTGAAGTTGTTCTCTACGATCGATTAGTTAATCCGCTTCTTTTACAAGAGGCAGGTGCAAATACCGAGTTCGTTTATTGTGGCAAGTTACCTGATCGCCATATTTTAAGACAAGAAGCAATCAATGATCTATTAGTTGAAAAAGCTAAACAAGGAAAACTTGTCGTTCGGTTAAAAGGTGGCGATCCTGGAGTTTTTGGTAGAGTAGGTGAAGAGGCAGAAGCACTTAGACAAGAGGAGATCGGTTATGAAATTGTGCCTGGGATCACTTCTGGTATAGCGGCTGCTGCCTATGCAGGAATTCCTGTCACACACCGAGAGTATGGAACAAGTTTTACCGTTGTGACTGGGCATGATAAGTCAGTGGACGGCAAGCCTCTCATTAATTGGCAAGCACTTGCCCAAGGCATTGATACCATTGCTTTTTACATGGGCGTGAAAAATCTTTCTCACATTTGTCATCAATTAGTAGTCAATGGTAAACCATCTTCAACAAAAGTGGCAGTTATTCAATGGGGAACAACAGGTCGACAACGAGTAGTAGAAGGAACCCTGCAGTCCATTGTTAGTGAGGTCGAAAAACATTGTATAAGCAACCCTGCAATCACTCTTGTCGGTAATATTGTTGCTATACGTAAGCAATTACAGTGGTTTGAAAATAAATTATTATTAGGAAAAAAAGTGATTTTTCCAAATGGAACAAAATCTCAAGCGACGGCTTTATTAAAACATGGTGCAGAAGTTCTAATGTACCCAAGGCAGTATTGCATACCTATAACAAATGATCTATCTTATGTAAATAAATTAGAGAAAGTAGCTAGTTATAAAGATATTTTATTTACATCAATTGAGAGTGTTGAATTATTTTTTGCAAGTCTTGTTTCTAATAAGATTGATGTTCGGTGTTTAAAAGGAAAATTTTATAGCTTGGATGTTGAGACTAGTAACGCATTGCAAGATCGAGGTTTTTTATCAGAACTATCAACATCTGTTCAGCATAGCTTAGTGATTGGACCACTAGTTTCTGATTTAGGTTATAAAGGTGATTATTTAGCTACTCACTATTTTAATCATCATCACCCTTCCTCAGTTGCTTTTGGGCGAATTGTTGAGGAAGAAGGTTTCAATACACTTGTTTTTACTACAGCCAATTCGGTAAAGCTCTTTATAGAGCAAGTAAAGGCAGATGGTCAAAATCCGTTTGAAATTATTCAGTCCTGCCAAGTAATATGCATAAGTGAAGCAGCCTTTTTAGCAGCAAAACAGTATAAAGTTAATGTAGACGTGTATCAAAAAAGTGATTTGCTAGAGAATTTAGCCGACGTGCTCATAGACAAGGGTGAAAAGATAAACTTATAGAGAAGGGGAGAGAATGTATGAAAACAGTTATTTTTGTTGGCCATGGCAGTCGTCGCAAAAAGTCAAATGAACAATTTACTCAATTTGCTAATGCCGTAGGAAATGACTGTAATGCATCCTTGTTTCGGTTTGCTTTTCTAGAATTAGCAGCACCCTCAATCTTAGATGAAATCAAGGTTTGTGTAGAAAAAGGTGCAAATGAGATCGTTGTCTTTCCTTTACTTTTATTAACAGCAGGGCATGCAAAAGTAGATATTCCTAATGAAGTATCAAAGGGGAGGGAACTTTTTCCTGAAGTTACATTTCGTATTGAGAAACCACTAGGAATTCAAGATGTTCTAATTTCTATATTAGAAAAAAGGCTTAATGAAAAACAGTTTTCTAAGAGGGATAAATCACTTATTATCCTAGTAGGAAGAGGTAGTAATGATCAAGAAGCCATTAACGATTGTGAAAAGGTCGGCCAATTGTTAAGAGAAAAACTTCGGTTCTCCAACCTTAAAACAGCTTACTTAGTTGGTGGACATACATCATTTCAGGACCGTGTCCACGAAGCGAAACAGTCGGGCTATGATCGTATCTATATTTTACCTTACCTTTTATTCAACGGTCTTTTATTAAAGGACATGGAAAGATTTTTATCACAAGTGAACGATGAGAGGTTCATTATCTGTCCGACTATTGGGACAGATGAAACGGTTATTAAACTAGTGAGTTCGCTAATTAATAAATGTATCTAATATAAACAAACGTTTGAGCTAGGATGTTATTTTTAACATCTTAGCTTTTTTTGTTCTAATTTCCTCCTTTTTTACATATTTTCTATTGGTGTAAAAAATGGGTAAAGGGAGGAACGACGTCATGCAAAATTACACACCTAGAAAATGTTATACCCCCTATGTCAGTCCGTTTGATCCGTGTCCGCCGCAAAAAGTAAAGTCATATGAAACACCGCCACACTTATATATGGGCTATCAACCTTATGGGCTTCCGCAGTTTTCACCCCAGGAAGCACTTTGTGCTGGTACCTTATGGCCAGCATTGTATAACCCATATTATAGTCCTTACAAACCACATCAAAGGCAGGAGGAGGCTGAGTGATGCATAAACAACTGCCGAAAGAGTTTTATGTCCTAATGCAAGAACTACAAGCGGTCGATTTTGTATTATTAGAATTAACGTTATATTTAGATACCCATCCTAATGATCAAGAAGCAATACAACAATTTAACCATTTTGTTCAAGCTAGTAAACAACTAAAACAGCAAGTAGAACAAATTTATGGCCCACTACAACAATACGGGAATAGCTTTAGTGGTTATCCGTGGAATTGGAGCGAGGGACCGTGGCCTTGGCAAATATAGAGGAGGGGGGATACAAATAGATGTGGATCTATGAAAAGAAATTACAATATCCAGTCAAAGTCAGTCAATGTAATCCAATGTTAGCAAAATTTCTAGTGGAACAGTATGGTGGGGCGGATGGAGAGCTAGCTGCCGCACTTCGTTACTTAAACCAACGCTATACAATCCCAGATAAAGTAGTTGGGTTGTTGACGGACATTGGAACCGAAGAATTTGCGCATTTAGAAATGATTGCGACAATGATTTATAAATTAACAAAAGATGCAACTCCTGAACAAATGAAGCAAGCTGGCTTAGGGGATCACTATGTCGTTCATGATAAAGCATTATTTTATGAGAATGCAGCAGGAGTACCATGGACCGCAACATATATCCAAGCAAAAGGTGACCCAATTGCCGATTTATACGAAGATATTGCCGCTGAAGAGAAAGCTAGAGCAACATATCAATGGTTAATCGATATATCTGATGATCCTGATATCAATGATAGCTTACGTTTTTTAAGAGAACGAGAAATTGTTCACTCACTGAGATTTAGAGAAGCTGTTGAAATATTAAAAGAAGAACAAGGGAAGAAACAGTTTTTCTAACTAAATGGGGAGGGCAGTGCCAATGCACTGCCTATTATTTTTTTCCAGTCAAACGATTATAAAAGCCAACCAGCAATTGTGTAATAGAGCGGAATTCCAATAGTTAAGTTTAAAGGAAAGGTAACGCCAAGTGCTAAGCCTAAATAAATTGACGGGTCCGCTTCTGGTACAGAGGTGCGAAGTGCTGCTGGTGCTGCAATATAAGAAGCACTTGCAGCAAGAACACCCATTAATGTTGCGCCTCCCAAAGATAGACCGACTGTAACCCCAACAAGCGCACCTAAAGTGCCGTAGAAAATTGGCATAAAAAGTCCAAAAGCTAATAGTTTTAACCCATGACGACGAATGACCGCTAACCGTTTCCCAGCCATTAGGCCCATGTTCAATAAAAATAAAATAAGCACACTTTGATATAAGTCGATAAACAATGGCTTTATAATAGGTAAACCGTTTGTTCCCACAATCAAACCAATAAGTAAACTACCAACAAGTAATAAAATGCTTTTTCCAAAAAAACTTTCTTTTAATACTTCCACATTAATAAACGAAAAAGGATTTTGAGCTACAATCCCAACGTTTCTCAAGGGTGATGCAGGAGAAGTGGAACCTTTCTTTTCGATAATGCCTAGTAAAAGCAATGCGACTAAAATTCCTGGTATTTCCATAACCACAACCATTGCATTCATGAAGCTTTCGTATGAAATAGCTAAATTATCCAAGAAATTAATGGCTGCCCCGTAAGTAACAATGCTCACCGAACCATAAGTTGCGGCTAAACCAATGGAATTTTTTAGATCCATCTTTAAAAAATGACGAAGTACATATAAAGTAATGATGGGGATGATCGTACCCAGAATGATTGTTCCGAGTATTGGTTTAGAGACTGCAGCCAATGAATAGTTGGAAAGTTCAATTCCTCCCTTGAGTCCAATGGCAATTAATAAATAAGCACTTAAGCCTTCCCCTAAACCTTTAGGTAAGTCAAAATCTGAACTGACAATAGCTGCAATGATTCCAAGGATGAAGAAAAGGATCGCAGGCGAAAGTAAGTTTTGAATGACCATATCTAACATTATATTACCTCCTTTTTTAAATAAAAAGGACCAACGAAGAATTAATGCATCCTCGTTGGTCTCTGTCGTATTCACTAATCAGTGCTTACTTAAGCAACCTATTATTCAGTTAGTTTTCTCTCTAAGTTACCTTCTAAGATAAACACAATAATTCGTTCAGCGTTTCTTGTGCTTATATCAGTATGAAAGCTTTCAACTGTTTCACCAGTAACTGTATGAATGATTTCTTTAAGATGATGATTTCCTGCTTCAATTAAATCAGCGCGGATTTTTTTAATAGACAAAAGCCCTTGTTCAGTCTTCGTTAATTCTTTTTCAGCAGGGGTTAGAATGCCTTTGAGATGTACAATCAGCATGTTTCGTAAAATATCTGTTTTCACCTGAAGTGGTCCTCTACCGAGATACTCTTTTTCCCATTGAGTAATGGCCTTACTTACTTCCGCCTCAAGCTGCCCTTTTTTCTGACCAGTCGTTTCCAAGCTCATTCCCCCTATTCTCATCGTTTTTTCATTAAAATACTTATATAAAACAAAAAAGTATATTCCATTGCGTACATATGAATAGGAATATACCGGTTACTTTAATCAATGCCAGGTAGATTTGACGAGATTTTCCTTTTATCACTGCCAATCTATAGCATTAATCTAAGGCTAATCTATAACTACATAGCATGTATTTATTACACGGATAAATATTTAGTTAATTCTGATTGTAATCTTTTTTCCCCTTTACTGTCAATATTAAATATTAGCCTAATAATAATAGTAGTAGTAAAAGACAAACTATTAAGTATAAAATAGAGTATTAAGATATCATAATTTTTTTGGAGGAAATATGGAACAGTTTATAATTGCCAGTTTTTTATCAGCTATGGCCACAGGTGTTGGGGCGTTACCTGTTTTATTTTTTCAAAAAGCGACTCACAGGTGGCGAGATATTTTATTAGCCTTTACGGCTGGTGTAATGGTTGCAGCTGCAACCTTTGAATTAATCCCAGAAGCAATTGAAATGTCTAATATTCTTATTATGTCAATTGGAGTGTTAATTGGAATTGGTATCTTAACATTGCTAGAACGGACAATTCCGCATATTGACTTAAGTCACAATCATAAAAAAATTAACTTTGACCAAAAGTCGTTATTAATTATTGCTGCAATCACGCTTCATAATTTACCAGAAGGGTTGTCGGTTGGGGTAAGTTATGGCAGTGGGGTTGAAGGGTTAGGCCCAGTTATTGCAATTGCCATCGGTTTGCAAAATGCCCCAGAAGGGCTCTTGATCGCTTTATTTTTAGTGCAACAACAAGTAAGTAAATGGAAAGCATTCATCTTAGCAACATTAACGGGTGCAGTTGAAATTGTTACAGCAGTGATTGGCTTTTTTTTAACAGCCTATGTCTCAGGTCTTGTACCTTTTGGCCTTGCGTTTGCAGCTGGATCAATGCTATACATCGTTTATAAAGAAATTATTCCTGAGAGTCATGGTGATGGTCATGCCTTGAGTGCGACATATGCTTTTGTATTTGGCTTATTGGCCATGATCTTTTTGACGAATATTTTTTAGTTTGCTAAAAAGAAAATGCTCAAAAAACACACAACGCATTTCTGAAATCTGAATACTATTTACCCTACATTATCAAACAAACTGACACTAAAAAACTAGATTGGTGGAAGGCGATCATGGAGTCAATATCATTTGAGGAAATTACTGAAGATACGTTATATATAGCGCTAGAAATGATTAATTCAAACCCTGAGTATAATCTCCTTGAACATGGCAAAGAAATGAGGACGGAGAAGGATCTCAGGCTAGAGTTGTTAAATGAGAGGACGACAAGTGTATTTATTAAACTTGATGATACGTATATAGGAGTTATTGATTATTTGGTTAATAACCCTAAAGACAATCAGCCGTGGTTAGGGGTGTTCTTGATTCATCGTGATTATCAAGGATACGGATTTGGAAGTCAGGCTTATTTTCAATTTGAAAAACAATTGTTGAAAAAAGCGGGGGAAGTTATCCGGATTGGGGTTCTAAAAGAAAATAGGATTGCTTCGGAGTATTGGGAAGCAAAGGGATTTAGTTATTATCAAACTACCTTCAATGAAAACGGAAAGGAAATTCTCTGTTTGGAAAAGAGGGTGTAGAGAGTTCAATAGGGTGAATTAGGCTTAGTTCAGTCAACCGTGGCTGAACTAATTCCTTATGTAAATAAAAAGCGCCACAACTGGGGCGCTTTAAGATTTTTCTAGCTATCTATTTCCTCGAAGTTACCTCATATATGGCAAACTTCAAATAATCTCCTTCTTCTGCGGCTAAAAGTTTAGGGTGGTCATAACCAGCGCCACTCCAATGGATTTCTCGTAAGACCTTTTGAGCATCAAATGCTGCATCTTGGATCATTTGCTCAAACATGCCAGGATCAACATGGTAAGAGCAACTAGCGGTTACAAAATAACCGCCTTCTTTGACAAGTTTTAGCCCATGTAAGTTAACATCTTTATAGCCACTATATGCTTTATCGACTGCGTGGCGCGTTTTAGCAAACGCTGGAGGGTCAACAATGACAACATCCCACTGTTTCTCTTGTTGCACTGATTCGCGTAAATAGTCAAAGGCATTTGCAACAACAAAGTCAATATTGTCATTAAAGCCATTTAACTCTGCATTTCGTTTGGCAGTTTCAATTGCATGTTCAGAAATATCAACGGCAGTAACATGTTTTGCACCATATAAATAAGCATTTAACATAAATGACCCGGTATGTGTAAAACAGTCTAATACGGTTGCATCAGGTGTAATTAAAGGCTTGATAGCTGCACGATTTTCACGTTGGTCAAAGAAAAAACCAGTTTTTTGACCACCTTCAATATCAACGATGTATTTAACACCATTTTCCTCAATTTCGATCTCAGTAGGAGATTCACCATACCAAAATCCTTTTCCTTGTTCTAAACCTTCTAATTCGCGAACATAAACATCATTACGTAAGTAAACGGCTTTTGGATTGAATACTTCAAGAAGTCCTTTTAGAATCCACTCTTTACGGACTTCCATTCCAAGCGAAACAATTTGGACAACAAGGACATCTTCGTACTTATCAACAACAAGTCCTGGTAAAAAATCAGCCTCACCGTAAACAGCACGGCAAGATCTTACTCCGGGAATAAAACGTTCACGGTGTTGCCAAGCTTTACGAATTTTATCAGTGAAAAACTGCTCATTAATTTCCTCGTCTTGATGTGTTAATAATCGAACAATCATTTGAGAAGCAGGATTTATGTAACCTTTTCCTAATAAATGATCTTGGTGATTATAAACTTCTACTATATCGCCGGGTTCAAAGTTCCCTTTAATTTTTGCCACTTCACTTTTATACACCCAAGGATGACCTTCCTCAAGCCGCTTTTTTCGTTGTCTGTTTAAAATAACTTTTACCATATTCTCAACTCCGTTTATTAATGTAGAATGTAAAAATTAAAACGTAGACTAATACAAGATAGCCTCGAAGTAATCACGTCCAATTTACACTCCACATTTACTTTGAATTCCTATGTATTTTAGTATAACCCTCTAATCATACAGAAATAAGTATTTGTTGGCAATGTTGTTCGCTATGTAAATTGACGTTTAAGTATGATAAGATTAGTAATTGAAAGAATTTCAAAACATCTAAACAGAGCCATATCTAACTAAATGGCGATCATTTAGAATGATGAAATTCATTAAATGACAAAATTAGGAGTGAAATAAATGATCCATACAAAGTGGCAAAATAGCCCAACAATAAAAACAGTGAAATGTGTACATACAAATGCAGCAAAATATACTGTGAGTTCAGCTTTAACTGAGGGGAAAATGTATGATGTGAAAAATGAAACTGAAGAATTCATTTTTGTTATTGATAATACAGGTAAAGTTGGTGCATATTACAAAGATTATTTCGAATTGTAAGGGTGGTATTTACCGAAAGGATAAACTTTTTGAACTTTAAAAGTTGTCTAGCTCCGAGCGCCAGCTGCTCCTGCGGTTACTCGTCGCAAAATTGCGATGAATAGCTCAAAGAGGTATTTGGCTCGAGGTCAAATGTTCTGCCAGAAAAAAAGTGAAAAAGCACACTTTTTTCCTGTCAGAACATTTGCTTGTCGCCGCTTGGCGGGCGCTCTGCGCTTTTCTTTATAGGAGGACATAGGAATGAAAACTGCTTTATTAATTGGCGCTAGTGGTTTAGTAGGGATGGAACTACTAAAAAAATTGTTAGAATGTGACCAGTATGAAAAAGTGATTACAGTTACACGGAGTCCTTTAGCTGTAGTGAACGAAAAACTAGAGCAACTTGTTATAAATTTTGATGATTTAGATAAGTGCGAGAAATTGTTTCAAGTAGATACTGTTTTTTGTACGATAGGAACAACAATGAAAAAAGCAAAGACGAAAAAGAAATTCTTCAAAGTTGATTTTGAATATCCAGTCAAAGCTGCCAAGCTAGCTCGCGAACATGGCGTTTCTCAATTCTTTATCGTTACGGCAATGGGGGCAAATCAACATTCTCCGTTTTTCTATAATCAGGTAAAGGGAAATGTGGAAGAGGCTATTAAAGAGTTACAGTTTGAGACCTTATACATTATTAGACCTTCATTGCTCTTAGGTAAACGAAACGAGAACAGATTTGGGGAAGATTTAGGGAAAGCATTAACAGGAACAATTCCGTTTTTGTTTAAAGGCCCCTTACAAAAAATTAAACCTAACAAAGCGGCTGCTGTAGCCAATGCGATGCTTCAATTATCTTTAAAGGATCAAACAGGAACATATATTATTGAGTCTTTACTAATCGAGGAATTGAGTACATATTGATAGAGAAGTAGCAGATTTTTGCTATTTCTTTTTTATATTTGTAATGCTTCTTTTAAGTAATGGAGCATCCTTACATTTATATAACGAAAAAGAACCGTAATCTGTCGGACCCAGTAAAATAGCGGGGGTACGACATACGGCACTAAAAAGTTATTTATTTCAGAATAGTAGGAATTTAATTGTCTGAAAGCGAATTAATTATTGAAGTAGTGCAGCTTTGACGAAACGATTTTCATCTTCTACAAGCCCGCAGCTAGCACATTGAACTCTTTTATCCGGTCCTGTGTATCGTAAGTGATATGGCTCAAGATTTTCAATTTGAGTGTATGCACCAGTGTTTGCATCGATTTTCACTGCAGTAACGACTTGATCAATGATGTTAAACCGGCTTTTGGCTTTGCATGAAGGACAACGATAAGCAGTCATTGTGTATACTCCTTTCAATTAACAAGTTAATTTTAGTATCTCTAACAAATTTTTCATTATGCAGGAGGTAGATACATTGTTTAAAGAAATTGGGTTTAACGTTAATCGAAGCTGTTTGGTCTATTTGGGATGAAGGATAGGTCTGGGTATGTAATTGTTATAGCAGGATTGTGTTGTCTCGCTATTGCAATGGGGATTGGTAGATTTGCCTATACCCCCCTTTTACCGTTAATGCAAGAAGCAGAACAGTTTACGAGTGTTTTAGCAGGTAATTTAGCCTCATTAAATTACATCGGCTACTTAGTCGGCGCAGTCGTTGCTGGTTTGAGAGTTAAGCGGAGCATGATGCGGTTATATCTGTTTTTGGTGATTAGTATTTTAACAACACTTCTGATGGGCTTAACAGCAAATGTGATTGTTTGGATGTTCCTTCGTTTCGTTTCAGGAATAGCAAGTGGTCTAATCTTTGTTTTTTCCTCAAGTATAGTTCTTGATGAAATATCAAAAAGAGGTCAAACTCGTTTATCGGGTATTTTATATGGTGGGGTAGGACTAGGCATTTTTTTATCCGGTATTGTAGTTCCTTTGCTACCAAGCCCTGCCTTATGGTATTTAGGTTGGTATGTTTTAGGTGGTATTTGTGTCGTTTTTTTTGTGGTTGTTTTAATTGGGTTTCGGGGACTAGATGGTGAGGTGACAGTTGCTATTACTCAATCTAATTCTCAACTTCCCAAGCAGAAAAAGCTGTTGCATAGGCTTTATATCTCTTATGGTTGTGAAGGCTTTGGCTACATTATTTGTGCAACGTTTCTGATCTCTATGATTACTAAAGCTGACTTTTTCTCATGGCATCCAGCAACAGTTTGGGCTGCGGTAGGAGTTGCCGCAATTCCTTCCTGTATTATTTGGGCAAGTTTGGGAAACCGCTTTGGTAATGTTATTGCATTGAGGTTAGCCTATGTTCTGCAAATTATTGGGGTTTTAATGCCAATCGTCTTTAAACATGATGTAACTGCAATCATCGGTGCTTGCCTGTTTGGTGCAACCTTTATGGGTATAACGACATTATCAATAACAATTGGAAAAGAGTTATTTATAGGAAGTTCAACGAAGGTTATAAGTAGTCTGACTGTTTTTTATGGCATTGGCCAAATCTTGGGGCCAACAATAACCGGTTTTGTCGCTTTTTTGTTTAACGGCTATGAAGGGGCTATGGCTTTGTCAGCTGGTGTGTTAATTTTAGCTTTATTGAGTTTTCAATCATCTAAATTTAAGGAGGAAATATAAATGCCATATGTAAACATTAAAGTAACGAGGGAAAATGGACAAGGTATTACAATCGCAGAAAAAAAGCAACTCATTGAAGGGGCAACTAAGCTTCTTCATGATGTGCTAGGTAAAAATCCGGCAACAACAATTGTTGTAATTGACGAAATTGAGACGGATAACTGGGGGATTGCTGGTCAAACAGTTACAGAACGTCGAAAAGAAGGAAAGTGATTGTAATAATCCTAGGGGTTTAAATTGGACAAAAAGTAACTAGAATTAGTAAAGTAGTTGTAGCATAAGGAGAAGGGAGGCGTTTAAATGAAACGAGCACTTGTTTTAGGTGGAACTAAGTTTTTTGGAAAAAAGCTAGTCAAAAACCTACTAGAAACGGGAATAGAGGTAACAATCGCAACCCGTGGTAGAACAGAAGATGGATTTGGAGATCGTGTTCATAGAATTCCTATTGATCGTACGGATCGTTCTTCTATAGAAAATTTAGCCTTTCAAAGTTGGGATGTTGTGTACGATCAGACTTGTTATTCTCCAAAAGAAGCTCTTGATATTTGTGAAGTTTTAAAGGGGAAAATTGGTCGACTTATTTTTACGTCAACAGCAGCAGTTTATGACGGAGGATCGTCTTTAATAGAAGAACAGTTCGATCCTTATACCTTTGAAGTAGGTGAAATAAAGTCCAGGGAACATTATAAAGGAGTAGCAGGATACCAATTAGCAAAACGACAAGCTGAAGCTGTTTATTATCAAAAAGCTGACTTTCCTGTAGTTGCAGTTCGATTGCCTTTTGTTGTTGGAAGAGATGATTATTCAGAACGATTAAAGTTTTATGTGAAAAAAGTAAAAATGGGTGAAGAAATGTATATCCCAGAGCTTGATAACGTTTTAGACTTTATTACTTCCGATGAGGCTGGACAATTTTTACACTGGCTTGGAAACAGTGATTACGTTGGTCCGATTAATGGTGGGGCGAAAGATGAAGCTACCTTTAAACAATTCATAGAGATGATTGAAGAAATCGTTGGAAAAAAAGCAGTTTTAACTGATAATAAAGAAGCGACAACACCTTACGTCTTGTTTACTGCCTTTGCATTAAGTGTAGAAAAAGCAGAACAACTTGGTTACAAATTCCCAGAGATACATGAATTTCTACCAGATTTAATCAAGCATTATGCAAGATAAGAAGCTGTCTACTCTGAGAAAGGGTAGACAGCTTTTAAATTTCTCAGCTTTCTTAAGTTTCCAATGCAAAAATAGTATAAATAGTTTACAATAGGTAAGGTTGATTGATAGAGATAACGGAAGGGAAGAGTTGAAGCAAAATGACGAAAAATACAGTCGAATTGTTAGCACCAGTAGGAAACTGGGAGTGTCTCCGCGCTGCAGTAGCAAATGGGGCAGATGCTATTTTTTTCGGTGTTGATAAATTTAATGCTCGTGTTCGGGCGAAAAATTTTCAAATGGATGAATTACCAACGATTATGGCCTATTTGCATAAGTACAATGTAAAAGGCTATGTAACGTTTAATATATTAATTTTTCAAAATGAATTAGAAGAGGCCCGGACTTTAGTAAATGCCTGCATTGATGCAGGAGTTGATGCTTTAATCGTTCAGGATATGGGGCTAGTTGAAATGATTCGTGAGATCTCTCCTGATTTTCCAATTCATGGTTCTACGCAGATGACTGTTACTTCAGCAGAAGCAGTTGAATTTTTAAAACCATTTGATATAGAAGTTGTTGTCCTAGGCCGTGAAAACAACTTAAAGCAAATTAAAACAATTTCAGATAAGACAAAGGTGCCTTTAGAGGTATTTGTTCATGGTGCACTTTGTGTTTCTTATTCAGGGCAATGTCTAACATCGGAAATGTGGGGTGGTCGTTCGGCAAACCGTGGCGAATGTGCCCAGGCATGTCGTCTACCTTACGATTTAATTGTTGATGGTGAGCGAAAAGAAATGGGTGATATTGCTTACGTCCTTTCACCAAAAGATCTTGCGGCAATCGAACTTGTTCCAGAATTAATAGAAGCAGGAGTAGCTTCGTTGAAAATTGAAGGCCGAATGAAGTCGCCTGAATATGTAGCTAATGTTGTAAGTAAATACCGAAAAGCGATTGATGAGTATGTTGCAGGTAAAAACTATGCGCCATCAAAAGCAGAGCTAAGAGAGCTTGAGCAAAGCTTTAGCAGAGGTTTTACGTATGGATTTTTAAAAGGGACAAACCATAAAACACTTTTAGATGGAAGTTTCCCAAAAAGTCGTGGAGTTTTGTTAGGTACCGTGAAAAAAGTGTTAAAGGATGCTGTACTATGTGATATACAAGCGCCTTTAAAAAGAGGCGATGGGATCGTCTTTGATGCAGGGAGACCTGATCAAAAAGAAGAAGGTGGACGTGTTTACGATATTCGAAAACAAGGCACGAAAATCGAAGGAGAGGCGCAAGACGGGTTGATTGAAATTGTCCCGGGGCGTCATGATGTCAATCTAACCAAAGTTCATGTCGGAAATAAAATTTGGAAAACGAGTGACCAAGAGTTAGAGCGCCGTCTTCAAAAAACATTTGAAAATGAACAAGCGTACCGAGTGTTCCCACTGAAGGTACGTGTGACTGGGAAAGTTGGACAATCGCTCGTGACACAATGGGTGGATCTAGAGACGGAAAATACTGTGACTGTTCATTCAAGTGTTGAATTGGAAGAAGCTCAAAAGCGTCCATTAACTAGAGATTTTTTACTTGATCAATTTGGTCGTCTCGGTGGAACAATTTTTGAATTAGCTGATCTACAATTACAGGTTAGTGGTGACGTTATTGTTCCTGTTAAAGAACTGAATAGAATGCGTCGTGATGCAGTCGAGCTATTAGTGAATAAACGTCTAGAACCACGCGTTTACAAGCGTAACACTGAAGTGATAGATTCGAAGAAAAAAGTATCAAGGGGCAATGGTAAAAAAAGTCTGATTTCCTTATGCCGTTCACTAGAACAAATTGAAGCTTCATGTAAAACAGATGTGGATTACATCTATGCAGATTTTGAATTTACAAAAGATTACCCTGAAGCAGTAAAAGTGGCTCGCCAATATGGTAAGCCGATTGCTCTTGCAACTCCAAGAATCCACATGCCTGGTGAGCAAGGGGTATTAAATCAGATTTTAAGAGCTGAGCCAGATGCAATTTTAGTGAGGAATTTAGGTTCTGTTCAATATTACCTTGATCAAAAAGTTGATCTTCCATTAATTGGTGACTTTTCATTAAATGTTGCTAATCATAAGGCTGCGGAACTGTTTTTAGAGCGAGGATTGAAAAGAGTAACTCCTTCATATGATTTAAACATTCAGCAGATGGTAGATTTATTAGGAGCAGCACCTGCTCATGATTTGGAGGTTGTCATTCATCAGCATCTACCTATGTATCACACAGAACATTGTGTGTACTGTACGTTTTTAAGTGAGGGGACAGATTATACGAACTGTGGTCGCCCTTGTGAAGATCATCGGATTTCATTAGAAGATCGCGTCGGCTTTTCTCATCCTGTAAGAGTAGATGTTGGCTGCCGAAACACTGTCTTTAATGCCATTGATCAATCTGGAGCTGAGTACATCTCTCATTTCTTAGAATTGGGTGTTGAGCATTTCCGAGTTGAATTTTTAGAAGAAGATGCAAAGAAAGTTACAGAAGTCCTTTCGTTGTACCGTGAAGCCCTTTTAGGTAAGCGCTCTGGGACAAGTGTTTGGAAATCATTGAAGGCAACAAATCAGTTAGGTGTTACAAGAGGACAGTTAGTTAAATAATTTAAAGGAGAGCCGATTTTGGCTCTCCTTTTTACCTCTCAAAATGTCCACTCAGCGTGGAATTTGAAGTGAAAATGTCTTTTTGTGGTGTCTGACACCACAAACAAGCGGATGCCTAACACCATTGGTCCATTTTTACCATAGTCTAATAGTGCCTTGTACGTTAGATAAATAAGAAGGGAAGTTGTATATTATGATGGAAAATGGAGAGAACCAACAAAAGCTCATGGAGTTAGTTGTTGATAAGGTGTTAAAAAAGCATGGTGTTATTGAACAGAAGGCTAACTTAGATCCAGCAGAAAAAGAAAAAATCGCCGAAGTTGTGGAAAACATTAAGTCAGACGTTGAAAGGTTTCTAGAAAATGCTAACAAAACAAAAACAGAAAATGATTTTCCTGAGAATAAAAGAATTGTAAATGAAGTTGCTCAAAACGTTGCAAAAAAAGCACCAATCTTTTCTAGTAACAACGATGTAAAAGCAGTGAAGACATTCTTTAAAAAAGCGAAGAAATAAGGCCTCCTTGAGGTCTTTTTTTTTAGTTAAATACCACAAAATTCTAACCAAATTTAGGTGTATTTAACTGTTATTAGCCTTTAAATGTGCGCTTATCTTGATGAATTTGTCCATTCAAGGAGTAAGCACCTAACATACAGTATTAGTGTAATAAAAAAAGGAGGTATTTTAATGAATCAAGAGGTTTTTCATTCAACAAGTAAAAAATCGAACTGGTCTGCATTAGATTGTAAACCACATCCTCATTGTCCACCACCACAAGAAGATGACACTCAAGCTGCAGAACAAGTAAATAAAACATTACAGTTATCGGAAGAGTATATTTTTATTAAAGACTCTTGTGATGTAAATGTTAGTACGACTGATACAAAGGCGGCTGTATCGCTACAAGCTTCATTACAAGCAATCATTGCGATCATCATTTCAATTTCGATCGCAGATAGCTCAAGGGCAGAAAAGATTACGCAAGACTTGCTACAAACAGCAAAGATTAAACAAGTAACGTACCAAAAAACGATTATTGAAAATTCAAGAAATGTCGATGTAAAAACAACAGATACTCAAGTTGCTGTAAATATTCAAATTCTGCTTCAATTATTAGTAGCGTTAATTGCTCGTTTAGATATTCTATAATAATAGGATAATATTTGGGGGTGAGTTTATCACCCCTATTTTTGTTGCCACATTGAACCAAGTAACAAGGATTCCAGGGGCTGAACTAAAATGTTCAGTCCCTTACTTTTTATAGGTTAAAATATGATCTCCAACAAAAATAAGCTATAATAACCTTATAAAATTATTTCACTTGGAGGAGAAAATGAGGGACGATAAAGAAAAAGATGATTTAGATGATTTAGATGATTTAGTAGATCCTGATTGGGAGCCTTCACCGGAAGATTTTCTGATGGAAGAAATTGAAGAAGAAGAGCATAAGGGGAATGACGATAACAGAAAAAAATGGATAAAAACGATTTCGGTTGTGATTGCTGTTATGTTAGTATTTCAAGTCGTTGCCGTCTTTTTTAGCACGTTTAGTATCGATGCAATAAGCTTTTTAAAGACCTCTTATCGACTTTCACAGCTTGAAGATGTGAAAGAGTATAAGCAGGCAGTTGTTACAATTCAAGGAGAACGGTCTAGGGGAACTGGCTTTGCAATTTCAGCAGATGGACTTATCGTAACAAATCATCATGTGATCGATGGACAGAAAAATATAATGGTCGGCTTTCATCAAGGCGAGCTGTTTGAAGGAGAACTTATTAGTAGTTATCCGGATATAGATATTGCCTTTTTAAAGGTAGATGGAATAAACTTACCACACCTTTCATTAAGTGAAAAAGACGGTGTGAAAAATGAAAATGTATACGTGATTGGAAATCCCTTAACATGGACGCAAATTGCTAATGAAGGTGCCATCCTTGATACGAATAGCTTAACAGTGATCTCAGCACCGATTTATCGTGGGAATAGTGGGAGCCCAGTTATAAATATGGATGGTGAAGTTGTTGCAGTTGTTTTTGCAAAAAGAAGGACGAATCAGTATGGTGGTAGGTCAGTAGGCCTTGCCGTTCCAATTGAAAAAGTAGTCGAAAATATGCCGTAAAAAATGGGGACGCCTTTATTAGCTGTCCCCATTTTTTTTAATTAAGTGTGCTCGATGTCGAATTGATCCTCTAACCATTCTAAAAGTTGGTCTTCACTTTTGAAAATCATTGGGTCATTTCCGAAGTTGCTGTCAACTGCTTTCAACATATTATCTTCCATTATAAAATCCCAACCAACATCTTTTGCATCTTGAATTAACATTATTAACTGTGTTATTTGATTTAGCTCCATTCTTAATCCTCCTACAAAAATAATAGACTCTCGGCATTTGCCGAGCCTTGTGGCTCAAGGTTTTCTTGAACCAATTTATTTGTATCCCTCCTATTTCTAGGTGGGATTTTTACTTTAGTTTTCTTCTTCAATTGGAAATTAATTGTTGAAAAATATCATAAAAAAACTAAAAAAACACTTGACTTTTTAGTGGAACCCCAATAATCGCCGAGGAGGAATTGACTTCCTAACAATACGGTGAAATGGGGGATTTAAATGAAACCTGCGCTAATACCACATATCTCATATCAAAACTTCGTTTTAGACCAATTAAATACTCATTACTCAGGCGGTATACTGACTCTCGTACAAAAAGATTGGACTATTATCTCGAAGTTATGGATCACGGATCTTTCGTTTACCACTACGTGGCTTCATGATTCATATTCAGTTAAAGGTCCTGAGCCACGTGATCCTGCTTCCATGCTTCGCTCTTATCTTTTGTGTTTATTGACAAGTCCGACCCTGAGTATTACAGAATGGGTGAACCAACTCCATCGTGTTCCTCTTTACACGATCCTTAGCGGCTTTGAACCTGGGGATGTTCCAGGTGTCGGTACTTTTTATGACTTCTTCAGACGGCTATCAGGTTTTGAGAAGGCTAATGTAAAACCTTTTATTAAGCTCAAACGAAAAAAGAAGCAGAAGAAAAAACCGAAAAAGGGTGAAAAAGCAACTCCTAGAAACCCTGGTATTATTAGAAAATTAGTGGATCGTCATTTACGCAATGGCTCAAAACAAAAACAATTGCCGGGAGATCAATTATACGCGTTTTTTCAATCTCAATTTCTTGAAGTTTCAGCGAGATTGGGTTTGCTTGGGGATCCCCATTCCCTTGGTGTTGTTGGAGATGGGACACCCGTGGAAACAGCGAGATACCCAAGGAGCAAACCTATTTGTGATTGTAGTGCCCAAGGACTAACGAATTGTACTCATCCTCGTCGATATTCTCAACCTGACATCGACTCAGGTTGGGATAGTTCAAGGGAGAGGTACTTCAACGGATATCATCTCTACATGATATCCACTAGCGATAGCCAATACGACTTGCCGCTATATCCACGGCTGCATCCTGCTTCCCGGCATGATTCAGTCAGCCTAGTGGTTGGTTCAATTGAATTTTCGCAACGGTACACCTTGGGCACAATTGATAAAATCCTTCTCGATGCCGCACATGATGCAGAACCGATTTACGAATTACTGGACCATCATAATGTGGAACCATTTATTGATCTTAATGTTCGAACAAAGAAAAACTTCAGTACGCAAAGTGATATTCAGATTTCTCCCCTAGGCGTTCCTATTTGTCCAATTGGAATGGAAATGAAACCCAATGGGTTTGACAAATCTCAAAACCGCCAAAAGTGGCGTTGTCCACTAGCTTGCGGAACAAAAAATACATGTTCCACTCCGTGTTCTAAAGCGAAGTATGGCCGGACATTTCATACGTTTAAGCAAGATAATCTTCGTCTGTTCACTAAAACACCGAGGTCTTCTGAAAAGTGGAAACTGATTTATAAACGAAGAACTTCAGTTGAACGTTCGAACAAAAGAGAAAAAGTCGACTATCACTTAGAATCTGGGCGTCATCGCTCTACAAAAATGTGGTATGTCCGCTTATATTCAATCATGATGTGTCAACACATAGATGCTTGGTACAGTAGTCAGAAAGAGACTTTGAACATCCAAGAAATCATCTTTTCTAAGAGCGCCTAGTCATTTTTAAAAAATAGCAGCCGTAGGCTTATTTGGTATACACTTTTTTGAAAACACTATGAAAACACATCACTTTGCTGTCCTGTTAATGAAATTCCCAGTAAATTTTTTACAAATCTTCGATAAACTCATCATTTATTCCGAGAGTCTATAATATATTGGTTATTGTTAATCTATTAATGCAAGTTTATGCTAATTATTGCTAAAAAGGGTACTAACAATCAACTATTAGTCATATTTTCAATAATAACGGGATTATTTGGCGGGGTGGATATTTTGAAGAAAAAACAATCGTTGTATGTTTCGATGAAAGGGACGTCCACAATAATTAGTGAAGAAACCAGACCATTGAATGATGGCCGACATGTAAAAATTCAAAGATGGCAAGAGGCGGGCCAACTTTATGTGACCTACTTTTTTCAAGTAGAAGGGTTAGAAGACAAATCAAAGGAAGAGTTATTTCAATATTTAGTCCGGCAAGGGATAGAACTAGAGTTACCATTTACGAAAGGAAAGGTTACCTTGCAAAAGTTTGTTGATGAAAATAAACAACTTTGCTGGGGACTAACGGTCGTTGCTATAAGAGTTGATAAACAGTAACAATAGAAAAACCCCTCAAGCGTTAGCTTAAGGGGTTTATCACTCTAGGCGACTCAACCATGCCGTCCATCATATCTTATTGGAAAACACAAATCATTTTTCACTGCTATATCATTATGCAAGATTATGATGTTTTGTTGTTTCCTTTGTTTTGGTACAGCTTGTTGTTACTGTTCAGTAAAGCAATTCTTCAGTGTTTAGCTTATTCCTTTCAGTTAGTTTTAGGCTAGCAAATAGCTTACTGACAGTTTTGAGTAAATCCATCTTATACATCACCACAGTCAAACTAGCGTAAATCTAAACTATCAATAAGTGAAGCTTCCTAATAATTGTTCTTTCCACGTATCTGCAAAAAAGTTGCTTTGCGGACTTCAGTCCATTTTTAGGAGTAACTTTAGAACTTGCCTTCTTATTAAGTTTTTTATTTCAATTCATTCCATAAAACGTAATGCTATTTAGTTTTAGTAAGCGGTTTCAAGGAAACCAACGTGGAATGATTGAGTCACCTAGAGTGATAAATCTTTCTTCGTAACCTCCTTTCTTTAGTTATAGTATACCATTTTTATCTAAAGTTAATTATGAAAGATTTGTGAATTTTTTACATGTTTATAAAAATAACCGAGCTCGAAAGCACGGTTATCGTAAAAGCTATACTAATTTTGTTGTCCAAGATTCACAGTTCCATACATCAGTTACTACATCTTGATAAAATTCTGGTTCGTGGCAGATAATCATAACACTACCTTTATAATCTTTTAACGCTGCTTTTAATTCAGCCTTAGCATCGACGTCTAAGTGGTTTGTTGGCTCATCTAGAACTAGTATGTTTGTTTCTCGATTGATTAGCTTACAAAGACGAACTTTGGCTTTTTCTCCACCACTTAAAACAACGATTTTACTTTCAATGTGTTTTGTTGTTAATCCACACTTGGCAAGAGCAGAACGTACCTCGTACTGTGTAAGAGAAGGGAATTCACCCCATACTTCATCAATACACGTATTATTGTTGCTGCTTTTTACTTCTTGTTCAAAGTATCCAATATGCTGATACTCACCAAGTTCTACGCTACCACCAAGTGGTTGAATTTCACCCATGATGCTGCGAAGTAATGTCGTCTTACCGATACCGTTAGCTCCAACTAAGGCAATTTTTTGGCCGCGCTCCATTCGTAAGTTCAGAGGCTTCGATAGTGGGCTATCATAACCGATGACAAGATCCTTTGTTTCAAAAATTAGCTTACTCGTTGTTCGTGCTAATTTAAAGCGGAACTCTGGTTTTGGTTTATCTTTTGATAACTCAATAACATCCATTTTGTCTAGTTTTTTCTGACGAGACATCGCCATATTTCGCGTAGATACACGTGCTTTATTTCGAGCCACAAAGTCTTTTAGTTCAGAGATTTCTTGTTGCTGACGTTTAAAAGCAGATTCAAGCTGCGATTTTTTCATTTCATACACACTCATGAAATGGTCGTAATCTCCAACATAACGGTTTAACTCTTGATTTTCCATATGGTAGATCAAGTTAATTACGCTGTTTAAGAAGGGAATATCATGAGAGATCAAGATAAACGCATTTTCATAATCTAATAGATAACGTTTTAACCATTCGATATGCTGCTCGTCTAAATAGTTGGTAGGTTCGTCTAAAAGTAAAATGTCTGGCTTTTCAAGTAGAAGCTTCGCTAGTAATACTTTTGTTCTTTGTCCACCACTAAGATCCTGAACATCTTTCTCAAGTCCAATATCATCTAAACCAAGTCCACGGGCAATTTCCTCTATTTTTGCATCAATAACATAGAAGTCATTGTTTGTTAGCATGTCTTGAATTGTCCCCATATCATCAAGTAATTTCTCTAATTCTTCAGGAGTGGCATCAGCCATTTTGTCGCAAATCTCGTTCATTTGAGTTTCGAGATCAAATAAATACTTAAACGCCGTTCTCAAGACGTCGCGCATCGTCATGCCACGCTCTAAAACAGAGTGCTGGTCAAGATAGCCAACACGAACGTTTTTTGACCATTCAACTTTACCTTCGTCAGGCTGTAGTTTTCCAGTAATGATGTTCATAAACGTTGATTTACCTTCACCGTTAGCCCCGATTAAACCAATATGTTCACCTTTTAATAGGCGAAATGACACATCATTGAAGATGGCCCGATCACCAAAGCCATGGCTTAAATTTTTAACTGATAATACACTCATGATCTACACCCTCTATATATGGGGTTGTCCCCAGTAAATTTTTTAGCATACTTATAGATTATAAACGAGATGAAACTGCATTTCAAAGGAAAATTACGACTGTTAGGGAAAGGAGGCGAACAAGTTGGTTAGTGATGTAAAAAAATAGGGTGCTATTTTAATGAAAATTTAAAAATAATAGTACTAAAAACAAAACAAGGAACCACTTAAATGTGTGGTTCCTTGACTAGTTATTTTTTTACAGCTTCTAAATACTCATCATAGGTCATTTGCTTGTCAACAATTCCATTTGGTGTAAATTCAATAATGCGATTTGCAATTGTTTGAATGAACTGGTGGTCATGAGATGCAAAGATCATTGAGCCTTTAAATGCAGTTAAACCGTTATTTACTGCAGTAATTGACTCTAAATCAAGATGGTTTGTAGGCTCGTCTAAAACTAAGACATTAGCGCCACTTAACATCATTTTTGATAACATACAACGAACTTTTTCTCCTCCAGAAAGGACGCTCGCTTTTTTCAGAACCTCTTCACCAGAGAAGAGCATTCTTCCTAAGAAGCCGCGCAAGAAGCTTTCGCTGTCATCAAGAGGTGAAAATTGACGTAACCAATCAACTAGATTTAGGTCGCAGCCTTCAAAGTATTTTGAGTTATCTTTTGGGAAGTAAGCTTGAGAAGTAGTGACACCCCATTTGAATGTACCACTATCAGCTTCCATCTCGTCCATTAATATTTTGAAAAGTGTCGTTTTAGCAAGTTCATCAGCACCAACTAGGGCAATTTTGTCACCTTTGTTCATAATAAATGAAACATTATCTAACACTTTTACGCCATCAATTGTTTTTGATAAACCGTCAACACGAAGAAGGTCATTTCCGATTTCGCGTTCTGGTGTAAATCCAACGAACGGATAACGACGAGAAGATGGACGAATATCATCTAAAGAGATTTTATCTAAAAGTTTTTTACGAGAAGTTGCCTGCTTCGACTTTGATGCATTTGCACTAAAGCGAGCAATGAAGCTTTGAAGTTCTTTGATTTTTTCTTCTTTCTTTTTGTTCGTATCTTGAGCCATTCTTGTTGCTAACTGACTAGATTCATACCAGAAATCATAGTTACCAACGTAAAGTTGGATTTTTCCAAAGTCTAAGTCAGCAATATGCGTACAAACTTTGTTTAAGAAGTAACGGTCATGGGATACAACGATAACCGTATTATCAAAGTTAATTAGGAATTCTTCAAGCCATTGAATAGCTTTGATATCTAGATGGTTCGTCGGCTCATCTAGTAAAAGAACGTCTGGCTTACCAAATAGAGCTTGAGCAAGTAATACTTTTACCTTTTCTCCACCTGATAAATCAGCCATTTTCTTATTGTGTAGGTCTTCACCGATTCCAAGACCTTTTAAGAGAATTGCAGCTTCTGATTCTGCTTCCCAACCATTCATTTCAGCAAATTCGCCTTCAAGTTCAGCAGCTTTCATGCCGTCTTCATCAGTGAAATCCGCTTTCATATAAATAGCGTCTTTTTCTTGCATAACTTCGTAAAGACGAGCATGTCCCATAATAACAACTGTCATTACTTCAACATCTTCAAATTCATAGTGGTTCTGCTTTAAAACAGCAAGACGTTCACCAGGTCCCATATGAACATCGCCAGATTGGGATTCAATTTCACCTGATAAGATTTTTAAAAATGTTGATTTACCAGCACCATTAGCACCGATTAATCCGTAGCAATTCCCTGGTGTAAACTTAATGTTAACATCTTCGAATAATTTTCTATCGCCATAACGTAAACTTACATTTGAAACAGTAATCATTTATTATTATTCCTCCATCAGTCAATATCCTTAAAATTATAACAGATAAATAGGTCTAGGACAAAAAGTTTACAAAATTTACGTTGTTTTGCTATAGTAAGGGATATATTTAGTTTTGCGAAATAATAGTTGGAGGTAAGTTCATGGCAGATTACCTAATAGTTCTAAACAAAGACGAAGATACAATTTCGTTCGTCAACCTTGATAACAATTCAGTTGAAAAAACGATTGAAACCGACTTTAATCCTCACGAAGTCGTAGTTACTCCTGATGGAAAAAAGACGTATGTTACGTGCTCATTAGGAAACAAAATTAATATTATTAATAATGAAACATTTGAAATTAAAAAGCGCCTTGAGCATCCAGACTTTAATTTTCCACATGGCTTAGGGGTAACTCCTGACGGGAAAAAAATCTATATGGCTTCTACATATAGCGAAAAAGTATTTATCATTAATGCAAAAACTGATGAAATAGAAAAGGTATTTCCTACATATCAGAAGCTGTCTCACATGATTTCATTTTCACCAGACGGAAAAACTGTCTACGTTCCAAATATCGGCAGTCACAACATGACCGTTGTTGATGTGGAAAAAGAAGAGATCGTTAATCATTTTCCGGTAGGTCAAGGGCCAGAAGGTGTTGCTGTCCATCCAAATGGTGAGCATCTTTATGTGGCTAATCAACATGACAACACCCTGTTTGTTATTAATGTGAAGACCCTTGAAGTCGAGCACAAGCGTCGCATAGGTGCAGTACCAATTCGGATTGTTTTTTCTCCAGACGGAAAATATGCCTTAATTCCAAACCGTGAAAGTGGAGATCTTTCCATTATTGAAACTGACCATGAGTTAAAAGGGAAGGTGCGACCTTGGGAAGTGAAGCGGATCCGCGTTGGCGTTTGGCCTGGGGGAACAGTCTTTAATGAAGACGGCTCATTTGCGTATGTAGCAAATAACAAGACGAACGACGTTTCAATCATTAATATGACAACGTTGAGAGAAGAAGGAACAATTGATGTAGGTGTTCATCCAGACGGGATCGCTTATTTGAGAAAGAAGTAATATGGAGACTGGACTAATTCCTGTTGGGAGTTAGTCCAGTTTTTTTAGTGGAATGATCTTGAAAAAAATGGCACGATCCTATATATATGAATTAAAGGAGGTGAGTTATGATTATCAAGCTTAGGTCCGAATCTAAAGAGTTAAGAGTCTTAAGATGTCTAAATGCTAGATTGAATTTATCAGAAAAAGATAAGCAAAACTATTATTACGCTGAAAAAGGGATTGAAGGAGAAAGAAAATTAGATGACTTAATAGAGAATGTTTCTAGGGAGTGCTTAATTATTAGTGATCTTCTCCTAGAATGTAACAACACTTTTTTTCAAATCGACACTGTGTTAATTCACCCAGAAACAATCTTTTTATTAGAGGTGAAAAATTATCAAGGCATCTATTATATCGAAGAAAATCGGTGGTACAAAGAAAATGGAAAAGAAATTAAGAATCCTCTCCTCCAGCTTTCTCGCTGTGAAGTTCTTTTTCGCCAATGGCTTCAGCAACATAAATTTAATTTCAATATCCAGCCACTCATAGTTTTTATTCACCCTGAATTTACTCTTTTTAATGCCTCTCGAGAACTTCCGATTGTCCTCCCAACACAAATTAATAATTTCCTAAAAAAATTGAATAACTCAACACCTAAACTTATGAAAAAACATGAACGGCTTTCAGAATTATTATTAGCTGATCATCAAGAGGAATCTCCTTATAGTCGGTTGCCAGACTATCATTATGATAAGTTGCAAAAAGGGGTAATCTGTCAGAAATGTTATACGTTTATGAACTACTTTAATAAAGTAAAACTAATTTGCCCCAACTGTGGGAGCTCTGAAAAAATAGAAGAATCTATAGTTCGTAGTGTTGAAGAATATAAGTTGTTATTTCCGGAGAGGAAAATAACTGTTTCGGGGATAAGGGATTGGTGCTTAGTAGTAGAGTCAGATAAAATAATCAGAAGGATATTGCAAGGAAATTTTAAGTTAGTAGGCAAAAATCGTTATACTCACTACATTTAATGAGTCGTCACGAAAGAGAATTATTTAGATGCGGTGAATTGAGTGTGGGGGTGAAATAGAAGCGTCCAATCTTCCCCTGAGAGAGGTAGCTGGTGTTTTCGGGTCAAATAAAGGGAGGCAATCTTCCCCTGAGAGAGGTGACTCGTGCAACAGGGTCAAATAGAAGCGTCCAATTTTCCCCTGAGAGAGGTAGCTGGTGTTTTCGGGTCAAATAGAAGGGATCAATCTTCCTCTGAGAGAGGTGACTCGTGCATCAGGGTCAAATAGAAGAGTTCAATCTTCCCCTGAGAGAGGTGACTCGTGTTTCAGGGTCAAATAGAAGGGATCAATCTTCCCCTGAGGAGGGGAACTCGTGCATCAAGGTCAAATAGAAGCGTCCAATCTTCCCCTGAGAGAGGAAGATGGTGCATCAGGGTCAAATAGATGTGATCAATCTTCCCTTGAGGAGGGGAACTAGTGCATCAAGGTCAAATAGAGGGGGGGAATCTTCCCCTGAGAGAGGTGACTCGTGTTTTAGGGTCAAATAGAAGGGATCAATCTTCCTCTGAGAGAGGTGACTCGTGCATCAGGGTCAAATAGAAGAGTTCAATCTTCCCCTGAGAGAGGTGACTCGTGTTTCATGGTCAAATAGAAGGGATCAATCTTCCCCTGAGAGAGGAAGATGGTGCATCAGGGTCAAATAGAAGCAATCAATCGTCCCTTGAGGAGGGGAACTCGTGCATCAAGGTCAAATAGAAGCGTCCAATCTTCCCCTAAGAGAGGTGACTCGTGTTTCAGGGTCAAATAGATGTGATCAATCGTCCCTTGAGGAGGGGAACTAGTGCATCAAGGTCAAATAGAAGCGTCCAATCTTCCCCTGAGAGAGGAAGATGGTGCATCAGGGTCAAATAGATGTGATCAATCTTCCCTTGAGGAGGGGAACTAGTGCATCAAGGTCAAATAGAGGGGATCAATCTTCCCCTGAGGAGGGGAACTCGTGCATCAAGGTCAAATAGAAGAGTTCCCTATTCTATTTGTATGGAGTGATGTTGAGAAGATAACAAAGGCACCCACTCTTCCCTTGTGGCGAGTAGAATGCTGCTAAGGTAACATCCCGCATTCAGAGTTTATGCTGAACCAAATTTTCAGCATAAACTCCTAATGCAATCATATTTTTGCTCAGGACATCATTTAGGTTTTACATACAACACATCACTAAATAATCTAATTCTTCCGCCCCCGCGCATGCTCATTCGTCGCTTTTACTGCAGCCCCAATTAGTTCAGAGAAGTTCGCTTCTTCTAGCACCATCAATCCTGCAGCCGTCGAGCCTCCTGGAGTTGTAACTTGTTCGCGTAATTCACTAGGTGCGTGTCCGGATTTTAGCATCGCTGCTGAACCTGCCACCATTTTTGTGACTAACTTTCTCGCTTGTTCAGGACTAACTCCATAGCGAACAGCGGCTTTTTCTAACGATTCGCAAAATAAGTATAGAAAAGCAGGCGCGCTACCTGTGACAGCAGTTAAATCATGAACTTGTTCTTCTGTTAGTTCTTCATAATCGCCAATGGCAGCTAGAATCATTTCAATAACTAGACGGTGCTCACTACTTACGAAATGACCACAAACAAACGTTGACATTGATGCTTGCAATTGTGCTGCTGTGTTTGGCATGATCCAGCACACGGGTGTTCCTTCAGGTAGATGTGCTTGCATAAATGTAGTATCTATACCAGCTGCCACTGTAATGACAAGTTGTCCATTTAAAAGTGGTGAAAGGTCTTGAAATAACCTTTCGTGGCTACTTGGCGGAGCGGCTGAAATAATTACATCAGCTTCTCCTACGACTAGGCGCCAATCGTTTGCTTCTTGAATTCCGTATTTCTCCACAAGTGCTCTACGCCTGTCTTGATCTGTATGATTTGTAACTGTAATTATCATGTTTTCGTTTTTTTGTTCTCTTAGTCCTGAGATAAATGCTTCTGCCATTCTCCCAGCACCGATCATTAGTATATTCATTTTTCAACGCCACCTCCATCATCTACAATAGCAAAATAGAGTAGTGAAAGAAAGAAAAGTGACGATCACTTTACAATTTCAATAGCAGAGCTTGCTGCAATCATTTTATTTAAATCTTGGCAGTATCGCCTTGATAAGTCGAATGAAGTTGGTGTTGCGATCTCTTCAAAGTAATGATGGAAATCGCCCTCATAATGGAACCAGTCATGATGATCTGTAAATGAATGACTTACATCAGACCAAGCATTAGTTAGAGTTGGACTGAAAACAGCTGGCTTTGTCGGCTTACAGGAGAAGCTAAAGGAATCTAACTTTTCTCTATTATTTTTAGTAAACATCATTGGCCAGTAATCGCTTCTTGAACCAGTATGGGGCACCGCTTTTGCAAAAGTAAAACTATCAGCATATAGATCCTCAATACCAAACAACACACAATATAGTTTTTTCCCAATTTGTATGCGTTGGTGAACGTCTTCAAAACTAGTAACGGTAATGCCAGCTAGGCGGTTTTTGTTTCCTTTGATAGTATATGGAAACAAAACATACGTAAACTGTAACCACTCTTGAAGTTTAAATAGTATGTTATCGAGGACTTTTTCTTTATATGATGGGTGTTGAACGACTCTTTTTTCAATGTAATTCTGTTCGTTAATAATTAAAGCAACGGTTAGAAGCTTGCTATCTTTTTCTTTAAAAAAGTGATCCCAAAACGGACGCATAAACTTAGAGACGTGAAATTTTGGTAAGAGATGAAATAAATTTTTACTACGTTGTTTACTAGCCTCATATAGTAAGAGCTGAGGGTAGGCATCATGAAAAATTAGTGCATTTGCACGTTCTAAAAATGAGAAAAACTCGTTACTAGAAGTAGTTGGTAGTATTTTCGGTAAAATATTTCCTTTTAAATCGGTCATATTCCAGCCGCCATTACGAGAAACAAGGTGAGCTAGAAAGGCCCAATGAACTTCAGGATGTTTTTTGTAAAACTCGAAATATGCTCTCGTTCGCGTCACATTGTTTCGATTTAGCTTAGTCGTAGTTTTCTTTATATGTTCAACAAGGTTTCGGTCACTCTGCGTTAAAACGGTTGGTGAAGGTTTATAAATTCGTAGTTCATGTTCAAACACCTCTAACTGTTTATCATTAAAAGATAGTTTCTCCCAACGAACAGAACTCGTTTTTTCATAATTATTAGACTCATAGGAATCAACAAGAAAATCTAATCCGTACTTTGGTAGTTGCGACGCTTTTTTAAACATATTTGCCATTTGATTGATCATCAGAATCCCCCCATAGCTTAAACTATGAAAAAAGAAATTCAATGGTTCTTCTTTGCTGAGGATTATCAACTAAAGCAACTAAAAAAGGTGAGTACCAATTGGGCACTCACCTAAGTCTAATTATTTCTCCTTCAAAATTAAATTAACTGGCGGGTTGCTTTTCTACTTGAACAACAGGTTTCATTCGTTTATATAGTTTTGCCTTCGAAAGTGTATAAACTGCTAACGCAACCCAAATAAATGAGAACGCTAGCAAGTGAATTCCACTAAATACTTCGCCGAACATGAAAACCCCAATGAACAGTGTAATGGTTGGTGCTAGATATTGCATAAAGCCAATTGTAGCTAGCGGAATTCGTCTCGCACTCATGGCAAACAAAAGCAGTGGTGTAGCGGTAGCAGCTCCTGCCCCGATTAATAGTAAGATCGTTGACAAAGAATTTGTATATAGCGCATCACTAACATTTGAATGAATAACGGTTAAGTAAATAATTGCAATAGGAGTTACCATCATAGTTTCTACAGCTAACCCCGTTAGTGCGCCAACTTCAACCTTTTTCTTTAACACACCATAAAAAGCGAAGCTAACGGCTAAGGATAATGAAATGATTGGAACCCCCCCAGTATAAATGGCTAAGGTAATTACTCCAATTGCAGCTAATACAAAGGAGATTGTCTGCCATCTTGTCAGGGTTTCTTTGAAGAACAGCATTCCAAAAACGACGCTAACAAGAGGATTAATATAATAGCCAAGGCTCGCTTCAACTAAATGATCGTTATTGACAGCCCAAATATACGTAAACCAATTAAAACTAATAAAGCACGCAGCTAATGTAATTTGCACTAGTTTTTTTTTGTTTGCAAATATTGTTTTTAGTTCTTTAGTAAAAGTAGTGATTTTACCTATTACTAATAAAATTCCAAACATAAAGACTAGTGACCAAATAATCCGGTGAGCAAGGACTTCACTAGAAGGTACATGACCTACTAATTTCCAATAAAGTGGTAAAACTCCCCACAAAATGTAAGCGCCTAAGGCCGTTAACAATCCAATTCCGTGCTGATCTAATTTTTTTCCCATCGTAAGCCCTCGCTTTTTTCAAGTTTCCTCTTAGACATTTTAACGAGATAAAGGGAAATAGTAAATGAGAAATTTCGGTGTTCGAAAAAATCATTCATTTACTTTACGAAAAGTAGTTTAAGTTATAAACTGTCTAGGGGGTAAACTACTTGAATAAGGAGCAAAAAGATGGATCAAAGAAAAATGAAAGAACTTATTGAGCAATATGCCAATGTATACTTATTCGCTACAAAAAAATTAGAGACATTAATTTCTGAAAAAGTCATTCCAATGTCTATAGAACAGTTCGGGATGCTTCGTGTTCTTCATTTGGAAGGAGAGCAGACGTTGAAAGAAGTAGCTGAAAAATGTGGCGTACATAAAAGTGCGATTACTCAAAAAGCAGTGCGCCTTGAAGAAAAAGGGTTAATCATTCGCAAAGATCACCCACATGACCGCCGCTCTGCGTATCTATCGTTAACAGAAGAAGGGAGTAAAGTTTATTTGCATTCGGAAGAAGCAATTGTCGTCTTCATTTCTTGTTTTTTTGAGCAATTGGAACCAAATGAAGTAGCTGTATTTTTGAATGTCTATGAAAAAATAAATAATATGATTAGAGAGAAAGAGGAGAGTGACAAATGATGCGGAACTATCGATGGATTTTTATTTTACCTCTTCTATGGATTGCGCTTGGGGCTTGGCTGCATTTTAATGCACCAAATATGGAGCACCTTGTCCGTGAAAAGGGACAAATTTCGGTGCCAGAGGGATTTCCTTCTAAAATAAAAGCAGAGATGCTAGAAGAGCACGGGGGGGCTACTGGCGAAGCTGTTCTCGTTGTCTACCATGATGAAGCGGGTTTAAATGAAAGTCAGTTAAAAAAAATCGAAAGTAAAATTGCTCAAATTGGGACCCATTTAGGCAGTGCAAAGGTAGAGCAAGTAATTACTCCTTTTGATAGTGAAGAACAAAGGGAGATGCTCATTAGTGAAGATGGGTCGACAATGCTTGTAGTATTAATGGTTAAGATGGGAGTAACAGAAGTAACCTATGTGCGCCCTGAAATTGAGAAAGCCATCCAAGTTGAGGGGTTATCCTCTTACTTAACCGGTTCAGCGATCATTGCTGAGGATGTTATTATCAGCTCTGAGGAAGGTTTAGCAAAAACAGAAATTATAACAGTTGTTTTTGTTTTAGCCATCTTATTTTTTGTATTCCGTTCGTTAGCAGCACCGCTAGTTCCTTTAATTACGGTTGGTGCATCCTATATCGTCAGTGTATCTATTGTTGGCTACATGATCGAACATTTAAATTTTCCAGTGTCAAATTTTACGCAAATTTTTATCGTTGCAGTATTGTTTGGGATTGGAACCGATTATTGTATTTTACTCTTAACTAGATTTAAAGAAGAGCTTATTTTAGGGAAGAATCGTGTTCAGGCGATGGTTGATACGTATAAAGCTGAGGGTGCGACTGTATTTTATAGTGCGTTAACAGGTTTTATTGGTTTCTTTGCCATCGGATTTGCTGACTTTGATCTTTATCGTTCAGCAGTCAGTGTTGCCGTTGGGATCGTCGTTCTTATTGTTGGCCTTTGGGTTTGGGTACCGACAGCGATGCTTTTGTTAGGTGAAAAACTATTTTGGCCAAATCGTGGAAAGTTAACGAGTAACAAGAGTTGGCTTTGGGATAAGCTTGGACGGTTTTCTGTTTATAAACCTGGGTGGACGTTAATCGTCTTGGCGTTATTATTAGTTCCAGCATTATTAATGTACCGTGGGGCAACTTCTATGGATACTCTAAATGAAATTGGAAACGAATATGATTCTGTTTACGCCTTTGAACTCATATCTGAAAACTTCAGTGAAGGGCAAGCGTTTCCAGTAAACGTCGTTTTAGAAAACGATGAACAGTGGAGTCAGCAACAGTGGATGCCGTACATTGAGTTAGTTACTTTAGAACTTGCAAAAATAGATGGTGTCAAAGAAGTTCGAAGTGCTACTCGCCCTAAAGGTGAAAAGGTAGAGGAATTCACAATTCCCTATATTGTTGGTGAAGTAGATGATGGCTTAGAAGAAATTGTAGATGGACTCACAGAGGTGCGGGAGACGCTTCTTGAAATTGCCTCAGGGCTTACCGACAGTGAAGTCGACATGAGAGGAGCTCAAGATGATGTCGTTCAGCTTGTTGATGGAACGGAGGAGCTCCAAGACGGGGCTGAGCAGCTCCAAGAGGAAATGGGGAAAGTAAGTGAAGGAACTCGTCAATCTGCAGCTGGGTTAGCTCAGTTAAATGAAAGTGTCGTAGCAATTTCTGAACAAATGAGACACCTAACTGCTGGAGGTATGTTACCTCCTGAAATGGCGGGAGCTATTAATAGTTTGGCAGATGGATTAGGTCAAGTAAGTGGCGGAATATCAGAAATTCAAGGTGGCTTAACTGACCTAAGTTCGGGTCAAGAGCAAATTGCCTCTGCTACAGGTGATGTTGCATCAGGAATTGGAGAAGTTCGCAAAGGCCAAGGTGAAATTGGTGGTGCGTTTGGTGAGATTGAGGATGCCTTTGGAGAGCTTGCTGAAGGTATGGTCGAAATCGCTGATGGGATTGAAGAAATTGAAGAAGGTTTAGGAGAAGTTCGTGAATTATTCCAAGAAATTGCGTCACAAAGAGTAAATCCGCTTTCAGGATTTTTCATCCCGAAAGCCGTCCTTCAAGATGGTGAACTAGATACCCTATGGGAAACGTTTACAACACCGGACCGTAAGATTGCTAAGTTTGATGTGATTTTAGACGTCTACCCTTATAGTAATGATGCAATTGTTATTGTCAATGATATCGAAGACAGAATGCACATTGCTCTAAAAGGCACTCCATTTGAGGATAGCCGTTTTTCAATCGGGGGATTAGCAAGTGTGAACCGTGATTTAAAAACAATCTCAGACGAAGACTTTAATCGAACAGCATTAATAATGCTCTCTGGTATTTTTATTGTTCTTGTGTTTTTATTACGTTCTCTTGTGATGCCTTTATATATTATGGCTTCACTCATTATCACTTATATTGCTTCAATGACTTTTACGGAGATTATCTTTATTGATATTCTTGGTCATGCTGGAATTAGCTGGGCAGTACCATTCTTTGGGTTTGTCATGCTCATGGCTCTTGGTGTAGATTACTCAATCTTTTTGATGGGACGTTTTGGTGAACTGGTGAGAGATCTTCCTTTAAAAGAAGCAATGGTTAAGGCAATGGGACAAATCGGAACGGTGATTTTGTCAGCAGCAATTATCCTCGCGGGAACGTTTGGGGCAATGATGCCGTCAGGAGTGATGTCGTTATTGCAAATAGCGACCCTTGTGTTAACTGGATTATTGCTTTACGCCTTTGTGATGCTACCGTTATTTATCCCAGTGATGGTTCAACTATTCGGAAACAAAAACTGGTGGCCGTTTAGAAGTAAGATTTAGTTTAAAGAGAGGCTGGGACATTACTAAAGTGTTTAACAGAAAATCTGAACGATACAAAATCTTAGCGAAGTATATGAACTAAAATATGTTTAAGTTTAGACAACCTCGGGAAAAGAGAAACATACTCATATAGACTCTCGGAATAAATGATGAGTTTATCGAAGATTTGTAAAAAATTTACTGGGAATTTCATTAACAGGACAGCAAAGTGATGTGTTTTCATAGTGTTTTCAAAAAAGTGTATACCAAATAAGCCTACGGCTGCTATTTTTTAAAAATGACTAGGCGCTCTTAGAAAAGATGATTTCTTGGATGTTCAAAGTCTCTTTCTGACTACTGTACCAAGCATCTATGTGTTGACACATCATGATTGAATATAAGCGGACATACCACATTTTTGTAGAGCGATGACGCCCAGATTCTAAGTGATAGTCGACTTTTTCTCTTTTGTTCGAACGTTCAACTGAAGTTCTTCGTTTATAAATCAGTTTCCACTTTTCAGAAGACCTCGGTGTTTTAGTGAACAGACGAAGATTATCTTGCTTAAACGTATGAAATGTCCGGCCATACTTCGCTTTAGAACACGGAGTGGAACATGTATTTTTTGTTCCGCAAGCTAGTGGACAACGCCACTTTTGGCGGTTTTGAGATTTGTCAAACCCATTGGGTTTCATTTCCATTCCAATTGGACAAATAGGAACGCCTAGGGGAGAAATCTGAATATCACTTTGCGTACTGAAGTTTTTCTTTGTTCGAACATTAAGATCAATAAATGGTTCCACATTATGATGGTCCAGTAATTCGTAAATCGGTTCTGCATCATGTGCGGCATCGAGAAGGATTTTATCAATTGTGCCCAAGGTGTACCGTTGCGAAAATTCAATTGAACCAACCACTAGGCTGACTGAATCATGCCGGGAAGCAGGATGCAGCCGTGGATATAGCGGCAAGTCGTATTGGCTATCGCTAGTGGATATCATGTAGAGATGATATCCGTTGAAGTACCTCTCCCTTGAACTATCCCAACCTGAGTCGATGTCAGGTTGAGAATATCGACGAGGATGAGTACAATTCGTTAGTCCTTGGGCACTACAATCACAAATAGGTTTGCTTCTTGGGTATCTCGCTGTTTCCACGGGTGTCCCATCTCCAACAACACCAAGGGAATGGGGATCCCCAAGCAAACCCAATCTCGCTGAAACTTCAAGAAATTGAGATTGAAAAAACGCGTATAATTGATCTCCCGGCAATTGTTTTTGTTTTGAGCCATTGCGTAAATGACGATCCACTAATTTTCTAATAATACCAGGGTTTCTAGGAGTTGCTTTTTCACCCTTTTTCGGTTTTTTCTTCTTCTTCTTTTTTCGTTTGAGCTTAATAAAAGGTTTTACATTAGCCTTCTCAAAACCTGATAGCCGTCTGAAGAAGTCATAAAAAGTACCGACACCTGGAACATCCCCAGGTTCAAAGCCGCTAAGGATCGTGTAAAGAGGAACACGATGGAGTTGGTTCACCCATTCTGTAATACTCAGGGTCGGACTTGTCAATAAACACAAAAGATAAGAGCGAAGCATGGAAGCAGGATCACGTGGCTCAGGACCTTTAACTGAATATGAATCATGAAGCCACGTAGTGGTAAACGAAAGATCCGTGATCCATAACTTCGAGATAATAGTCCAATCTTTTTGTACGAGAGTCAGTATACCGCCTGAGTAATGAGTATTTAATTGGTCTAAAACGAAGTTTTGATATGAGATATGTGGTATTAGCGCAGGTTTCATTTAAATCCCCCATTTCACCGTATTGTTAGGAAGTCAATTCCTCCTCGGCGATTATTGGGGTTCCACTAAAAAGTCAAGTGTTTTTTTAGTTTTTTTATGATATTTTTCAACAATTAATTTCCAATTGAAGAAGAAAACTAAAGTAAAAATCCCACCTAGAAATAGGAGGGATACAAATAAATTGGTTCAAGAAAACCTTGAGCCACAAGGCTCGGCAAATGCCGAGAGTCTATTCATTTCAAAGGAGGTTGTTCCAAAAATGAAACAAGAAAAACTAAAAGAAAAAGAACAAATCGATGAAATGATCAATGAAGGACTTGGTGGCGGTATCATTAATGATGAAAAGGATAAAAAACAAATAGAAAATCCGATTACAAAAAAGAAGAATGAACCTAAAAAAGAAAAAGATAAAAGTGAAAATACAATGACAACAAATTTTGAAGATGTAAAAAAGTTAGGAAAAGAAATGGAAAGCATGAAAACAAACCCAGAAATCAAAAAACAAGGGTTAACATCAGATCCAATTCAAGAATAGCATCCGCATTTTGCGGATGTTTTTTTGTGTTTTTATCGTATTTAGTTACTCATGACTAATGTGCCTACGAACGAAACATATGTTATAGTAATGGGTAGCAAAGTTTGAAAGGATGTTTTTCATGAAAAAAGTAGTTTTATGTGAAAAGCCCTCTGTTGGTAGAGATATTGCCCGAGTGCTTAACTGTCCGAAAAAGGGCGACGGTTACTTAGAAGGTCAGGAATATATTGTTACGTGGGCGTTAGGTCATTTAGTGACTTTAGCAGATCCTGAGACGTACGATGATAAATATAAAGCGTGGAAATTAGAAGATTTACCGATGTTACCAAGTGAATTAAAGCTTGTTGTTATAAAAAAAACAGGAAAGCAATTTCAAGCTGTGAAAACTCAGCTTCTCCGTAAAGATGTAGGGGAAGTCATTATTGCTACAGATGCTGGACGTGAAGGAGAGCTAGTAGCAAGATGGATTATCGAAAAAGTAAAGGTTAAAAAACCGTTGAAGCGTCTTTGGATCTCGTCTGTAACTGACAAAGCAATTAAAGATGGCTTTAAACAGTTGAAAAGTGGGAAGCAATACGAAAATTTATATCATTCAGCTGTTGCTAGATCGGAAGCTGATTGGTTTGTTGGGATTAATGCAACACGCGCGTTAACAACAAAGCATAATGCTCAGCTTTCTTGTGGCCGTGTTCAAACGCCGACGATTGCGATGATCGCCAAACGGGAAGAAGAAATTAAACAGTTTAAGCCGAAAGATTTTTACGGTATTACTGCACAAACAGACAGTAAACTAAAGCTTGTTTGGCAGGATCAAAAATCAAATGACCTAAAGACATTTGATAAAGGACAAAGTGATGAGCTTTTAAAACAGATAAAAAATACAAAGTCTGCTCAAGTGGTTGCTGTTGAAAAAACAGCGAAAAAAAGCTATGCACCACAATTATATGACCTAACAGAATTACAACGAGATGCCAATAAAGCCTTTGGTTATTCAGCAAAAGAGACGCTGTCGATTATGCAAAAGCTTTATGAGCAACATAAAATTCTAACATACCCGAGGACTGATTCTCGTTTTATTTCTACTGATATTGTAGCAACATTAAAAGATCGGGTAAAAGCTTGTGGAATTGGTCCATATTCGAAAATAGCGGCGAAAATTTTACAATCACCAATTAAAGCAAATAAGTCGTATGTAGATGATAGTAAAGTATCGGATCATCATGCAATCCTTCCCACTGATGAGTTTGTTAATCTTGCGAAACTTACCGATAAAGAGAGAAAGATCTATGACTTAGTGATTAAACGATTTTTGGCTGTTCTTTCACCACCGTTTTTATATGAGCAAACAAAACTAAAGGCTAAGATTGGGAATGAAACTTTCATAGCTAGCGGAAAAATCATTCAATCACTTGGTTGGAAAGAAATCTATGAAAATCGCTTTGAGGAATCAGATGAAGATGAGCTAAAGGATCAGCAGTTACCTAATATTTCGAAAGGTGATCAGCTAACTATCTCTTCGATCACACAAACGAAGGGACAAACGAAGCCACCTGTACCACTTAACGAAGCCACATTACTGTCGGCGATGGAAAACCCAGCTAAATACATGCCTTCCAATGACAAAGAACTTGCCCGGATGTTAGGGAAAACAGGTGGACTTGGTACTGTTGCAACGAGAGCGGATATTATCGAGAAGTTATTCAGTACATTCTTGATTGAAAAAAGAGGCAAAGACATTTTCGTCACATCAAAAGGAAAGCAGCTTCTTGATCTTGCTCCTGAAGATTTAAAATCGCCAGCCTTAACAGCTGAATGGGAAATGAAGCTTGAGGCCATTTCTAACGGTCAACTAAATAAAGATACCTTTATTAATGAAATGAAAAGCTATGCAAAGCTAGTTGTTAATGAAATAAAAAATAGTAAAGAAAAGTTCAAGCATGACAACTTAACTGGAAGTAAATGTCCTGATTGTGGCAAGCCAATGCTTGAGGTTAATGGAAAACGTGGTAAAATGCATGTTTGCCAAGATCGTGAATGTGGACATAAAAAAACTATTTCACAGACAACGAATGCAAGATGCCCAAATTGTAAGAAGAAGCTTGAGCTTCGTGGTCAAGGCGAAGGGCAAATTTTTGTTTGTAAATGTGGACATCGTGAGAAGCTTTCAACATTTACAGAACGTAGAAATAAAGAGAAAAACACAAAAATTTCGAAAAAAGATGTCTCAAAATACTTAAACCAGCAAAATAAAGGTAAGGAAGAACCGTTTAATAACCCGTTTGCAGATGCACTTGCTAAGTTGAAGAAGTAGGTTTCTTCATATATAGAAGAGGGTGGGGGAGAAATGTTGATTAGAAAATGGCTACTAGTTAATACCTTAACCATTTGTTTAATTGTAGGTTGGAGTTTTTATCAAGGGTCTAGTTCTTACTATATTTTATCAGCAAAAATCATTTCCCAAGTAGCATTCGTATTATTTTTGGTAAATGTAAACATGTATTTTGTCCTTTTACTTATTAGAAAAGGAAAAGATCGAAATGTTAAAGTTAAACTAGCGAAAATTTCAAAGAAAATGATGAAGTACCACGTTGCAATTGCCATTACCGCTGTGGGATTAATCGTCTTACATGGGTCAATGATGATTTCTGTTCATACCCAACAGCTGCAAAATTCAAAAATAGTGAGTGGTATTTTCGCTTTTTTAGTTCTAACAATTTTGCTTTTTAGTGGCGTGTTGAGAAAGCTTAAGGCTTCTGGCTTTAGGCGAAAATTCCATTATAGGATGGCATTTATCTTTTTTGTTTTTGTCATTACTCACATTTTTATTATGTAGTAGTTTGTGAGGGATTTAGGAAAACTTATAGAAATAAGAAAGAGGCTGTGCTGGGACATAACTAAAGTGTTTAGCTGAAAATCCGAACAATACAAAACCAGAGCGGAGGAAATATACGTAGAGATACTGTCTCTTCCTCTACATGCTAACGCTGACGAAGCGTATCCGTCGAGACAACTCGAAGTATTAGCAGTGGAGTAACGCTCGTTCCTGCGGGATGAAAGGCAAGGGTGAGACCCCACAGTGCGTAAGCACGAGGAGGCTCACCAGCCGCCCGCGGAAAGCGAAGTATATTTCCGAAGCGATGGATATGCACCAACTACCATTGTTCGGATTTCTCATTGATTAAAACACTTTTGTCCCAGCCTCTTTCTTTATTAATATAAAAACCTAACATGCGTGATTAACCCATTTTCAATCTTATAAACTGCTACTACATGTCTTTCCTCCTTAGAACCACGTGATCCAGTTACTCGCTCTTCATCAAGGACATAGCTTTCAAGGACAATTCTCGAAACTAAGCGACAATGAAGATCTGGGCTTTCGGCGAAAAGAAGTTCGTATCGTTTTCGCATTGCTTCTTTATTTTCCATTAGTACATTCCCAGCACCATCCTCAACAAAGCACGTTTCAGAATAACATTCCATAAATTCGTCTAAATTTCTGCTATTATAAGCATCTAATTGTTTTTGTGCTGGTGCAGCTATATTTGTCATTAAAAAGCCCCCTATAAAAATTTCGTATTGTCAAAACTTTATATAGAAATAGGCTATTAAATCCTAGCTTAGAGGGCTTTATAAGCAAAAAACTTGCCACCCCCAGAATTCTAAGGTATTAGTGAGGTAACCACACACACACAAATCCCAAAGAAAGAGGAAGTGACAAGTTGTTACCTCAAATTATAACCTATTTACTTACTTTTATAAACTACCAAGAACAAGTCATTCGAACATTGCTTACCCTACTAATCGGGAAAAGCATGTTTGATAAACCGACTGAAGCTCCAGTTAATAAACCTTATCGCAAGCTTCAAGTTGATGATCTACCGATCATTGAAGTTCCCCAAAAACTAGATTTTAGACTTTTATTATCTGAACACCTGGAGACTAAGGGGAAGCCTCTCAAACCAGTACAAAGACGATCGAAGTCAACACCCGTTCCTTTATCAATGAAATGTCCTACGTGTGGTGCTCCAGCAGATTACTTGTATGCGAACAATGGAGCGAAAGGACAATATCAATGTAAGGTGTGTTCGTGCCTTTTCAGTGAGAAAAACCGTTATCTCAAGGAAGCAATCCTGAAATGCCCTCACTGTTCAAAAACACTCGAAAAAGTGAAGGAAAGAAAAGACTTCCATGTGTACAAGTGTAAAAACGACGCTTGTTCTTATTACCAACAGAAACGTAATGCGATGACTCAAAAAGAGAAAAATCGGTTCAAAGAAGATCCTCAAGCCTTTAAACTTCGCTATATTTACCGCCAGTTTCACATTGATTTTCAACCATTAGCGAAGCATTCACCAAAGAGACCGAGAGTTGATCTATCAAGAATTTATGTGTCTCCACATACGCTTGGACTGATTTTGACTTATCACGTCAATTATGGACTTTCAGCCCGTAAAACAGCAGCGTTGATGAAAGATGTACATGGTGTATCAATTTCTCATCAAAGCATTTTAAATTACGAAAATAGTGTGGCATTGTGGTTGAAACCTTATATTGATCACTATCCTTACGAGCTTTCAGATCAATTCTGTGGTGACGAAACATACATCCGCGTAAATGGCCGTTGGCATTACCTGTTTTTCTTTTTTGATGCCGTGAAGAAAGTCATTCTCTCTTATCCTGTGTCACCCAATCGAGATACAGCTACGGCTATTAAAGCGATAGACGAAGTGTTGTTAAAGCTTAGGAAAATCCCAGAAAACCTAACTTTCGTTGTCGATGGCAATCCCATTTACTTATTAGCACAACACTTTTTTGCCCAGCATCAAATCCCGTTTGAGGTGATTCAGGTAATTGGCTTAACCAACGAAGACGAGGTATCAAAGGAATATCGACCTCTCAAACAAATTATCGAGCGGCTAAATCGTACCTTTAAAGGAAACTATCGATCCACTCATGGTTTCGGGTCAGAACATGGTTCTGTTTCTTTTGTGACCTTGTTCGTTGCTTACTTTAACTTTCTAAGACCACATTCAGCTTTAGAAGGGAAAGTACCAGTAACGCTTCCTGAGCTAGATAAGCTTCCAAACATGCCTGCTAGATGGACAACTCTTATTGGTCTTGCCCAGGATTGGATAAGTAAGCAAACTGCCTAACTTTTGTTTAGCTGAGCCCTTCCTAGCCATCGGCGGAGCGCACTCTTGACAAACCGAACTTGCCAATGGTTTAAAATGGAAATACCAAGGGCTTATTTAGCTATGCCTTCTTTTGTCCTCTTCGCCCTTGTTAAACCTCTCGCTAAACCATTGGCGTGTTTGTCAAGAGCGATGGCGGGTGTCTCAGCTAACCAAAATGGTAGTATGTGTCAGAGATCCTTAGTTTTCATAGAACTTTTGACACTACCAAAAATTTATACATATGTATTATACACGTCTAGAAATAGTTTGTATCAAGTGGATAAAAATAGTAAAAAACGTAAGGGGTAACGTCATGAATGAAAATATATCAGATCTTACTAATCCAGAATTACAGGAAAAAATTACAGAAGAGCTAGCTGGGATGAGCTTTACTAAAAACTTTCGCTCACAAACTGCTGAGGAATGGTATTTATTTCTACAAGGGTTTAGTGATCCAATGACGAAAGGAGCGGTTGGTAAGGCAATCATCCATTACGACCTTCAAGGAAACCGCGATATATTTATTAATACGACAATTATCTTAGATGATCCTAAGTTATTTGATCCCGCCCTCTATCCCCTCGTTTATGCGGTTACAGATGAACTAGTTAATCGCTTAGTAGGCTATGCTAGTACCTTACTCTCAGTTCATGCGGGTGAAAACTCCTTTCAAGCTGAATACGTGAGGTAAACAAAGCCCCCCTAGACAAAAAAGCTACAAGGGGGGCTATTCATTATAGGTAATGTGGATTTAAGCGGTTTTGCTTTTCTCGCTTTCGACTGTACATATTTTCATCTGCTAGTTGGATCATCGCTTCAATATCTCTGTCACCTGCACAAGTAGCGATTCCCATAGAAACACAGATTGGAAAACCATATTGTTGTGAAATCAATTCAAGTCTACGATTGATACGACCGTTTAATGAAATTAGAAATTCGTTATTTAGATTTGGTGCAATTATTAAAAACTCATCTCCGCCCCAACGTACAACAAAATCTGCTTTACGAGTTTCGGATTCTAATATGTAGGCAATTCGTTTTATGACATCATCACCCACATGGTGACCATGGCTATCATTAATGGATTTAAAACAATCAATATCAACAATACAGACAGCTAAATTAGACTTTTTCTTTAACAGCTTAGGTAGTCTCTCTGAGATAAAGACACGGTTATATAAATTTGTTAGATGATCCCGCTCTGCCTTTGTTTTTGTTTGATCGTAACGGATCCCAACGAATAAAAAAACGATTTGATTGATGCATAATAACAACAGAAATGAGCTTTTCGTTATATCTACATAAACAATGGCAACAAGCAATACAACTAAGCTTAAAATTAAAGATATTCTTCTACCTACGTGTTTCATTTCGATCACCCATCATCATTATCAACTTAATTATCGGAAATTGTAATACTAAAATAATGGTAATTTTATTAGTATTAAAGGGAATTTTACGAGTTATCTAGAATATAAGTTAGTTAGACATAATCTTTATTCTAGGAGGCTTTTTTAGATGAAATATATTAGACGAAAAACACTGGCATTCGTCATGATATTTACGTTAATGTTTGTTGTAACAGTTCCTACTTTTACAGATGCGAAGAGTGATTCCATTCTCTATGTAGCCTTAGGTGATTCGTTAACTGTTGGCTTGGAACCACAACAACTTCTTGACCCAGAGGCCAAAGTGTATGGATTTGTAGATCGAGTTTATGAGCAATCACTTTTTTACAATAAGACTACTGTAAAAAATTATGGTGTGAATGGCTTAACAAGTTCAGGGTTAAAAAATATCATAGTGACCATGGACAATGGTACAACACCAAAGAAATCAGATATTCAAAACAACTTACGGGACCCTTGGATTGACCCTTTACTTAAAAGTATGTCATTGCTAAAGGAAGATATTAAGCATGCAGACTTGATTACGATTTCCATTGGTGGAAATGACTTTGGGGCACGAACATATATCGATATTCGTGATCTTGATGATCAGGAACTTCAACTTTTTTTAACAGAAAAAATCGCTGAGTATCTTATAAATATCGAAGAAACACTTGGTATTATATATAATTTAAATCCTGATGTTACGATTGTCATTGCTGATCAATACAATCCATTTCCAAGGATTAATCGTGACATGTATAATAAGTTAACATTGTTAAGTACAACTTTTACGAAGGTGCTAGAAGAGTTAGTCAAGAAATATAAGAAAGAGAATTATGAACTTCTTTTAGCTCCAGTTGCCAAAGACTTTATTAATCGTGAAGTTTTGTATACTCATATTTTACGAGCCGATATTCACCCAAACCAAAGAGGCTATGAGGCGATGGCAAAAACGATTTCTGAAACATTATGGGGAGTTTATCACGAAGCGCCATTGAGTGATAAGCCTATTACGATTATCGTGAAAGGAAAAGAACTACAAATTCCATTTCCACCAGTCATTTTAAACGGTAGCACATTCGTTCCAATCCGCGAATACGCAGAAACTCTTGGAGCAGAGGTTAGTTGGAACGGTGCGACGCAAAGTGCAATTGTTAATTTGAACGATGAGGTAATTTCGTTTAAAGTAGGTAAGAATTTCATTACAATTGGAGACGAGATAGTAAAACTAAATGATCAAATTCAGATGCTTAATGGGAAAGTGTATGTTCCATTACGTGCCATTGCGGAAGGTTTAAAATTTGATGTGATCTATATTAAAGAAACGAAACGTGCGTTCATTAACTAAATACTAAGCGTGTAGATATCTACACGCTTTTTTACTGCGTTTTTTTGCCATAGAACTGCATTTTTTGTACATACTAAATTTGTACTTTTGAAATTTTTTGCTAAAACTCAAATTTAGTTTTTTTAGGAGAGTGCCTCTATGTATCGACTATATACGCATAACGATTTAGATGGAGTAGGCTGTGGAATTGTGGCAAAGCTTGCTTTTGATGGTAATGTCGAAATTCGCTATAACTCAGTTATGGGTTTAGATTTTCAAGTATCCCGCTTTTTAGAAAAACCTAAAAAAGGGGATAATGTATTTATTACCGACCTATCTGTTAATGAAAAAAATGAAAAAGACTTGAATGACTATGTAAAAAGTGGTGGTAAGGTTCAGTTAATTGATCATCATAAAACGGCTCTGCATTTTAATAACTATAGCTGGGGGATAGTAACAGTTCAATATGATGATGGGCGTTTAGCTTCAGCAACGAGCTTGTTTTATGAACATCTGAAAGAGAAAGGACTACTTAAGCCGACGAAATCGATTGAAGAATTTGTTGAGCTAGTCCGTCAATATGATACGTGGGAATGGGATCAAAATGGGAATACAGAGGCAAAACGACTAAATGATCTGTTTTTTATGCTTTCCATTGATGACTTTGAAGAACGAATGGTTGAGCGCCTAAAGAAAAATGAACCATTTAAATTCGATGATTTTGAAGAAAAGATGTTAGCGTTGGAAGATGAGAAAATTCAACGATATGTTCGTAAAAAGAAAAGAGAATTAGTTCAATCGTTTGTTGGTGAGTATTGTGTTGGGATCGTTCATGCTGAATCTTATCATTCAGAGCTAGGTAATGAGCTAGGAAAAGAAAATCCACATCTAGATTATATAGCCATTGTAAGTGTCGGTGGCAAACGAATGAGCTTAAGGACCATTCATGACCACATTGATGTTTCTGAAATTGCTGGAAACTACGGTGGTGGTGGACATGCAAAAGCTTCCGGGTGCTCATTAACAGCTGATGCTTATGAGCTTTTTGTGGCGGAGCCATTTAAAATAGATCCAATGCGAGCAGATGCGTTCCGAAATCAATATAACTTGAAAGACTCAGTAAATGGTTCCCTCTATGAAAATCGAGAAGAAGATCAATTTTATCTTTATGCTTCAGAAGAAGAAAGATGGATTGTTGAATTTAATGGTTCCCCCATTGATGTCAATTTCGCTACATTTCATGAAGCTGAGAATTACATTAAACGAAATTATTCTGCTTGGCTGGTCAGAGATGAGATATATGTCCAATTTTTAATGGAGAACGTCATTGAGCTAAAGCTCTATGCAAGAGAGCAAGGGGATGTAGCCCCGTATCTTCTTACAAATGAAGAAAAAGACAATCAGCTGTTTTCACATTAAAGAAAAGAGAGGTCGACATTTGTCGGCCTCGCTTGTTTATATCCCACGGATCATGACTGTTTTTGTTTCTCTTAATTGCTGTTGTGCTTCTTCTAACTGGCTTCGTTGTTCTGGAGATGCGGCAGTTAGTAATTCATTTATTTCATCATCTAGCTCCATTAATTGATTCATGATAAAGGGATACTCGGTTGGATCGTTTACTTGAATTAACTTTACATCTAACAATTCTTTATGGGCACTTTCAATTGTTTCGTGGGTTCTTGATAAGTAACTATCAATTTGATCTTTTTGTAGCATAAGTTCGCCTCCCTTTCACTATTCACTTTTACATTATTTGTTGTGTCATTAGCTTTTATGCAATATAGAAATTATATCCATTTTTAAAATGAATGTTTTAAAAAGGCATAGAGGGGTATTCACTTATTAAGAGCAACGATTTCACTAGACAAAGGAGGAGATTTGCTTTCGTGTAAAGGAATAGGCAACCAATGTGGACAAGCAAAGAAACTATAACTTTACTAAGGAGAGATGCAAAGTGGATAAACAAAAAGGATTAATCGTTGGGACGATTATTGGTAGTGCAGTGGGGGCAGCTGTAGCAGTACTTACAACACCTAAATCTGGTCCGGAGCTACGAAATGACATAAATGAGCAATTTGAAAATAGTAAAAATAAAGCTGAAGAGGCAGCTAGTATTTTAAAAGACAAAATAGAATCTTTTACTGAAATTCTTGATGATCGTTCACCTGAATTGTCAGAAACGATCATTGAAGAAGCTAGTTATATTGTTGAAGAAGCGAAAAAAGCCTTGGAGGATCTCCGCCAAAAAGATGACATCGATGCTAAAGAGCTTAAAAAAATCGTGAAGAATATTATGAAGGAAGAAATGAAGTCAGGAAAAGAAATAGGTAAGGTTGTAAAAGAAGAAATAAAAGGGGTGCAAGAAGACTTGAAGAAGGAATTAGAAACTTTATCGAAAAAAATATCATAAACGATCGGTAGACCGATTTTAAGACAAAGAAAATCAACATTTAAGGAGTGTTATGTTTTGTTACACAACATTAAAGAGTTGAAAAAGTTTGATATTACAGCAATTGACGGTCCGATTGGAACAGTTCACGACTTTATCTTAGATGAAAAGCATTGGACGGTCCGGTACTTGGTTGTCGATACAATGAAATGGCTACCAGGAAGAAAAGTACTGATTTCACCGATGTCTATTAGTGAGTTTGATTTAGTCAATGGAAATATACAACTTTCACTAACAAAAGAAAAAATTAAGGATAGTCCACCTATTGAATCAAAATTACCTACAAGAGAATATGAAGCTAACTTAGTTCATTATTACGGATTAAGACCCTATTGGAGTGATCATAGTTTTTGGAAAGAATATACGCCTTCATCTGAACTAACTAAACCTAATTCTGAGTTTGAAACTTTGGATGACTATGATGGAAAAAGCACATTAAGAAGCTTTACGGAAATCTCAGGTTATACAATAGAAGCAATAGATGGGTATATCGGCCATGTGGAGAACTTTGTTATTTGTGATGAAACTTGGCAAGTCCGCTATTTAGTTGTTGATACAAGGAATTGGTGGGTAGGCAAGCACGTATTAATTGCCCCGCAATGGATTACGTATGTAAGTTGGCCAGAAAAAATTATGCGTGTTGAGTTGAAAAAGGATACGATAGAAAAAGGACCAGAGTATGTACCGGAGCAAGTAATAACAAGAGATTTCGAAGATGAAATTTATACGAAATACGATAAACCGAAGTTTTGGTTGTAAGATAGAAAAAATGGCGAGGACATATAATTCCTCGCCATTTGTGTTTTAGTTAATTAAAGCCTGAAGTGGTGCTGGGATGCGACCACCACGGTTTATTAATTTATCAGATCCAAATGGATTGACTCCCATTACTGGAGCTCGGCCAAGAAGACCACCGAATTCAACCATTTCTCCTTCTTTTTTGCCTGGGACAGGGATGACTCGAACTGCCGTTGTTTTTTTATTAATCATCCCAATCGCTGCTTCATCAGCGATCATGGCTGATAATGTTGCCGCACTAGCATCACCGGTTACCGCGATCATATCAAGCCCCACGGAACATACACATGTCATTGCTTCAAGCTTTGATAGGGTTAACGCTCCATCAACAATTCCACGGATCATTCCATTATCTTCACTAACAGGAATAAACGCTCCACTCAAACCTCCGACATAAGAACTCGCCATTGCCCCACCTTTTTTCACAGCATCATTCATTAGCGCTAGAGCAGCAATTGTCCCATGTGTTCCGACTCGTTCGAGGCCAATTTCTTCAAGAATTTCAGCTACACTGTCATTAATTGCGTTTGTTGGTGCAAGTGACAAATCCATAATTCCAAATGGTACATTTAATCGTTCAGCAACTACACGGCCAATTAATTCACCGGCACGAGTAATTTTAAAAGCTGTTTTCTTAATAATCTCGGAAACTTTACCTAGGTCAACATCAGGGTAGCGACGAAGGGCATTAAGAACTACACCTGGACCACTTACACCGACATTAAGAACGACTTCCCCCTCACCAGAACCATGGAATGCTCCAGCCATGAAAGGATTGTCTTCAACTGGATTACAAAACACAACGAGTTTTGCACAAGCTATACCATTTTGATCCCGGGTACGCCAAGCAGCATCTTTAATAATTTCTCCCATTTGTTTTACTGCATCCATATTAATACCAGTTCTTGTTGTAGCAACAGAAACAGAAGCACAAACTCGTTCAGTAACACTCAAGGCTTCTGGTAAGGCATCAAGTAATGTTTGATCACCTTTAGAAATCCCTTTATGAACTAGAGCAGAGTATCCCCCGATAAAATCGACACCAAGAACTTTTGCAGCCTTGTCGAGAGTTTTTGCTAATTCTATGGCTTGCTCTTTTGTGGCACTACCTAAAATTTCTGCAATCGGTGTAATCGAAATTCGCTTATTAATAATGGGAATCCCGTACTCTTTTTCAACCGTTTCAGCCACAGACTTTAAATCTTTAGCATAGCTAGTTATTTTTTCATAGACACGAGCATTCATTTTTCCGAAGTCTGAATCAGCACAATCCCGAAGACTTATTCCCATTGTAACTGTACGAATATCGAGACTTTCCATTTGAACCATTCTAATTGTTTCTTGCATTTCTGCTAGTGCAATATTCATTTTTAGTTCCCCCTTAAACGCGATGCATGGCTTTAAATAAATCCTCAAGCTGAATGTTAATTTTAAGGCCCATTTCTTCATTTATTGTCTCAAACTGATCCTGAAGCACTTCTAGGCTATCGATTTCTGTTACATCAACTAACATCATCATTGTAAAAAAATCTTGGAGGATCGTTTGACTAATATCTAGTACATTGACATTATTATCTGCCAATACGTTTGTTACCTTAGCGATAATTCCAACTTGATCTTTTCCAATTACACTTACTACTGCACGTCTTTTTTCCATCATAATCACCTCGTATTTTTTCTAAATAAAATTAGTATTCGATACTTTAACTCTCTACATAATTAAAGTAACTAAAAAACAAAAAAGATTGGATTTCTCCAATCTCAAAAGGTAATAGAATAACGTACAAAAATATGTATAGTTACTCTTCTGTCCTTTTGCCTGAGATTGTGAATCCTTCGGCGCCGCCAGTAGCGGACTCTCCAGAAGCTGCTCCTACTATAGTTTGATCCATAGTACTCATCGCCTGCTTTTTAAATATTAACATGAATATTATCAGCTAATTGTGAAATAGTCAACAAGATATTGCTATTGTTTGGCGAATATTTAGAATAATGGTTGGTGAATTGATAATTTAGGTGTAAAAAAGATAAGTTTGAAACTGATATTCGTATAAAAAGAAAATCCCGAGCATGCTATAAAAGAATAGTGCCTGAGATTACCATAAAAAGTAAATCTTGGGCACGAAAACGAGGAGAAGTGCCTGAGATTACCATAAAAAGTAAATATCAGGCGTTGAAACTAGGAGAAGTGCCCGAGATTACCATAAAAAGTAAATCTTGGGCACAAAAACAGAAAACAATGCCCGAGATTACCATAAAAAGTAAATCTCGGGTACTAAAACTAGGAAAAGCGCCCGAGATTACCATAAAAAGTAAATATTGGGCACGAAAACAGAAAACAGTGCCCGATATTACCATAAAAAGTAAATCTCGGGTACTAAAACTAGGAAAAGTGCCCAAGATTACCATAAAAAGTAAATCCTGGGCACAAAAACAGAAAACAATGCCCGATATTACCATAAAAAGTAAATCTCGGGCGCTAAAAGAAAAATTCAATAGTTTATCCTGAATTATTCATACTTCAAAGTTAAGTCATAACAGAAGCAAAAATCATGAAAGTCTCTCACATTAAAATCGAATAATATCAATTTGAACTACTTCATTTTTGATTTTAAAAGTATTTCTTGAAAATCACCCATTTTTAGACAGACTACTCCCTTGGTTTAGAATGGAATTTCCAGAAATTAGTTAATTATTTAGGTTTACACTATTTTCAGTCTCTGAACTCGTTGAAGTACATTCCAAAAGAATTCTTGGTAAACGAAACTCGAAGCGAGCTTAAAGTACAGAGAACGTCCTGACTTCACTAGTTTACTGGCAACTTTAATAATTCGGGTGCGTATGGTCTCGATTTGCATGGTCTTTTGTCCTTCAGGAAAACAGAGGGTACGCAACCAGTTTGTTAAGTTATAAGCTAATAGACTCAACATCATTTTTACTTCGTTTACTTGGAAAGAATGGCTATTCATTTTATCAAAACCGAACCCATTCTTGGCTTCCTTGATGTAGTTTTCCATCGTTCCTCTTTTTTGATAAGTAAGAACGATTGCTTCAGGAGAAAAGGCATCTACTAAATTTGTCACAAAGAAGGAATGGGAAAACAGTAATTCGCCCGCTGGGCGTACCGATTTGATAATTACTTTTCTAGGTTTCGACCAAGAGTTTGCTTGATAGATGGTTTCTTCATAATAAATTTCCGTCTTGGAAACATCGGAAATGATAGACGGAGGATGGAGTTCATCTGCGATTCGTTGCAGAATTGCATTTGATTTCAGACGAATAACGTAATAAACGCTCTCTCTTTCGCACAAATCATATAAAGCAGGGACAGCGAAACCACTATCACCCCGAAGAAAAGGTGTTGTCTCAGGAAACTTTTCGTTGTAATGCTCAATGAGTGGTTGAATAAAATCCACTACACCATTGGACGTATACACGTTTCCAGGTCGTAGCTTTGCTTTGAGGAAATCACCTGTTACACCATCAAAGGCAACTAATGGATGAAAACCGACTGTTCCATAATGAGTATTGTAAGCCGCAGCTTCTTGATCTCCATAAGTATCGGAATGTGTAGAATCCAAATCAAAAATGACTGCCTTCGACTCCCTGAGTTGGTGCACTTTATCAATAAGCTCTTGGTTGGCTTGATTCAATTCTTCCATAGATTGATCGTCGAAACGTCTAAAAAAGCGAGACAAACTCGGCTGAGAAGCCAATGCATTTGTACCAATGATTTGAGTAAACACAGGATCTCTCGTTAATTGGTCGGCATTATCATCATCGGTATAACCAGCAATGATTTGATAAATCTTTTGACGAAGTAAATTTTCATTCGAATGAACATAGTAGCGTCTATTGTCTTTTAGGTTTAAAAAGCGTGCTAATGTAGAAGAAAAATTTATCTTTTCATCGAATTCTCTAAAAAGGAATTCTCCAGTATCGGATGAGAGTTCTCCTCCGTCGTTAGAAAGTTTAATTTTTCGATTGAAATCAAGTGTTAATTGAGGTAAAGTAGCCATTATAAGAACCCTTTCTGTCGGTTATTTGGTCGTACTTTTAACTTAACAGAAATGGGTTCTTTTTTCATTTATTTGATGCAAGTGAATTTAATAAAAAAGCTTATCAGATAGCCATTAATAACCGATTAAAGATTTTCTATGAATAATTCAGGGTTTATGTTGGTAATAAAATAAGCACATTCAAAAAATCTCTTACATTATTCATTTATTTCTCTAAGTTTTTCGTCAGTAGGTAGGAAGAATGTCAGAATTCCCAGAAGTGGTAACGCAACAACGAAGAGCATTGTATTTGTTAAGCCAATCCAGTCAGCGACAATCCCTAAGGCTACTGAGCCAATGGCACCCATTCCAAAAGCTAAGCCAACAATTAAACCAGACACCATCCCAATTTTACCGGGAACTAATTCTTGTGCATAGACAACAGAGACAGAGAAGCTTGATAAAATAATAAATCCGATCGCTCCTAGAAGGACATAAGAGAGCAACGGCCCAACGTGGGGCAATAGTAACGCTAAGGGTGCAGATCCGAGCATCGATAACATTAAGATATTTCGTTTTCCATACCGGTCGGCTAAAGGCCCACCGGCAAACGTACCAAAAGCTCCTGCAGCTAAGAAAATGAAAATGTAAATTAGTGCTTGGTCAACTGATAGTTGAAACTGTTCCATTAGGTAAAAGACGTAAAAATTAGAAATCCCGGCATGAAACCAAGAACGGGCAAAGACTAGAAAGACTAGTAGGGTAATAGCGTAGATAACAATCTTTCTTGTTTGTGGATTAATTTCAGCTTTTTTCTTTTGAACAATTTTTTTCTTAGCGACTTGAGCTACTTGTTCTGAATACCATCTAGCAATATAAATTAATAGTCCGATACCAAGGGCAGCTAGGAGTGTAAACCAAATCGCACCGAACTGGCCAAAGGGTACGATAATTAACACGGTAATTAATGGGGCTAACGCCTGCCCAGCATTACCGCCCACTTGGTAAATTGATTGGGCTGTTCCACGGCGAGTTCCTGCAGCCATGTAAGCGACTCGTGATCCTTCTGGATGAAACGTAGCTGAACCTACCCCGATAAGAATAACGGAAATAATGACAAGCCAAAAAGAAGAGGCAAAGGCAATACCAAGGACCCCGACAAATGTAAAACAAAGTCCGATAGGTAGGGCATATGGTGACGGTTTTTTATCCGTGTAGTATCCCACAACTGGTTGAATTAATGAAGACGTTAAATTTAGGGCAAATGCGATGAAACCAAGTTGCGTAAATGTTAGACCCATAGATTGTTGTAGGATAGGGAACATGGCTGGAACAACAGCCTGAATGGTATCATTTAGTAAGTGAACAAAGCCGATAATCAAGAGAATGTTATACATCGTTTTTTGTTCAGGAGATGTTTTAGGTAACTGTTTTTGCTGTAATTGCATAATGAAGCTCCTCCTCTTTAAGTCTTTTATTATCTTAACATTTTATGACAAATGTTTGAACAAGAAATAATCAATAATACGTTGTAACTATCATTTTAAACAGTTTTTTGGTAAGATGGTAGTTATGAGTTTAAAGGAAAGTGAACAAATACCGAGGTATTACCTATAACAACTCTAGATTAAAAAGGGAGCTGAATTTTAATTGTCTAATAAAGAATCATTAATGATTATCGATGGGATGGCTCTTCTTTTTCGAGGTTACTATGCCACGTCGTATAGCGGATACATTATGAAAACAAGTAAGGGTGTTCCTACGAATGCGATTTACGGTTTTGTTAAATACATGCAAGATGCCATAAGTACGTTTCAACCAAGTCATGTATTGTGCTGCTGGGATATGGGTGCCCGTACGTTTCGTAATGAGCTTTACCCTGCGTATAAAGCTAATCGTGGCGAGCCACCTGAAGAGTTAATACCTCAATTTGATTTAGTGAAAAAAGTAGTAGAGAGCTTTAATATTCCTAGCGTCGGTATAGAAGGCTTCGAAGCAGATGACTGTATTGGTACGATCGCGAAAAAATATAGCCAACATCTCAAAATTCAAATCTTAACTGGCGATCACGATAGCCTGCAGCTTATTGATGAAAATATTCATTCCATCATCATGAAGAAGGGTATGTCAAACTACGAAGTATATACGTTAGAGAAGCTATTAGAGGAAAAGGAACTAACACCTGCTCAGTTTATTGACTTAAAAGGACTAATGGGTGATGCAAGTGATAACTTTCCTGGTGTTAAAGGAATTGGTGAAAAAACAGCCATTAAGCTGTTAAAAGAATACCAATCAATTTCTGGGATATTAGAAAATTTACCAAGTCTCTCAAAAGGAATCCGTACTAAAATTGAAACCGAGTTGGACATGCTCCATTTATCTCGAAAACTAGCGGAAATTCATTGTGAAGTGCCTGTGGAAATTGTCCTAGAAGAATGTGCTCGTAACATTGATGAAGTTAAAGTTACGGCTATGTTTGAAGAGTTAGAATTCCATCGTCTCCTAAAAGACAAGTCATTTCTAGGGAACATAAAAGTAAATGTTCAACCTCTGTGTTAACAATTAAGGGTCAACTCCACTTGGGGTTGACCCTTTTTAGTTAAGGGTATTTTTTAGAAAAGTGTTATCAAAATGAATTTTAACGTAAGAGATTAAATATGTTAGACTAATATTGTCAAAAACTACTTCGCTAGGGTTGTAAACCGAAAGCTAATCATATAACTAGCGAACCAACGTGTCTAACGAAAATTAAGAATGTTTTAACAAGTCAACGAAGCTTTGCACACAATAATTGTACATTCTGCATTCTACATTTTAAATTGCAAAAATGAGGTGTTTCTATTGTATCGAAAGGAAATTTATCATTTTTATAAGGAGAAGCCGTTAAAGGTTGTAGTTCGTAATTATGCCAAAACTGATTTTGAAGAGTTAATTCAAATACAACGTGAAAGTTTTCCGCCTCCATTTCCCTCAGAACTTTGGTGGAATGAAGAACAATTAACGAACCACGTCAACTTTTTTCCTGAAGGCGCTCTTTGTATTGAAGTAGAAGGGGTTTTGGCCGGTTCGATGACTGGTCTAATTGTTTCTTTTAATTCCGATAAGCCTAACCACACATGGGAAGAAATGACTGATAACGGCTACATACGAAACCATAACCCAGATGGTAATACGTTATATGTGGTGGACATTTGCATTAGGCCTTCTTACCGAAAGCACAAATTAGGAAGAGTGTTAATGGAATCGATGTATGATGTTGTTGTTCATAAACAGCTTGATCGATTATTAGGTGGGGGGGAGAATGCCAGGATTTAAAAAGATCGCTAAAGAACTAACGCCAAAACAATATCTAGAAAAAATTGTTCAAGGTGAATTGCGTGATCCTGTTCTCACATTTTTGCTGCAATGTGGTAGAATGCCGGTTGCTTTAGTAGAGAATTATTTAGAAGATGAAGAATCGCGTCATTATGGAGTGTTGATGGAATGGAGAAATCCTTTTAAAAGTTGTTAAGGCTTGCAAATAGGCAAGTCTTTTTTAAGATCTCTTTATTTGAAACTTTTATAGCAGCATTTCGTCTAATATTATAAAGAGAAAAAGGGTGGTTTTCTTAAATGAATGTATATAGGAATGTGAAACTGATGCTTATTCTAATCTTCGTATCTATACTCGCTGCGTGTAGCAGTGGCTATGAAACAAGTGAAGAGTCTAAAGCTGTTAACGATTCTGCTCCTAGGGAAGAACGGAAGATCGAACAGGATTATGGAACTACAGGGTCTAATGCTAGTGATAACCCGGATGTTAATGTTTCAGAACGAATGGTGATTTACAACGCTAACCTATCTTTAGAGGTTAAGGATTACCACAAAATCGAAGCTCAAATTCAAGAAAAGGTATCTACCCTTGGTGGATATGTTCTCGAGTCGTCTATTTATTTCAGTGGTAAAGAGAGAATTAATGGCAATTTAGTTGTTAAAGTCCCACAAAAAAGCTTTCAAAGTTTTATCAATGAAGTGGAATCTGCTAGTGTAAAAGTTCATGACCGTCATGTAAGCGGAAACGACGTGACTGAAGAATTTGTTGATTTAGAGTCTCGTTTACGTTCAAAGAGGGTAGTTGAAGAAAGACTGCTTAGTTTTATGGAAAAAGCTGAACAAACAGAGGACTTATTAAAAATATCAAGTGACTTAGGAAAAGTACAAGAAGAGATTGAACAATTACTAGGAAGAATGAATTATTTAAAAACAAATGTAGACTTTTCTACAGTAACCCTTCACTTAACTGAAAATCTTGTTACAGTTGGTTCAATACAAGACAAGGATTTAAATACTTGGGTAAAGGCAAAAAGTTTATTTATGGAAAGTGTAAATGGATTGATTTCATTATTTTCTGGAATAATTGTTTTAGCTATTGGTTTGAGTCCTTTTATTGTCCCATTAGGGTTAATTGGGATGATTATCGTCTTTTATGTTAGAAAAAAAAGAAATCAAAAACCTTTTGATGGTTAATAAGAGATAGGCTGCTTTTGCAGTCTATTTTTTTCGGGGTGAATTATTTACAAAATTGTCTAGTGATAAATATAATACATTGTAAAAATTTTTATCACCAATTCTTATTACTAGGTGACAAATATAACTTGCTTTTCTACTGTTGGATTTGATAGGATTTTATTAATAGCAAGGGGATAAACATTTATTACTAGGAAAAGACAAAGACCTGGTAATAATACCAGTTATAAAAATTGTTGTCTAATGAAAGTTTCTTTCATTTTAGGTAATAATAGAAGGTAGAATATCCCATGTTAGGATGAAAATAGTTTTTTAATGAGGGGGAGCTCTGTTGAATATTCCACAGTTAAAGATTGCTCATATGACACCAAAGGTACCAATTATGCAGGGAGGGATGGGAATTGCCATTTCATTAAGTGGATTAGCTTCAGCTGTTGCTAACGCTGGTGGAATTGGAATTATCTCCGGAACTGGCATACCAATTGAAGAAATGAGAGCCCAAATTCGTAAAGCACGCGAATTAACTAAGGGTGTTGGCTATATAGGAGTTAATGTTTTGTTTGCAATGACAGATTTTGCTAACACGATTAAAGCTGCAATGGAGGAAAAAGTTGACTTCATCATTTCTGGAGCAGGGGTCTCACGTGACATGTATACGTGGGGAAAAGAATATGGTGTTCCGGTTATTTCTATTGTTTCTTCTGGAAAATTAGCGAAGATTTCGCAAAGACTAGGTGCAGCTGCAGTAGTTGTTGAAGGTTTTGAAGCTGGTGGTCACTTAGGTACAGACCGTCCACTTTTTGATATTTTACCTGAAGTACTTGAAGCTGTAGATATTCCAGTAATTGCAGCTGGTGGGATTATGACTGGTGAAGACATCGCAAAAGCGCTACAAATGGGTGCTTCTGGTGTGCAAATGGGTACGCGTTTTGTTGCAAGTGTTGAGTGTGATGCTCCAGACGTTTATAAACAAAAGTATCTTGATTGCCAAGAAGGTGACACAGTTTTAGTTAAAACGACTGTAGGTCTTCACGGAAGAGCGATAAAAAATAGCTTTGTTGAAAAAGTTAATAACCTAGAAAAAATTAAAATTGACCAATGCCATTCTTGTTTAAAGCATTGTAATTACCAGTTCTGTACCTTAGATTCTTTAGTGCAAGCTGTTAAGGGGAACGTAGAAAACGGAATCGTTTTTGCTGGTGCACGAGTTAGTGAAATAAAGGACATTTTGCCAGTACAGACAATTATTGATAATTTAATGGATGCTTGTACACGTAAATTAGCCATTGAACCACTAAAAGCTTAATAATTATTTTGACACTGAAAAAACGAGCCGTGTGGCTCGTTTTTTTTCATACACTCATTCTTTTGTAAAGGTGATCGACGCGATTGCATCATGTACGTGAATAGACTCTTCGTTTCGGCATTCAACTGAAAATGCTTTTATAAGAGGGTTTTCATAAAGATCTGCTGCAACAAGACGAACCATGTCTTCAACAAATCTTGGATTTTCGTAAGCCTTCTCTGTGACCATTTTTTCATCAGGACGTTTTAAAACAGGGTGAAGTTGTGCACTTGCATTTGATTCTGCAGCTTCTAAAAGAAAAGCCTTCCAATCTATTTCATTAATGCTGTCAGAGTAAAGTGTTGTATCAATGCTTACGTAGCCACGTTGATTGTGGGCACTATATTCACTTATTTCTTTTGAACAAGGACATAATGTTGTAATTGCTGCAGTTAAACCTGTTTCATAAGTACATTGATCGGTGTCTTGATTATAAGTAACAGAAATTTTCGCGTCCGCGTGCATTAATCCGATTTTCTTAAGTGCGGGACTTTTTCTTTCGAAAAACCAAGGGAATGTCACTTCAATTGTTGCAGATGTTTGTTCCATTTTTTCAGCTAGCTCTTTTGTGAAGCTGCGTAACTGTTCAAATGATAAAACAAACCCTTCTTCGTGATATTGTTGAAGTAATTCAGTCAAACGGCTCATATTAATTCCCTTTGACATTTGATTTAAGCTTGTTGTTAACGCAAAAGTAGCGATCGTTGTTTGCACTTTCGGTTCTAATTCAGAGTGGACGATGACTGGATGCTTCACATTGCTGATTCCTACTGAGTTAATGGCAAAGAGAAAATCATTAGGTGTATTTTGTAAATCAGGCATTTTTTCTTTATCTGTAGGTTTAGTTCCGATTATTGGTGGCACTGACCCAAAGCGTTTATGTCGTTCTGCTTTTGAAGGTAACCCTATTGTTTTTATCATGTAAATAACCTCACTTTTTTCTGAAGTTCAATTAGAATTTCTATGTTTTTATTATATTAACAATATCCCAATAGTACAAAGGATATGAACTGACGTTATAGAATAATTAGCGAACAACCCCTTAAATCATTTTCAATTGTTCTCTATACCCCTTTTTCTGCATATTTTAAAGCAAAGGGTAGATAGGGGGTAATCCAGTGAACCGTTTTGCATATTACAGCGAAGATCCTGAACAGGTCGAAGAGTATGTAAAATCAATTTTGCCGTTTATCTCTGATATTCGTGAGTTTGAGCTTTTTTATATTGAACAAACGCCATATATAGAAGTTATTGAGAAAAGCAATAGCTTACACAGACGGGTTTTCTATAGTCGGAAAGAATTTGAGGCAAGTAAAAAAAATTCCTATCGACAATTCGTGAAAAAGCTCAGATATACGTTTATCTTAAGAGATGATACGCTAAATGAAGTTTGGTTAAATACGAGTACTAAAATGATTGAGACGTTAAATATTCTTCATATGCTTGGTATTAAAGATTTCCACCATTATCGGAATAAAGCCACATACAAAGCTACAAATCTTGTACCGAACCATGATTTTAATGTTTTAGTAGAAGATGTAGATGAAAATAAGTTATTTGTAGCAAAATTTAGATTTCCTTATGCTTGTAAACGGATTAAAGCAGTAGAATATATTCAACAGTTTGGTTATTTAAAGCCTTATGCAACGAAATTTGAATATGGTGAAGATATTACTTATTTTGATAAAAATTCGATTCGTGAAGCAGAAGCCTATGAGTATGCAACAAATAACTTGTTTCTTTTTGAAGATGATGCAATCAATTTAAAAACAGCGATGATGATCATAGAAGAAGTAGCTAAATTATCTGGAGGAGATGTAGATATCGTTTTGATTTCTCCATAAAAAATTCATAGGCCTGTATTCCTTTTCATACATTGTAGTAATGGATATGTGAGGAGGAAGGAAGTTGCGAAAAGTAATTCAAAGTTTAAAAGTGAATGAAACAATTAAAGAACACTTTTTGCTCACTAGCTTACAAACGAAGCTTGGCAAAAATGGAACATACTTTGAAATGACTTTGGCCGATGCTTCAGGTGAAATAAAAGCGCGGAAATGGGATTTAGTAGAAAAAGATTACCAACTTTATGATGTCATCCATAAAGAACTTCCGCAAGTTGTCCTAGTAAAAGGATTAACAAGGCAGTTTCAGCAATCAATTGATTTGAAGGTTTTTTATATCGTCTACCCTGATGTAGAGACTTCCATCTCGATATCGGAATTTTTACCTTCAGCACCCATTAATATTGACGACTCATTTCGGGAACTAGAAGAGACGATTGCTAGTTTACAAAATGAGACGTTGCGAAGAATCGTACGTGAAGTTTTCCAACTCTATAAACCGTTTTTACCGCAATATCCAGCTTCTATTCATGGACATCAAGGTTATGGTGGATTACTATGGCATACGACTAATACGGTGAGGCTATGTGAAACAGTTATCGGTCTTTATCCGAAAATGCTAAATCGAGATTTACTGATTAGCGGGGCTATTTTACATGACTTAGCAAAAATAAAGGACTATAAGCTAGAAAAAGGAATTGTCACGAAAGTAACAGATAAATCCAAGTTTGTCGGTCATATTGTGACGATGGCTTATGATATTAGAGAAACTGCCCGTGTCTTGAATATTGACGTTCACGCTCAAGAAGTTGAGTTGCTTGAACATATGATACTAAGTCATCACGGTAAAGGTGAGTTTGGAAGTCCTGTCGAACCTTCTATACCTGAAGCGTTTGCTCTTCACTTAGTTGATGCCCTTGATACGAAATTAGGTGTTGTCCATAATTTATGGGAAAAAACGCCCCTAGGTGAATGGTCTGACTGGTCAAAGGTACTTGAAAAACGAATTAAAAAAGTAACAGTAGAAGGATGACTTTTATTAGTCGTCCTTCCTTTTTTGTAAATCTATCGTTTATAATCGGTTTGAGGTGAAAATAATGGCAAAAGAGAAAAAAACAAATGCGATGCGCATTTTAGATAAAGAAAGAATAAAGTATGAAACATACACATATGAAAGTGAAGATGGAAAAATTGATGGTGTTTCTGTAGCTCATAAAATAAATAAAGACGTTGATTTTGTATATAAAACATTGGTAGCAAAGGGAGCGAGTAAACAATATTTTGTGTTTATCATTCCGGTAGAAAAAGAGTTAGACTTAAAAAAAGGAGCGAAGGCTGTAGGGGAGAAGAAGGTAGAGTTAATCCCAGTGAAAGAAATTACTAATTTGACGGGTTATGTTCGCGGAGGCTGCTCACCTATTGGCATGAAAAAGCTTTTTAGGACAGTGATTGATCTTAATGCTGAAAAGATTCCGACCATCATTGTTAGTGGTGGGAAAATCGGGATGCAGATTGAACTACTGGTTACTGATTTAGTGAAAGTAACAAAGGGAGAGGTAGCTGATTTGGTTATGTAAGTATGTAGAATGTAGAATGTTATATCTAGAATGCTCTAGGTATAACAGCTACATTCTTTATTTTACGTTCAATAATTGATAGTTTGGGTTTGTTTCGCTCGCTTGATGTTCAATGACCATCATTTGCATGGCTAGCAGGCTAGTAACAATAAGGACTAGTAATGTTCCTACAAGAACACCGTACCAATGCCAATAGTGCCAAAAAAATCCTAAATAAAAGCTCCCTAGACTCCCACCTACATAATAGGATGTTAAATATAAGCCTGATGCCGATGCTTTGGCAAAGAGGGCCCGTGTACTTACCCATGCATTTAAGGCAGAATGGGAAAAGAAAAAGCCGAAGCTTAAAATTAATAAGCCCATGATAATCGCCAATAGATTAGTAAAAAGCATAACAAGAATTCCGATTATCATCAAGAAAATGCCTACCGCAATTGTCATGCTTTGTGACCATAGGAAAGCGGTTTTCCCAGCTAGTGTTGAACTAATCGTACCTGGCAGATAAGTTAAAAATAATAGACCGATGAAAACGGTTGGTAAAGAAAATGGTGGAGCGGTTAATAAATAGGTAACATAGTTGTAGAGTCCAACAAAAATGAAAAAATGTAAGCCTCCAACAAGTACAGCGAGTCGAAGTGTTCGATTTTTTAAATGAGCTAAATAATCCGTTACTGCTTTATGCCGTTCAAATTTTCTTGTTTTAAAATGATTGGATGGTGGAAGCAGTTTCATAAAGAGAATGATAAAAATAAAACTCAAGCAGCCGATGAAAACAAATGCAATTCTCCAGTTAAATAATTCAGTAAGTACGCCACTAATAACCCTTCCACCCATTCCCCCAATTGAATTCATACTAATATAAATGCCAATCGCAACACTTAATGCTCGTGCTGAAAACTCTTCTCCAATATAGGCAATCGCGATTGTTGGTATGCCTGCAATAAAAGCTCCTTGGACCATTCTTAAAAGTAAGAGAGTATGAAAGCTTTGGACTAAAGCGATAGCAAGGGTAGTCATTAGTAAACAGATCATAGCAATTACCATCACTTTTTTTCGACCAATGGAATCTGATATCGAACTAAATATAAAGAAAAACACGGCTACGCTTAGCAAGGCTAACGATACAGTTAAGCTAGATGCTAAAGGTGAAACAGAAAATTCTGCACTTAGCAATGGTAAAATCGGCTGGGTGAAATACAGGTTAGCAAAGGCAATGAAAGCTGCTAAGCCGAGGGCAAGGGATGCTTGCCAAAATGATTTTGATTTTAGTTCGATCACGAAAATCATCCTTTGCATTGGATTTTATGGACTAATCGTACTATCGCCACAAAGATAAATAAAATATATAATACTTATAAATAACATAAATAATATTTATGGGAGTGTGTTGATGGATGGAAATTCGGCAACTACAATGTTTTTATGAAACAGCAAAGTGGAATAGCTTTACGAAAGCGGCTGAAATTCTGTATATTGCTCAACCGGCGGTAAGTATTGCTATTAAAAAGTTAGAAACAGAGTTAGGGGTAATCTTATTTCATCGTCATGACAGAGCAGTGCGCTTAACGGTAGAAGGGGAACGTTTTTTTGTTCATGTTCAAAAGATTTTTGACCAATTAGAGGAAGCGAGGCTAGAGATGGCCGAATTATGTGGCTTAGAAAGAGGTGAGGTAAAGCTAGGATTACCGTCAATGATGGGCTCATATTATTTTCCAAATATCATTGTTGCTTTTAAAAAAACGTATCCAAATCTCCGTATATCAATTGTTGAAGATGGTACGAAGCAAATCCAAGCCAGTATTGAAAAGGATCAAATTGATTTAGGTGTTGTTATCCTTGATGACAGTACGACTGAGCTTGAGGCAATTCCGATTATTAACGAAGAGATGGTTGTTTGTGTTCCATTTAATCATCCTCTAGCCAGTAAGGGTAGCATTACATACGAACAATTGGCTAAAGAACCGCTCGTTCTCTTTAAGGAAGGGTACTTTCAAAGAGATCTTGTAATCAACCATATTCAAGAGTTAGGTCTTATCCCAAACATCGCTTTTGAAACGAACCAAATCTCCTTAACAAAATCATTAACTAGAAAGGGGCTAGGTGTCACTCTATTCTTAAAAATGGTCATTCAAGATGATGCTGATTTCGTACCTCTATCGTTAACTCCACCAATTACTCTTTCATTAGGTCTTGCCTGGAAAAAGAAAACATATTTATCTAAAGCCAATGAAGCTTTCGTCGACTTTGTCCTTCATAAAAAATGGATCTAGTTAATAGAATATTAGTTAAAATTTAAATCTAGGAATAATTCACTGAATAAATAGGAAAAATTAATATAGTTGCAAAAGATGTAGCATTTTCCATTTGATTCTTTGTATGTTTTAAAAGGAGGAAAAAGCATGGGTAAAAAAAATAAAAATCAAAACCAAAGCGGTGTTGGTAAAGAAAATGATACAGAATTTGGAGCAGAACAAACGCTAAGTAAAAAAGCGAGGAAAAAGGCTGCAAGAGAAAGTAAAAATAATTAAGTAATCACATATTTAGGCTACATATTGCAACTAACTTAGTTTATGAATAACAAAAAAACCGCTTGTTAGCGGTTTTTTTGTAAGTTTGTTAAGTCAATATTTTCTTACAAGCGTCCTCTTAATTAAATGTAGTTTGAAGTAGCTAAATTATTGGTTTTATGATAATCAATCTGATAAATAAAGTTAATTGATGTTGTATTAAACTTTTCTGGCTGATCTATGTTACAGACATGACCTGAATTTTCAATACACTCTAATGCTAGTTGATCGTTTTGACCAACTAATTCTTCGACTGGTGGAAGAAACAAGTAATCTTCTTTCCCCATGACGAAAAGCGTTGGGATATTAAAGAAATCGCGCTGAAGTTTACTTAGAAATGGATTGAGCGCTCTTGTAACAGAGAACCACTTAATGAATTCTTTTTGGCACATTTTTTTCGCTTGATCAACAAAGGCGTTTCGAGATTCGGAATGAGAGGCTCTTGGCATAATAATCCATGCAAATAATCGGTAAAGCCACATGTAGGGAATAATGTGCTTTCCTAAATTCCCCATAGTAATCAAGAAATTTGTTCGTATATCAAGCTTAATAATAGCTCCCCCGAGAATCATGGAGCTGATTCGCTCTGGATGCTTTTGAGCCATTGTTTGAACGACAATCGTTCCGAGCGATATGCCAACAAAATGTGTTTCTTTAATATTTAAATGATCTAGTACTTCAATGACATCATCGGAAATTTGAACAAAGGAATCACCTTTTTGCCAATGGGATTTCTTTGACTTACCGTGTCCTCTTAGATCAATAAGGAGAACATTGAAGTGCTTGCGAAAGTCTTTTATTTGTTTAAAAAAAGTGTTGGAGTTTCCGCCAGCACCATGAATAAACGTAACCCAAGGTTTTACATCGCTGTTTAGATATTCACGATAATATAGCACGTAAACAGAACCTCACTTTTATATTAAAATTAGACCTAACTATTATACCATGACTTTGCTAGGTTAGGTGATTTTAGCTTACTAGAAAATTTTAGTTCATAAAAAGTTCAAAAATACAGGGACAATTTAAACTTGCTAATTACGCAGTTACTTTACTTGAGAATTAATGATCAAAAGTACTATTATTTAACTATAGGAAAGGTGATTTACTACATCTAGGCGAATAATAATAAAGTATGTTACATAGAGAGGAAGAGGTTAATGGATTTTCAACATTTTGAGTATGTAAGACCAGACATGAAAGAAATGGAAGTTACGTTTAATGAATTACTTGTACAATTTTCAACTGCAGAAACTTTTGAAACTCAAGACTTAATGATGGCAGAAATTAATAAGCTTCGTAATGAGTTTGAGTCAATGATGCAAATTGTGTACATTAGATACACAATTGATACGATTAATGAATTTTACAAAGAGGAGCAAGATTTTTTTGATGAGGTTGACCCTCTTTATCAAGGCTTTGTTAACCGCTATTATGAAGCGTTAACTAAATCTAGTTATCGTAGTGAATTAGAAGAAAAGTGGGGTAAGCAATTATTTGCGATGGCTGAACTATCGCAAAAAACGTTTTCTCCAGAAGTTGTCGAAGAATTGCAGCTAGAAAACAAGCTTTCAAGTGAGTACACAAAACTTATCGCTTCAGCAAAAATTGATTTTGAAGGTGAAGAGCGAAACCTTTCTCAATTAGTTCCGTTTCAGTTAGCAACTGATCGCCAAATGAGAAAAAAAGCGATGGAAGCAAAATACAAATTCTTTTCAGAAAATGAGGAGAAAATTGATAATATTTATGACAAGTTAGTAAAAGTGAGAACGAAAATTGCTCAAAAACTAGGATTTTCTAATTTTGTTGAGCTTGGATATGCAAGAATGAATCGAATTGATTATAACGGTGAAATGGTAGCAAATTTCCGTAAGCAAGTAAAGGATTTCATTGTCCCTGTTGCAAATGAGTTAAAAGAAAGGCAACGAGCTAGAATTGGTGTCGATGAACTAAAATATTATGATGACCGTTTTTCTTTTAAAACAGGTAACGCTGCTCCAAAAGGGGACCCTGAATGGATTGTCGCTAATGGTGAGAAAATGTACAGTGAATTGTCTCAAGAAACCGATGAATTTTTTACGTTTATGAGAGAAAAGCAACTTTTAGATCTCCTAAGTAAAAAAGGAAAAGCTGGGGGAGGCTATTGCACGTATGTTGAAAAGTATGGTTCACCGTTCATCTTCGCTAACTTTAATGGTACAAGTGGAGATATAGATGTTCTGACACATGAAGTTGGGCATGCGTTTCAGGTGTTTTTGAGCCGAGGGTTTGCAGTTCCTGAATATCAATTTCCAACCTATGAGGCGTGTGAAATTCACTCTATGAGCATGGAATTTTTCTGCTGGCCTTGGATGGAGCTATTTTTTAAAGAGGACACGGCTAAATATAAGTTTGACCATTTAAGTGACGGGCTTTTATTTATTCCTTATGGAGTTGCTGTTGATGAATTCCAGCATTTTGTATACGAAAATCCAAATATTACGCCAGAAGAGCGCAAGAGAGGTTGGCGAGAGATTGAAAGAAGTTATTTACCGCACCGCAATTACGATGAGAATGAGTATTTAGAGCGTGGTGGTTTCTGGCATCAACAAGGTCATATTTTTAATAGCCCATTTTATTATATTGACTACACATTAGCACAAATTTGTGCATTCCAATTTTGGAAGCGTGCAAATGAAGATCAAGAAGGGGCTTGGGCTGATTATGTTCATCTTTGTAAACAAGGTGGAAGCCAATCATTTACTGAACTAGTCGCGGTTGCAAATTTAATTTCACCATTTAAAGATGGATGTGTAGAGTCTGTTATTGGTGAGATTAAAGGGTGGCTTAATGGGGTTGATGACAGTCGATTATAAAGCGATTATCTTGTTTGATGGAGTATGCAATTTTTGCAACCGAAGTGTTCAATTTATAATTGAAAGAGATGAGAAAGCTTACTTTCATTTCGCTTCTCTTCAAAGTGAAGTCGGACAAAAATTAGTTGCCGAGTTTGGGATTCCCAAAAATATCAATAGCCTTGTCTTACTTGAAAACGAACGCTATTTTACAAAATCTTCAGCTGCTTTAAGAATTTGTAGCCATTTAGATGGATTTTGGTCACTTTTTAAACTTTTTACGTTAGTGCCGATTTCTTTGCGCGATTTTTTCTATGATATCATTGCTAAAAATCGCTATAAGTGGTTTGGAAAGTCTGATGCTTGTAAGCTCCCGTCTCCAGAGATGAGAAAACGATTTTTAGAGTAAAAAAGCTGGGGTCTAATCATTTGATTAGGCCTTTTTTTATTACTCAACTTTCGCACCAATAAAGTAGGTGATCCACGTTGATTGTTAAAGGCCTGCGGCCTTTTCATTATGTTACTTGACAATGTTAATGAAAAATGAAAAACACCTCGTTCTTTTGGTATAGTGTAATTGACTAGAAAACACTACCATACAGAAGAGGTGCTCCCTATATGATAGACCAAAATAGCCAATACAATCAACTGCCAAATGAACTTGATTCTGTTTTTTCTGAGCTGGAAATGTCTAAACATCTACGCAAGGCTGGAATTAAAAAGTCCTTTGGTTTCAGCTGTTCTTACTTATTTCAACTCATTTTTTGTTTGATATTTCAACATAAAAATTGGTACACCCTTCTTGATTCAAAGAAGGCAGATAAGTTTCCTGCCAAGGATTCTGTCTATCGTTTTTTAAATCAATCAACATTTAATTGGCGCCGTTTCTTACTGCTATTAAGCACCTTTACAATTAAGAAAGTGAGTCGCCTTACTGACAAAAGTCGTCCAAAAGTGTTCGTTTTTGATGATTCTGCTTATGATCGAAATCGTAGTAAAAAGGTTGAATTACTTGCACGTTGTTTTGACCATGCCTCTCTTAAAATGCGTTTCTATAAGGGGTTCCGTATGTTGACTATGGGGTGGTCTGACGGGCATACATTTATGCCGATTGACTTTTCCTTGGTCAGTTCCAAAACGTCACAAATCAATGGAATCTCCGAACATATAGACAAACGCACATGCGGTTATAAACGTCGGGAAAATGCCCTACAAACTTTGCCTGAACAAATCCCAGACATGATCAGACGTGCGTTAGATAGTGGAATAGAAGCCAGTTATGTCCTCATGGATTCTTGGTTTACTTTGCCACCACTTGTCAAAAACATTGTTGATCAAGGATTAGACGTGATTGGCATGGTCAAAGAAACAAAACAGCGTTACAACGTAAGCGGAGAAATGGTTTCATTAAAACAGCTTTACCGCCTAGCTGGACCCGTTCAATCAAGGAAAGGAATACTTCGTTCCATTCATACAACTATGGCTAATGGAACACCAATTAAAGTTGTATTTATTCGAAATAGAAACAAGAAAAGCGAATGGCTAGCCATCCTCAGCACCGATCGCACTCTTTCCGAACAAGAAATCGTTCGAATCTATGGAATGCGTTGGGATATTGAGGTTTTCTTTAAGACGGCCAAATCACTCTTAAAACTTGAAAAAGAGTTTCAAAGCCGTTCATATGATGCGCTTATAAGCCATACAACTATTGTCTTTGCTCGTTTTATCGTGCTATCTTGGCAAAACCGCTGTAACACCGACCAACGTACGATTGGAGGTCTTTTTTACGAGCTATGTGACGAAGTCAATGAACTTGATTGGGCTGTTGCTTTACAGCAGCTAATCGAGCTTCTTCAAGATGCGCTTGAACAAACAAATAAGAAAATCAAAAAGTTAATACAAAGTCAACTGGAGCAGTGGATCTCAGGCCTACCTAATTATATCAAGGCTTATTTGCCGATTTCACTCTGCGAAAGTTGAGTTATTATTAAAACGGATAAAATATTTTTTTTACAAAAGCTACCTTTGAAACCAAAATTAGGAGTGATAAGCATGAAAAAACTATATTTTAGTTGTATTGTAGCGTTCTGTTTGTGTCTAAGTTTAGGAAGTGTTACACATGCACATATGGATTGTGACGGAATAAACAGTGATGTTGAATTATCTGATGCCCAAAAGCAAGAGTTACAAGCGATTACAGAAGTGATTTTAGCAAATAAAACGGAAATGATTAAATTGTATGTAGATTTTGGTGTTCTTACTGAAGAAAAAGGCGAAAAAATGTTAAAGAAAATGGAGAAACATCATCTGAAATTAAAAGAAAATGGCTATGTCCCGAAGTGGGAGAAATATTGTAAAGATAAGGATAAAGCTAAGTATCGCGAGTGGCGTTAAAGATATTTAAGAGCTTGGATCAAATGATCTAAGCTTTTCATTTTGTATATTGTGATAAGGCTTGTGAAAAATAGAGGTATCTGATTTGGGAGAAGGTGAGATCGTTATGACAATAAATTTAATAGATGTAGAAAAAGCCAAAGAGAAAATGAAGGGAATTGTTCATGTAACGCCACTTGATTATTCAAGTACGTTTAGTGAGCTATCTAATAATGATGTTTTCCTGAAACTAGAAAATCTACAAAAGACAGGTTCATTTAAAGTTAGAGGTTCTTGTAATAAATTATTTTCACTTACGGGTGAAGAACTTCAACGAGGGGTAATTGCTGCCTCGGCAGGAAATCATGCCCAAGGAGTTGCTTATTCATCTAAAATGTTAAAAATCGCCTGTACAATCGTTATGCCAAAAGGAGCTCCACTAAGTAAGGTTGAAGCTACAAAACGTTATGGAGCAGAAGTGGTCTTAAAAGGGAATAGCTTTGATGAAGCATTACATTTTGCAATTGAAATGCAACAGAAAACAGGTGCAACCTTTGTTCATCCTTTTGATGATCATGCAGTCATTGCTGGACAAGGAACAATCGGCTTAGAATTAATGGAGCAATTACCTACTATGGATGCTGTTATTTGCCCCGTAGGAGGTGGTGGATTAATTGCAGGTATAGCTTTAGTTGTAAAAACACTCAATCCAGCCATTAAAGTATATGGGGTTCAAGCGTTATCATGTCCAAGTATGAAACAATCGTTACAAGCGATGACACCTATTGAAGTAGAGGCAGAACCTACCATGGCAGACGGGATTGCTGTTAGAAAACCGGGGTTACAAAACTTTGAAATTATTCGTAACTATGTAGATGATATCTTTTGTGTTGATGAAATGGAGATTTCAAGGACGATGCTCATGGTTCTTGAGAGGAACAAGTTACTTGTTGAAGGTTCAGGAGCAAGTGCTTTAGCTGCTTTACTTTATAAAAAAGTTCCTATTCAAGGAAAAAAAGTAGTTTCAATCTTAAGTGGTGGCAATGTCGATGTTAATTTTATTTCGAGAATTATCGAACATGGGATGGTTGAAGCGGGGAGATTTGTTCATTTTTCAACGATCCTAAAAGATAAACCAGGTCATCTACAAGAGGTATTACAATTTATTTCAGAGCTTGAAGGAAATGTCTTATCAATTTCACTAGAACATGTTGGAGAGTACATTTTACCAGGGTACGCTAAGTTAATTCTCTCGTTAGAAACGAAGAATAAAATCCACCGAGAAAAAATTTTGTCCCAGTTAAAAGAAAGAGGCTATGATATAAATCTACTCTAATATTTTATTATAGTGCTCCTATCGAGGCTCCTTTTTATGCATAAAAAAGGAAAAATAGTGCATACTTCCTTTGGAGGTGAATAATATGAAAAAATTACTAATCATCGGATTTTTATGCTTTATGATGAGTGTTCAATTAGTTCAGGCAGATGTGGTCTCTGCAAATAGTGAAGAGTTAGTAATCAACATCATTACGACAGAATTCGAATCCGAGACTGAAGACGGGAAAGAAATAGAAGTTTATCGTTGGGATCCTGGTACTGTTTTTGTTCCAAAAGGAAAAGAACATCCTTTTTATATTGAGGGTACGGATATATCTGGGAAAGTGAAAAAGGGCGAAGAAACAAGGGTGAAGGTTCGCTTTGATAAAAAGGGAATTTACAGGATTGTTTGTACTGCTCATGAGACGATTGAGCAAAATGGACCAATGATTGCTTATATTGTAGTGAAATAAAATTGGAAAAACGAGCAAGGGTTCCTAATCCAGGCTCGTTTTTTTAATGTGCTGGGAAAGATTTTGGCGGTGGATATCCGATCGGTGCCATAACCTATGTTCCCTAAGTGTAAGAAAAGTAATGGCAAGGTGCCAAAGTTTTCTAATCTTATGAAATTTATAACTTAAAATTTTGCCGCGATAATGTCTTTCTGTACTCTTAAACCCTAAAAAACAAAAGCCCTACCTCTCTTTTATCATTACGGCTCCTTGGCCGTGCCACTAATAATAAGGCTAACTAACAAAGTGTTTTAAGATGCCAGATGATTTTACTCGTAAATGCTAAATATAGTTTTATATATAAATGTGTTTAATTTACGTAGGAATGAAAATCCAAGAACTTTAAGTGCTCATAAGCAATAAGACATAACTATAACATGTTCTGTTAAATTAAGCAACTAAATCAAGTAGTTATTTAAGTTAGACGCCATTCAATCTCACCGGATTTAGTTTCTTTATCTATGTTTACTTTAAAATTGTGTTTTTTATAAAAGTGAACGAGGCGGTCTTTATGATCCCAGTCTCGCTTTGCGATGTCACCAGTAATCATATGAATATTTTGCTCTTTGGCGAGTTCCTTAAGGTAATTGATTAGGATAGAACCATAGCCTTTATTTTCTGGACCTTTAATATCACCGATGTGAATGGTGTTCTCATCAGCATATGATGCCTGGATGGAAAAATCCCATTTTCCTAAAAAGGCACTTTCACAATCATTGAGCATGATTTTACATGTGTCACCATCATCAGCTGCATAGACGATGACCCAATTATTTTCTTTTGTTTGCTCAACACCAATTACTTGCCACTTTTTTGCAATTTCTTTCAAGTTATCTTGGATTCGAAACATTTGAAACTCAAGATCTTCAATTTCTTCTTTTAGTTCATCTTCAGTTTTCGTTTCTTGCTGGTCAAGAAACGCCGACTTGTATGACATTTTTTATGCACCATCCTTATTGTATTTAATCCACTAAGGGGAGGGGGTTATAGTATACATATGCAAAAATATCTGGAATGTTCTTACATATGGACTAATGTAAACAACAGTTATCAATTATACTTTAATAGGAGTTATTTGTCAAGGGGTTTTATTGATAATGCACAATAATAGAAATTTCACTTTAATTCCGATAAAATCAATATAAATTATGAGAAAAGGGAGTTGGAAGTGTTGAAAGATATTCCGATTAACTATATACGTACAAACCAGGTAATTTTAGCTGTACTAACACTTAGTTCAATTGTGCTCCAAAATAGTTGGCTGTTATTGGTGACTTTCCTTTTTGTCATTACGCCATTGATTATAGGCTCAAAAGGAAATATTGCCTTTCACATTGCAAAACGGATGTTTCCAAAAATAAACGGAGGGAAAACCGAGGCAGCAGAATTACAGCGATTTAACCAGACAATTGCAGCTACGTTATTAACAATTGCTGTGCTAGTATACTTTTTCACAGCAAGTTGGATTACTTGGCTATTTGTTGGTATGGTTTTCGTTGCTGTAACAGTTGCGTTAATGGGGTATTGTGTCGGATGCTTCTTTTATTTTCAATGGAAGAAATTCAACTATAACTTGAAAAACAATTAACAGTACGTATGGTATAATTTGGTTTATGTTTTTAAATTTGAAATGAAGTAAGGGGTATATAGATGACAAAGGTTATTTTATTTGATTTAGATGGAACATTACTTCCAATGGACACGGATGCTTTTGTGAAGGGCTACTTAAAGCACTTAGCACCTAAAGTTGCTTCTATTATTGCACCTGAGCATTTTCTAAAATGTCTGTGGGCAGGAACTGAAGCGATGATGCGAAATATTGAAGCTGAAAAAACAAATGAACACGTATTTGAAGAGACTTTTTTAGAATTAACAAAATTAAAGAAAGAAGATATTTGGCCCACATTGGATGACTTCTACACAAATGTATTTCCTACGCTTTCCCATTTATGTTCTCCAACTCCGCTAGCTAGGCAAGTAGTAGAGGAAGCTGTTAAACAAGGATATCGTATTGCTGTTGCAACAAATCCTGTTTTTCCAAAAGCAGCTATTTATGAGCGCTTAAGATGGGCAGGGATTGAAGATATGCCATTTGAGGTTGTTACTTTTTATGAAAATAGTTCCTTCACTAAACCACATGCTCAATATTATCAGGAGATATGTGATCGACTTGAGGTCGAACCGAGTGAGTGTCTAATGGTAGGCAACGATAAACAAGAAGACATGGCGGCGTCACAAATAGGCATGAAAACCTTTTTAGTTGAAGGGTATATTATTGATCGTGGTGAACCAAGTTATCCAATAAATGAACAAGGGACATTAGAACAGTTTTATGTAAGTCTAATGAAGCGTCAAGGTTTATTTGAAAAATAATTAATGTTACTAATGGGATTATTTACGAAATAGCATACAAAATTTGCCGAACGACCACTTCTTTTTAGAAGTTTTGTCACCTTGAAGGAAAAAGGAGAGTCTCTTAATAAATAGTATAAATACGAGAATATACTTAACAATCTAAGAGAAGAGGTGTAGGTAATATGTATACAATAAAAGATGTATCAAAACAATTAAAAGTATCTACTGGGAGTTTGAAAAACTGGGAGAAGGTTTTTGATAAATTTGTACAGATCCACCGGACGAAAAATGGGTCGCGAATTTATAATGATAGTGAATTGGTCGTGTTGAAGAAAATCAAGGTAATGAAAGAAAAAAACTTGAGTGATGAGATGGTCATGTTTATTTTAGATGAAAAGATTGAAGATGGTTGTGAAGTGCCTGAGCAAATTCAGTCTGAATACGATTTGAAATATGCAGATATTGTAGCCTTGCAAACTGAAACTGTACAAGCAGTTCAAAATATATCGGATTCGCTAGATCAGTTTAAAGGTAATTTTATTAAAGAAGTAAAAGATGATTTAACAAGTGAAGTGAAAAAAGAAATAACTAAGGGGAATTCGATTACACAAGGAATTGTTCAAACGTATTCCCATGAAGTTCTAGATACATTTAAAGCTACGTCAGAACACATTAACGAGCTTAAAGAGGAAATTGAAAGAGAACAAGAAGAAAAACTATTTTTACAGAAAAAAGTAGAAGAAAGAGAAGAATTGTTCCAAGACTTTGTGCAAAGCTACCGCCAAGCGGCAGCAGCTATTGAGGAAAAAAATGAAAAACGAAAGTTATCTTATTGGTTAAATTTACTTTCCAAAGCTCCAGTGAAATGGAAAAAAGTATAGAATTTAAAGAAGAGGCTGGGATAAAACAAAGTGTCAGGCACTTTTGACCCACCCTCTTTTTGCTATTTTTCTTGGTGGATTTGTTTATTGATTTGTTCAATCGTTTTGCCGCTTGGGAGGTTTTCCATCCGACTCTTTGGATCATACACTTTTTGAGAAGGCCAAAGGCCGTGGTGACCAGAAAAGATGTAACTTATGACACAGGCGAAGAAAAAGTACTCTAAACCTTTCCCATCAAACATCTCAATGGCTAGAATAAAGCATGCAATAGGCGTATTGGCTCCCCCGCAAAAAACAGCAATTAACCCTATGGCAGCTAAGAATGACATTGGTAAATCTACAAAGGTAGATAACGTATTTCCTAAAGTAGAACCGATGAAAAACAAGGGGATCGCTTCTCCACCAACGAAACCAAATCCCATTGTTACTGCAGTGAAAACGATTTTGGCTAGAAATGCAAAAGGTGGCACTTCTCCATGAAAAGATTGTTCAATCATATCTAAACCGCGACCATTATAATCATAAGATCCTACGATATAGACTAAAGCAATAATTAGTATTCCACCGACAAATCCCCGTAGCATATGACTTTTCAAATGTTTTTCAGAAAATTTTTGAAGGAAGTGTCTTAATTGACAGTAGACAATGCTTACGAAACTAAATATTATACAAACTAGAAAGAATTTTACAAAAGTAGTTAGTGTCAACTCAGGAACTTTTTCGATAATGAAATGTTCATGTCGATATCTCCAAAATTGTGTTGCGACTAAATGACCTGTGAAGCTACCTGTAAAACAAGGAACAATTGCTTCATATCTAAGCTACCCTAAAGATGCCATTTCCATACCAAAAACAGCGCCAGTAATTGGTGCGCCAAAAGCAGCACCAAAACCACTACTTATTCCAGCCATTAATAAAATGTTTGTATCAATTGGGTTTACTTTAAATAAACGATTAACTGACTCAGCGATGCTTCCTCCCATTTGAATGGCTGCACCTTCTCTACCAGTAGAGCCTCCAAATAAAACCGTAATAAAAGTACCGAGATACACAATCGGTCCCATTCTTCTATGAACCTTTCCATTGCTATGAATTTGGTCTAAAACGAGATTGTTTCCTTTTGCGGAAGCTTTTCCATACTTTTGATAAATGTAACCAATAAAGAGTCCACCAAGAGGAAGTAGGTAGATTAAACCTGGATGGGCCATTCGTGTATCACCAAGAAAATCATTTGTATTCAAAAGGATTGATGTTGTTGAGCCAACGACAACGCCAATAATACTTCCAAATAAAATCCATATCACAAGGGTAGAAACGAAGGTGGTATAGCGACCATTTAGACTTTGCAAAAACATTCCCCCTTCAATTCGATAATCACGTTGTTTAGGGTTTCCTTAGCTGTGAAAATTAACCAAAAAAATATTGTTCATATTCAGTTCACAATACATTGTTACAATGTGGGGATTGGGGGTTGGTGACATTGAAAATCTGGGTGAAAATTGCATCTGCAATAAGTGTTCTACTAGTGATAATTGTCTTAGTTTCGAATAAAGAAATTATTCAACTATTTATGCTGAAGGATTTCGAAGAGATTGGGGTTAATGTAGAAGAACAATTTTTGCCGTTGTTTGCTATTACGCTCATTATAATGATGATCCAAAACTTTATTACATTTATACCACTTATTTTAATCCTTACTGTTAATATTGCATTTTATGGATTTGTTTATGGGCTAATGTGGAGCTGGTTTGCAAGTGTAGCTGCTGCAACACTAGTTTTTGTTTGTGCCAGGTATTCCTTTAAAGAGATTTTGCAAAAGAAAATTAGTGAGAAGATGAAACGAAAAGCCGAAGAAAATGGGTTTATGTACGTTTTTATGGCCAGGGTTTTCCCTTTCGTTCCAACAAATATAGTGAACATTGTCAGTGGTATTAGTTCAATTAGATTTAAAGATTTTCTACTAGCAACTAGTATTGGCAATTTTATTTATTTTTTTATATTAGCGTTAGTACCAATGGGCATTTTATCCCTGAATTTTGAGCTAATCATTCTATCTATTTTTATTTTCATTGTTGTTATTTACATTTATCTAAGGCGAAAACAGCGGGTGGCTTTTAAGAAAAGCAATTAGTAATTTAATAGTTGCTTTTTAATATTAGTTACCATGTTCATGTTGTGTTCATATTCACATGGTAAGCTACATCATAGTTAAAGTCCTATTCTAAATTTATGGAGGAACACAAAAATGAAATTGCCAAAACTAGCTGTTAAAAATCCTGTTACAACAATCATGATGATGTGTCTTGTTTTGTTGTTAGGCTTCGTGTCTTTAACAGGTTTAAGGTTAGATTTATTACCAAATATAAACCCGCCTATTCTTGCGGTCATGACTACGTATCCAGGTGCTGGACCTGAAGAAGTCGCGGAATTAGTGACAAAACCGGTCGAAAGTGTCGTTGGCACAAGTCAAGGAATTGAATCGTTACAGTCACGAAGCAGTTCAAACTCGTCACTAGTTATTGCTCAATATAAATGGGGAACAGATATTTCCGAAGTGAGAGAGGATCTTTCATCCTCCATGGGATTGGTACAATTGCCGCAAGATGCAGGACGACCAATGATGGTGAAATTTGATCCAACGATGATGCCAATTATCCAACTGTCAGTTTCTAACGGAGAAGACTTAGCACATCTACAACAGCTAGTAGCTGAAATGATTGTCCCGCAGTTGCAAAATATTGATGGGGTGGCAAGTGTAAATGTTACTGGGGGTTTTGAAGAGGAAATACTAGTAAAACTAAACAAAGAAGAATTAGAAAGTCATAATTTAACCCAACAACAAATTGTGCAAATGATTCAAGGAAATAATTTAACATTTCCAGGTGGGGTAATAGAAGAGAATGGTGAAAAATTAAACCTTCGTATATTAGCAAAGGTAGAAACAGTCGACCAACTAAAACAATTACCAGTTAGTATTCTACCAAGTGAAGACGGTTTAAAAATTGTCACAGTTGGAGAAATTGCCGACGTTCAGTTAGCAAAAAAGGATATTACTTCAATTGCTCGTACAAACGGGAAGGAAAGTTTATTAATTAGTATCCAAAAAGAGGGCACAGCGAATACAGTAGAGGTTTCTACGAATGTTCAAGAACGGTTAGAAAAAATTAAAGAGACCAATGATGAGCTCTCATTCATCGTTTCTAGTGATCAAGGAGAAGTTATTCAGCAAGCGGTTTCCAATGTAATGTTAGCGCTAATTTTTGGAGGTATATTTGCGGTTGCCGTTATTTTTGTCTTTTTACGTTCAATTAAATCTACAATTATTGTTGGTATTGCCCTTCCGTTCTCTGTCATAACGACTTTTGTCCTGATGTATTTTACGGGGATGTCATTAAACATCATGTCATTAGGTGGATTAGCATTAGGGGTTGGTATGCTAGTAGATAACTCGATCGTTGTTATTGAGAACATTTACCGCCATTTAACAAAACAACAATCACGCAAAGATGCGGTTATTCAAGGAGCTTCAGAAGTAGGTGGTGCCGTAACGGCATCTATGCTAACGACCCTTTCTGTTTTTTTACCAATGGTATTTATCGGTGGGTTGATTGGAGATTTATTTAAGGAACTTGCGTTAACAGTAACATTTTCTTTATTTGCATCATGGGCAGTTGCTTTAACGGTTGTACCTACTTTAGCAGGTTTGTTATTAAAGCCTGAAAAATTGAAGACAAGAAAGGAAAATCGTTTCTATAAACCTGTAATTACATGGGCTTTAAATCATCGATTAATGACATTATTGATTGTAGGGGTTGCATTAATTGGTTCTTTATCCTTAGCTCCGAAAATTGGTACTGAGTTTATGCCAGCTCAGGATGAAGGGATGTTTTCTATTAATGTAGAATTACCTGAAGGGGCTACATTTGAGCGCACTCTTGAAGTTGTTCAATTAATTGAATCAGAAGTATTGAGAGTCTCTGAAGTAGATGTTGTTACTTCATCTGTTGGCAATGCTGATGCGTTGATGGCAAGCATAACAGGTAGTGGTGAGAATAGTGGAAGTCTTTCAGTCAAACTTATCTCTGATCGGAAAATTTCAACAGAGGAAGTTATTGCTCAATTAGAAAAAACACTTGATTTAGATAACGAAGATGTAAATGTAAGCTTTAATATAAGCAACTCAATGGCAGCCATGGGCGGTGAAACGAATCAAGTCGAGGTCATGTTGTTAGGCCAAAGTGGTGAGCGTCTAGAAAGTTATACGAAGGAATTATCTAGTCGTTTAAATGACTTAGAAGAAATAAAATCAGTAACTGATAGTGTGCAAACAGGAAAACCAGAATATCAATTTTTCTTAAATAAAGATGAGGCATTTAAGCACGGACTTACTGCTTATCAAGTGGCTACGTTTATTAATCAATCCTTACAAGGAACGGTAGCAGCAACAATTTTTGATACGCAAGTAAGAGTTCAAATGGAGGATATCTCAAATTCAAAAAAGGCGCTTGAGGATCTAGTCATGATAACACCAATGAACCAGGAAGTCAGTTTGAAAGAAATTGGTGAAGTTGTGAGAGGCGAAGGTCCAATTACAATTGTTCGTGAAAACCAGCAAGACTCTATCGTAGTGACCGCTAAATTTGAAGGTACAGATATGGGAACTGTATCCATGAACGTACAACGAACTATTGACCAAATGGTCACTGATCTTAATATTGATACAAACCAATATCAAATAAAAACAGCTGGCGGAACAGAAATGATGAATGAAGCATTCGCAAGTCTTCTGCTTGCAGTGGTCTTAGCTATGGTTTTCGTTTATATGGTTATGGCTAGTCAATTTGAGTCTTTATTGCAGCCGTTAATCATCATGTTTACGTTGCCGTTATCGATTATTGGGGTTGTTTTAGGATTACTTGTAACAGGATATTCTTTTGGTGTTACAGCATTTTTAGGGATAATTATATTAGTGGGGATTGTCCTAAATAATGCGATTGTTTTTATTGATTATACGAACCAACTTCGCATAAAAGGACATACTGTCCATGAAGCACTAATTGAAGCTGGTGTTACGAGACTTCGACCGATTGTTATGACTGCACTAACGACTGCTCTTGGTTTACTTCCATTAGCGATTGGAACAGGAGAAGGTACTGCTTTACAAGCGCCTATGGCAATTGTTGTTATTGGTGGATTGGTAAGTTCGACTGTGTTAACGTTGGTTGTTATCCCTGTCATTTATAGCTTGTTAACAAGTATGGTGGAGAGAATGAAACAACGTTTTGTATAGTTATAAGGACTGAAAATACTCTAAGAATGATCTACATTAAGCTATATGAAGTTGAGATCCGTTCTTTACTCCTAGCATTAGTACGTTGGTGGCGCTTCGCGGTAGGATGGAATTCAGTCACAACCTTCTTTAAGTAAAAGGAGTTGTATATTATGAAAAAGGTAACCTTACTAGTAATTGATGATGATCCTAATATTTGTGAACTAATTCGATTGTATGGTGAGAAGGCTGGGTATGTGGTTAAACATGCAAACGATGGCATAACAGGGGTGGATGTTTTTTATGAACTTCTCCCCGACCTTGTCGTCTTAGATATCATGCTACCAGGCTTAAGTGGTTGGGAAATTTGCAAGGAAATCAGAAGAGATTTTCCTGTTCCTATCATTATGCTAACGGGTAAAGGGGAAAGTTACGATAAAATTAAAGGTTTAGATCTAGGCGCTGATGATTATGTTGTTAAACCATTTGACCCAAAGGAGCTAATAGCAAGAGTAAAAGCGGTTTTAAGAAGGTTTAATATTTTAAATGGGGAACAAGAAACACTTTCATTTCCAAATTTAATTATTGATATGAAGCAATATCAAATACATTGTAACGAAGACACAATGACGCTACCACCGAAAGAACAGGAACTGCTTTACTACCTAGCTTCGCACACAAACCGTGTATTTACGAGACAACAGCTGTTAGACCAGGTTTGGGGTTATGATTTTGACGGTGACCCACGAACGGTTGATGTTCATATTAAGAGGATTCGTGAAAAGTTAGGAAAGGTAAATACAGCATGGGAGCTAAAGACCTTAAGAGGAATTGGCTATAAATTTGAGGTGGATACTTGATGAGATTTAAGTCGAGCATTTTTACGAAGTTATTTTTCACGTATGTAATCAGCTCTATTGCAGCTTTTCTCATTTTTAGTGCTGTATTCTATGTGCTTTTTCAAAATGATTTAAAGCAGGATTTTTTAAGTACATTACATGACCACCATGAACAAGTGGAGCAAACCCTTAAACTCGCCTACGGCGAAGGCCAAAACAAAGAGTCGATTATTTCTACCCTAGGTTTTATGAATGATAAAGATCATAAAAGTATTTATTTATTTGATGAAGCAGGCGACCTGTTACATGTTTTTTCGGGTATGGCAGAGCCACTATTAATTGAAAAAGAGTTTATAGTGCAAGCTCTTAAAGGGAACCAAGTGAATGAATTCGTTAATGAAAAAGGGCAGAGAATATTTTTGATGGTTTCACCAATTGATGCAGGAATTCAGAGTTTTGAAGAGAAAGTGTTAGTTATTGCTTTACATGGCTTTGACCGAGTAGCCAAAAGTATTAAAGGAATGTTTCTATTAGCTGGACTTATTACAACAGTTGTAACAACTTGTTTTTTATTTTTACTTTCTAAGAAATTTTCCGCTCCGCTCCGCAATATGAATTCTGTAGCAATGGAGTATGCAAAAGGAAAATTTGATAAAAAACTGGAAGTGAAAAGTAAAGACGAGATAGGTCAATTAGGAGAAACGCTCAATCATATGGGGAAAGAATTAGCTAGCTTAGATTCAATGAGAAAAGAGTTTGTTGCCAATGTATCTCATGATATGCGCTCACCGTTAACTTCGATAAATGGATTTGTAGGAGCAATGATTGATGGGACAATCCCAGAACGTGATCAAAAGCGCTACCTGCATTTAATGAAGGATGAAACAGAGCGATTAATAAAGTTAGTTAATGAATTATTAGATATCGCTAGAATGGAAGCAGGTCAAGTTTCTATTCACCCTAGTAACTACAATGTAACGGAACAAATTCGTACATTAATAGCCAAACTTGAGCCCCAGTTATCAAAACAGAAGCTTGAAATTGAACTACAGTGTACTGATGAAAAGGATGTTTATGTCTTTGCAGATAAAGACCGAATTGATCAAGTTCTTAGCAATTTAATACAAAATGCAATTAATTTTTCACCAGAAAATGGGTTGGTAACGGTGAATTTATTAACGAAAGAAAAAGAAGTGTTTATTTGTATTGAAGATCATGGACTAGGAATTCCAAACCAACAATTAAAGTTTATCTGGAATCGCTTCTTTAAAGTGGACAAAGCTCGTAGTCAAAAGGTTGGGACGGGGATTGGACTGTCCATTGTAAAACATATCATTGACTTACATGGAGCAAAAATTGATGTCGAAAGTGAAGTAGGTAAGGGGACGGTATTTACTGTGACCCTACCATTAAAACATGAAGAAACCTAGAGAGGAGAAATGGAATATGATTACAATTTATACTACTCCAAGTTGTACTTCATCTAGAAAGGCAAAGGCATGGTTAAGAGAGCATAATATTGAGTTTGTAGAAAGAAATATGTTAACGCATAGACCGACCATTTCTGAAATAAAAGCGATGGTAGGAAAGACAGAGGATGGCGTTGACGAAATCATTTCGACAAGATCACAAATATTTAAGAAGCTAGGGTTAGATTTAGAAACACTGTCAATTCAAAAATTATTTACATTTATTAGTGAAAACCCTTGTTTTTTACGAAGTCCAATCATCATCGATGAAAAACGACTTTTAGCTGGATTTAGTGAAATTGAAATACGGCGCTTTATTCCAAGGCAGGCTAGAAAATTTTACTTGCAACAAGCTCAGCTATCAGTTAACTAAAGTGTTTGAGAAACCCTTATTGATTAAGGGTTTTTCTTATGTTCTAACCATATTTATTTTTTAACTATCCACTTTAAAATAAAAGTGATATTATTCGAGAGAATTCACACTTTCTTCATTAATTTTTCATAATTTTATTGTTTGATGAATTTATTAAACATATGGATTGGAGCAAAAAGATGAAAGTAATGTTTAGTTTCGTACCGGATTTGGGTTTTTCGATAATAATAATGGGCGTTATTGGAGCTTTAATTGGGTGTTATTTCTTTTTAAATGTTATGAAAGTTTCCGGGGATGAGTTAAAGACAGTCGTAATAGGCATTTTTATTTCAATACTAGCTGGATTAATAGGCTCAAGGATTATTTATGTAATTGCTAACAAACTCCTTCAGTATTTTTATCATTCATCAGAAGGTTTTTACTTCAAGGATGGAGGGTTTTCCCTTTATGGCGGGCTTGCGACTGGCTTAGTAGTTGGGTATCTTTATCTGAAAAAGAAGGGCATAGCACCATGGCAAACTTTAGATCGTTTAGCTCCTTTTCTTATATTAGCTCTTGGAATAAGTCGAATCGGAAGCGAAGTGTACGGGCTGCCAATCGCTAGAGACGCACTATGGACACTAAAAATAGAAGGGAATACATATCACCCAACACAAGCCTATGAGTTTTTATTATGTTATATATTGTTTGGCTACCTATGGTTAAGGCTAAAGAGTAAGGCATACCATGGGCAAGTGATTTTACAGTCTATCGTCGGCTTGTTTTTAATAAAAGGTATTGTGCAAATTTCACTTGATGTGCCCTTAGTTTTTGGTCCAATTACACTAGTTCAATTAGTGAGTTTCATTGGGATCATTATTACAACTATTTATATGAAGTTTCATAAACAAAATAGCGTACCATTAAAACAGGAAAATGTGGAAAAATACGATATTTCAAAAACATGGCTTTATATATGGGTGTTAATGTTCTTGTCGCTAATATCTTACTACCTAATACAAGGATAAAAAAATCAGTCTCTATGTCGAATTGACAAAGAGACTGATTTTTTTGTTTAGAAGAGCATTTTCTTTATGAAAATCCAGCCCATGTAGCTAATGAATAGGATTACGGTAATGATGGCAGATTTACGTAAACGTGCACTGAAAATTGCTTTTTGTGTACTAGGGGCAAATAACATTCTTAATAGAAAGAAAACAGTAATGATGATACTTCCAGTTAATATACTACCAAGAATAATATGGGCTAAAATAGTTGGTTCCATTTCTCATTTTAGCTCCTTTCGTGATGATTTTTTTAAATGTTACCATGTGAAGATTAAATGGACAAGCTAATATGCGAGAAACTTTTATACTTATAACGGTTAATTCACTTTTTTGTAAAGTTTTTTATAAAGTTCTTCAGCGGTATCACATTTAATTACTTTATCATTCACGACTGAAAAAGGGCCATGCTTACAAGTCTTGCATTCACCGATACAGCCTTTACGTTTAATTTTTATATTTAAATCAAGGGATTTTAATTTTTTATACACTTTTTTTGTTTGAAAGGCATTCTCTTCACAGAAATACACTTTTTTCATGTATGGATCACCTCGACGTTTCGTTTTAATTGAAAATGATTATCACTTGCTTTGATTATAGCAGATCTATTGATAAGGAAATACTTTAATATTAAATTTTTCCTTGTCTTTTTTATGTAAAATTATGTATTGAGGATTAGTGCACAAGCGTTCCTAAAAAAGGTACTTGTTGTTAGGTAACACTTACTTGCAATAGTAAGATAACGACCAATGTGGGCGTTGTTAATTTCAACTGACTAGTCCTTATAATTGGCTAAGCCACTGTTTAAGAATTTGTATTTCCTGTTGGTGAGTATAATTTTCATCATTAGGGGTTTCTAAGATGAGTGGGATACCTTGAATAACTGTTGAGCCAAGGAAACTTCGCCATTGTAACTCGGTAACGTAGCCGTCTCTTATATTTGCATGACGATCTTTTCGTTTTCCGGTTGGGTATTTTGAATTGTTTAAGTGAATGGCTTTTAAATGTTGAAAGTATTCGAGCTCGACACCTCTTTCAGCAACTTTCTGCCAATTCTCACCGTTCCACAACCCACTAGCGTAAGCATGACAGGTATCAAAGCAAAAGCCTATTTTCTCAGGATAGCGTGTCAGCTTGCGCACTTGCACCATTTCCTCTAGGGTAATGCCCATATTTGTACCTGCGCCGGCATTGTTTTCAATCAGGAGTAATGCTTTACCCTCCCATTCTTCTAGGACTGTATTTAAAATATCGATCATGATTTTATAACCCTCGAGATTTGCTTCACCTTTCATCGTTCCAAAATGAACGACAATTCCAATAGAACCACACATATCAGCAATCTCTAAGTCATTTAAAATTGATTGGGAGATTTTCACTTTGAGCATTTCGTTTTCTGGAATAAGTTTAGTTGGGTAAGGTGTGTGTGCAATTGACACGATATCATGTTCATGGCAGAATTCTGCGCAATTTTTAGCAGAGTGTGTATCAAATTTTTTTACCGTGATACTCCGTGGATTTTTTGGAAAGTATTGAAAGGCATTTGCACCGATTTCTTTAGCTGTTTTGGCAGCTTGTTCATACCCATTTCGAATACTAACATGACTTCCTACGTACATCATCTCACCTCAAATTTCTATTGCTGACAATTAGGACAGTAAAATGTCTTTTTAGAAGAAATCATTTCAAGAAAAATTTTCGATTTACATCGTAAGCACGGTTCACCTTCACGGTCATAAACAAGTGTTTGGTAGTTTCCTGTCAATGTATCACCTTGAAAAAATGGATCATCCATGTACCCGCCCTGATTAATTCCACGGTTTAGTGCTGAAATGATTCCATAGTATAACTTCGTTTTTTCTACTTCAGCTAATTCGTTCATTTTTCTTGTTGGTAGTAAACCTGCGTCGAAGCAAATTTCGTCAGAATAACAGTTCCCAATACCTGCAATGAATGATTGATTTACTAACGTTGTTTTTAATAAGCCTCTACGTGAATTTGTTAGCTGTTGGAACGATTGTAAAGTAAAACTTGCTTCTAGCGGTTCTGGTCCAAGCTTGGTAAAAGCCTCGTTTAGTTCTTTATCATTTAATAAGTGTAAATAGCCAAGTCGTAGTCCAATAAAATATAAATTTCCGTTTGGTACAGTGAGGATAATTTGTTTTGTTCGACCAGGGCTATCAACATCATTTCCAAAATAGAGCCAACCACCAAGCATTAAATGAAGAACTAAACTTTTACCAGAGCTAAGCTTCAAAATGAGATGCTTCGCCCGTCTTTCTACTGCAACAATTGATGTGTTTTTTACTTCTTGTATAAATAAAGAGGACGGGACATTAATTGACTTTTCTCGATTAATTTCAACGTTTGTAATCGCTTGACCTTTTATTTTGTCAGCTAATAATCGTTTGTAAGTTTCCATTTCGGGTAGTTCAGGCATGATAAAAGCTCCTTACTTTCATGATAAGTAAAGTATTTACAAAAAAGAAGTCAGTCATCCAGTGTTAAAGCAGAGGATGATTGACTTCTTTACTTGTAGATTACAAATAAAACGGAAAATAGAAAAACATCCGTTTAAGATAAACCTTTCAGTTTAGTAGGAGCAGGAAGCCCTGATCAAATTAACCAAGTATTAGATGTTTGTTTTGCAAGAAACGTAAGGGATGTTAGAGTGGCTGAATCTGAGGAAGAACGCAGTAAATGGTGGGCTAGTCGAAAAACTGGTTTTGGTGCTTTGGGTGCTATTTCCCCTGGGTATTTAGTCGAGGATGGAGTGATCCCTAGAAGTAAGTTACCCGATGTATTAGAAAAAGTAAAAAAAAGTCTCAGAAAATTAGGAATAAATTTTTAGGAGGTTATGTTTGTAACTCTCTCTTTTTTTAGAAGTTTTCTTCATTTTTAATAAATATAATATAATTATAGATGAAAATTTTGTATAATCATAATAGTTGGTAAAGGAAAATAAATATTTTTATAGAAATATAGATATAAAGTTGCATTTACCAACTAAAATGCATGGCTTTAGTTGGGTAGTTAGAATATAGTAAACTTATGTGAAAATAGCTCACAATCATGATATTTTTTCTGGAGGGGAATTATGAATAGTTTAAGAGTAGCAGTATGTGACGATTCTATGTTAGTGAGAAAGAAATTAAGAGGGAGCTTAGAGGACCTTGGGGTAACCGTTGTTCTTGAAGCTAGTGATGGTGCTGAAATAGTAGAAAAATTAAAAGGTACGAGTGAAATTGATGTACTTTTCTTAGATATTGTAATGCCAAATAAAACTGGTATCGAAGCATTAGAAGAAATTAAAAAAGATGATCGAATGAAAGATATTAATGTTGTTATGGTAACATCTGTAGGGACTTCGAAACATGTAAAAGAAGCTGTTAAACTAGGTGTCTTTGATTTCATGCAAAAGCCTGTAGACGTTAACGTGTTAAAAACGATCTTACAGAGAGTGAAAGGGGAATAATCTACATATGTTCAGTAAATTTTTTGGTAATTTCCTACTAAACAAAGGGATTATCACTAGTCAACAGTTAAATGAGGTTTTCCAAGAGGAAAAAAGTAGTCATGTTAAATTAGGGATATTAGCTTTAAATAAAGGATTTATGACACTCGAGCAAATTGAAGAAGTTAATGAAGCGCAAATGGCAACCGATAAAAGGTTTGGTGAAATTGCCATAGAAAAAGGTTACTTAAATATCGATAAACTTGAAGAATTATTAACAGGACAAAAAACGAGCTATCTATTAATAAGTCAAATTTTATTAGATAAAAACATATTAACGATGGAACAAATTAGTAAGCATTTGTTTAATTATAAAAATGAAAATGGTTTAACAAATGAAGACCTTCAAGAATTAACAAGTGATAACATAGAAAAAATCATTTCCAACAGCTTACAGTTGAAGAATTCAACGATCGAAGAATATATCGTATTGTTAGTAAAAAACATAGAAAGACACTTACATGAAAAAACATTTGTTGAAGAGTTAAAGGAGTTGCCAACTGGCTATCCATTAACAGCAAATCAAAAAATTGTTGGTGAATACAGTCTTGATACATATTTCATGTTAAATGAACAAGCTTTTATCAAGCTTGCATCTATTTTTGCCGAAGAAGTACTAACAGAAATCGATGAACTATGTATATCCGCAGTTTTAGAGTATTTAAATCTACACAATGGTATCTTTATCGTTAACGAAGTTGATAAAGGTTTTGATATTGATTTAGAAGTACAACGTTTAGTTGAGGCAGTTTCTTTTAGTGATGGGACGTCTTACTTTAAATTTACATTTGCAGATATTGAATTAGTTGTTGGGTTACAAAAAAAATAATGGGAAAACCGAGCCAGAGTAACAATCTAGCTCGGTTTCGTCTTTATATTGGAGGAATGTTCTAAAGAGCAACTGTTCAACTTTAAGAAAAATTTGTAGCTTGCTAGATTTCGAGGGCAGTCTTCTACATTTCACTTTTTTCGATTCCTTTTTTATATGTGGAGAGTGCATGGTTTTTTTGAATTGACCCAGCTTGAATTGAGAATTTTACTTGTTTAGGAACATGTTGATAATTCCAATACTTTTTAGTGAAAGGACAGTGTATTTTTTGTGGTGGAAGCATTGGAATGATGTCACTGCTGTTAACAAATCTGATACTGTCACGAACTGTCCTGCTGTATCGGCTTGCAAATTCAGGATTTCCAACGCGTGGACTCCCGTAGTTGTACATCGTAATTTTGTGAAAGTGACCGTTTACAGCAACATCGAAAGCGTGTAAGGTTGCTAAAGCTGCTCCTAAACTGTGTCCGGTGATGTAAAGTCTTTTGTATGAAGGTATTCTTTCGTAAGTTTTAAATATTTCATCACGGCATGATTTATATATAGATAAGAAACCATGATGAACGAAACCACATTCTTCTGAATAAGGAAAAATTTCCTGAAATGCCTCTGCGTCAGCTATCCAGTCTGGCTCGGAATCAGTCCCGCGGAAAGCGATTACAACACAATCCCACGTTTCTAAAATAAAGCCAAACCACTCTTTTTTTTCAAAAGCAATACCTTTGAAAGATTTTACGAGTTTCACGCCATAAGGTACTTTAAAGTGACCATTATTCAAATACTGTTCGTAAGTTAACTTACACATATCCAGTAAATTCAAAGCTAATCCTTTATTAAAATAAGGATGTTGATTCACTCTTGCCAACTCCTTGAAAATGATTTTTTGATATCTTATTCATCGGAGTGTGAATGCGTTAATGAGTATTGGGATTAAGTTACATGGCGTCGAAAGGATTAGTTAGTCCACTTTTCTTTAAGGAGGCTACCATGTAAATAGTAACGAGAGGGAAATTCACATTCTTCCATCAAAAACGTGTAGAACCGTATTTACCTCAAGGTTGGTGAAAGTGAGAGTTTGATACATGTAAAGTTACCTTTTGGGGGAAACTTTAGTTGAGGTGATTGACTTTGAAAGAGAGGGTAATTTTAATCTTTTTCACACTGTTCGGTATTTGTGCAACTGCTTATTCGTTTAGAAAACCCCCTTACAAAGAGTTGGTAATCGTTTTTTTGTTAAAGGCAACAATCTCTAGCTTTACAGATCAAATGGTTGTTAATAGAAGGTATTTAAGTTACCCAATCAGATACTTCCCAAAAACGTTCAAGACGTCCATCCTTTTTGACTATTTACTATTTCCATGGGCTTGTGTCTTCTATTATCAAGTCACTAAAAATTGTAGTTTTAAGGGCTGGATTAACAAAGTTATCCTATTTATCATTCCACTTTCTATCACAGAACTATTTATTTTGAAAAAAACAAAGTTACTGAGATTTAAGAAGTGGAATATCTTAATGACGGTTATTAGTGAAATGGTTATCTGTATTTTCATTAGAGGATTTATGGGGTTGCTTAGAAGGGTAGATCGGGATGAAATAATGGATAGATAAAAATGGCCCGTCCGATTATTAGGAACGGGCTTTTATTTGGTTGAGGAATCCGTCCCTGGTTGGGAGATGAGGAAATGGGGGTAAACGAATTATTTTTGGAAGTCAATAGTTTAATCCTTGGAAAATGGATAAATGTGGTATGTTCAATAATTACAAAGATAGGCATAATAAACATGTAATATACTGAAAGGATGGGATGTGTAAATGTCTTTAGAATGGTTTGATCGAGTTAGTAGCGAGATGCAGGATTACTTAGAGTCTATTTGTGAAGATTATGATGAAATAGGACATATGCGAATTGACAGAGCTGCTAAACATCCAAAGATTGAATTTTATGTGGAGTTTGAGGAAGATGATCGAGAAGTTTTCTGTACTTTGTTTTTTGATCCCCATAATGAGGAATTTTATATAGAAGAATTTGATCTAACAATGGGAGAAACATACAGGCAAATCCTCCCTGATATTGAAGAAATTCTTGATGCAATTCATGAGGTATTTCATGAATTTATGGATACTGAAGTTGAGGAAATCGAAGAGGACGAAGAAAATGAGGATCTGTTTGATGATGAGGATGAAAACCAAGTTTATACAGATGGTGGCGAATACGATGTAGTCGTAGATGTAGAATGGACAACACCAGAAGTCTTAGCCTATTCATACTTAGATGAGGTTGAAGTCACTTATAAATTTGGGGTTATTAAAGAAACTGGCGATGGTATCCTTCACCGCATAAATCGAATTTATACCGAAGATGATGAAACGATTGAAGATGAAACAAACTTCATTTTTAGTAAAGAAGAAGCGGGTGCAATTATTGAGTTAATTGAAAATAACATGGATTCGATGGAGGGTTTTGATCCGTCATAGGAATGTAGAATGTAGAATTGTGAAAGAGTTTCAATGATGTCTAAGGTCCCTTAATTGGGGCCTTTTCGTACGTGTTGATATTGTTTTGATTTTGATGAAGTAAGTGTATTAGATCAAGGACAAGGTCTGTCGCTAGTTAACATAGATATTGAAAGTAATTCTTTTTTTAGAAAATTAATAAAATTAAGATGTTTGAATTATAGCATTTCCTCTAGAACTCAACATTCTAAATTCTACACTTTCCATTTCATACTCTCTAAACTAATCAATGATATTAATTGAATATTTCTTCCATTAGAATTAAACTTAACTAAACAGTATACATAAATAAGAAGAGTTTTACATCGAAGAACGTCTTTGGGGGGCTGTATGTTAAAAGTATTATCTTTTTTAAGAGCTTATAAAAAGCCGGTCTATATTGCTTTATTCCTAATGCTGGTGGAATTATTTGTTGAGCTTTGGCACCCGCTATTAATGGCGAAAATTATTGATGATGGAATTTTGAAAAATGACCTCTCCGTTGTGCTTATTTGGGGTGGTATTATGATGGGTTTATCGTTTGTCGGTTTTGGAGCGGGGATCATTAATTCATTTTATGCTGCCCATGTTAGTCAAGGCTTTGGATATGATGTAAGAAAGAGTTTGTTCGATAAAGTTCAATCCTTTTCCTTTGCTAATTTAAACAGATTTCCAACATCATCGCTAATTACAAGGTTAACTAATGATGTAAGTCAAATTCAAGGTTTAGTCTTTATGGGTTTACGCATTATGGCGAGAGCTCCGTTACTAGTTATTGGTGGAGTAATTATGGCATTAATCGTTAATTGGAAGCTTGCACTTATATTAGTTGTGACAATGCCGTTGTTATTTTTGTTCATGGTTTGGTTAATGGGACGTGGAGTAACGTTGTTTCGCAAGGTTCAGGAAAAGTTAGATGCTGTTAATAGTGTCATGCGAGAAAATCTAGCGGGTATGCGCTTAATAAAAGCTTTTTTACGAAAAACCCATGAGCAAAATCGTTTTGCAAAGGCTAGTCAAGAATTAAAGGATAATACGATTGGTGCTCTTAGGCTAATTGAATTGACGATGCCAGTTTTGTTATTAGTCATGAACATAAGTATTTTATTTATCTTATGGTTTGGAAGTTTTCAAGTAACTTCAGGTGAAGCGAATATAGGTGAAATTGTTGCCTTAGTTAACTATGCAACGAGAATTATGTTTGCCTTTTCCGTTTTTTCATTTATTTTAATGAACCTTGCAAGGGCGAAAGCATCCTCTAGTCGGATCGTTGAGGTATTGGAAGCGGATGTGGATCTGCTCGATGGTGAAGGGTTACCATTACATAAAGACCAATTCCAAGGAAGTGTGGAATTCCATAAAGTCTCATTTCATTATCCAGATACACAAGTAGAAGTATTAAAAGATTTGACGTTCAAAGTAAAGCAAGGAGAAACAGTGGCGATCCTTGGAGCAACCGGTTCAGGAAAAACATCGCTGTTTCAGCTAATCCCTAGACTTTACGATCCAACAAGTGGCGCTGTTACGATCGATAATCACGATATTAAAAGGTTGAAACTGACATCTTTACGGAAACAAATTGGTTATGTTCCTCAAGAATCTCGACTTTTTTCTGGTACAATCCATGAGAATATTTGCTGGGGAAAAGAGGATGCAACAATAGATGAAGTCATTGAAGCTGCAAAAGCAGCGCAAATTCATGGCACGATCGAAAACCTACCGAACAAATACGATACAGTTATTGGCCAAAAGGGTGTTAATCTTTCAGGGGGGCAAAAACAGCGCTTATCAATAGCTAGAGCTCTAATACGCAAACCGAAAATTTTACTGTTAGATGATAGTACCTCAGCCTTAGATTTACAAACTGAAGGGAAAATTTTAGAGGCAATTAAAGAACTCTCGTGTACGACTTTCATTATTACTCAAAAAATTAGTACAGTTATGGTAGCTGATAAAATAATACTGCTTGAGGATGGATGTATCGTTGATCTAGGTGATCATCACACCCTTCTACATCGAAGCGAATTATATCAAAAAATATATGATTCTCAACATCATCAGGAGGTGGCAAGTAATGGCTAAGCACCCCCATTTTAATAAAAATGGACCGCCACCAAAAACAAAAGATATTTGGCGCACAATCAAGCGAATATGGATTTATTTATCTGAAAAAAAAGCAGTAATGAGCTTTGTGTTATTCTTAGTTGCAATAAGCGTAGTATTATCCTTATTAGGGCCTTATTTAATTGGTGTGGCTGTTGACAAATATATAGTTACTCGAAATATTGATGGGCTTTTACTGTTGCTAGTTTTTCTGGGTAGTATTTATGTCCTTAACTCGATTGCGATTTGGCTTCATAATTCGTTAATGATTAGCATCGCTCAAAATACAGTGTACAAAATGCGTAGGCATTTATTTCGTCATCTTCATAGCCTGTCAATTCGTTATTTTGACAATAAACAGCACGGTGAATTAATGAGTAGATTAACAAATGATATGGAAAATGTTAGTCGTACATTAAATAGCTCTGTAATACAAATTTTTTCTGGTGTCCTTACGCTTGTAGGTACAATAGCGTTTATGATTTATCTGAGTCCGTTGTTAACTCTTATTACGTTAACGATTATTCCGCTACTATATTTAGGTATGAAGTGGATCACAACAAGAACGCAAAAATATTTTCGTGAGCAACAAAAAAATCTTGGATCGCTGAATGGGTTTATTGAAGAAACGATATCAGGTCAAAGTGTTGTAAAAACATTTTCTCAAGAAGAAAAAGTTACTAGGCAATTTATGGAGAAAAATGAACAATTAAAAAAATCTGGATACTGGGCTCAAACCTATTCTGGCTTTATTCCGAAGTTAATGAATGTCTTGAACAATTTAAGCTTTGCGATTATTGCCTTAGCAGGTGGCGTTCTTGCTTTAAACGATCTAGTTTCAATTGGTATTATCGTGACCTTTACTCAATATTCAAGACAATTTACTCGGCCACTAAATGATTTATCAAATCAATATAATACCCTTCTCTCTGCAGTTTCCGGAGCTGAACGTGTTTTCGAAGTAATGGACGAAGACAAAGAAGAAGAGAAGCAGGATTTCATAGAGCTTGAGGAAGTCAGTGGCGAAGTTGAGTTTAGAGATGTTTCCTTTTCTTATGAAAAAGATGGCCAAACTATTTACGATGTATCTTTTAAAGCAAGTAGTGGAGAAACTGTAGCATTTGTTGGGCCTACAGGTGCTGGGAAGACTACAATAATTAATCTGCTTAGCCGTTTTTATGATCCTGATCAAGGTACAATTATGATAGATGGGATAGACATGGCTAATGTTAGTCGGGAAAGTCTGAGGCAACATATGGGCTTTGTTCTCCAAGATCCTTTTTTATTTGAAGGAACAATTCGGGAGAATATTCGTTATGGGAAGCTAGAAGCTACTGATGAAGAGGTGATAGAGTCAGCGAAACTGGCTAACGCCCATTCATTCATTATGAAGCTTCCAAAAGGCTATGACACTGTCCTTATACAGGATGGTGGTGGAATTAGTCAAGGGCAAAAGCAACTTCTTTCAATTGCCAGGGCGATATTGGCACGTCCAAAGCTATTAGTTTTAGATGAGGCAACGAGTAGTATTGATACAGTTACTGAAATTAAAATTCAAGAAGCTCTTGCAAGATTGATGGAAGGCCGAACGAGCTTTGTAATTGCTCACCGTTTAAATACGATCCAACAAGCGAATCAAATCATTGTTTTAGATGAAGGCTGTATTATTGAAAAGGGAAGTCACAATGCGTTATTAAAAAGCAAAGGCTTTTATTACGAACTTTATCATGGTCAGTTAAAAAATGACGCAATCTAAACAGTCTCCGTTTGGAGGCTGTTTTTAACAAATTTGGAGGAGGACAAACCATTGTCTTGGCAATTAAAAACTTTTGATGAATTAACTAAAAATCAATTATATACGATCATTAAAGAACGAATTAATATCTTCGTCGTGGAACAAAACTGTCCGTATCCAGAACTTGATGATTTAGACCAGAACTCATTTCATTTGTTTCTACAAGAAGAAGGAGAAATAAGAGCATATTGTAGAATTTTACCTAAAGGCTTAAAGTATGAAGAAGTATCAATTGGACGAGTAATCGTAAAGGAAAAGTATCGCCGCAGTGGAATTGCATCTCTTTTAATGAAGAATGCAATAGCCTTTGTAGAAGAAGAGTTAAAAGAAACAAAGATAAAAATTCAAGCACAAGACCATTTACGACACTTCTATCAATCGTTTGGATTTACATCTATTTCAGAAGTTTATTTAGAAGATGGAATTCCCCATGTTGATATGGTGAAATGCTAGAGCACAATCAGGAAGGTGTCGATGTAATGTGAAGCGACGTAAATTAAGAGAGTTAGGGATAGAGGTTGGCAAATTGCCAACAGGCAAGAAAAATTGTATTACAGATGTAGAGGGAGTATTAGTTGGACATGTCACGTTGATTGAAGATCTAGAAGGTTGTGAAACGGTTCGAACTGGGGTAACTGCTATTTTACCGCATGGACGCAATCTCTTTCGTGAAAAAGTAATAGCAGCTTCCTACGTGATTAATGGGTTTGGTAAGACAACGGGGTTAATTCAGCTTGATGAACTAGGGCAAATTGAATCGCCCATCATGCTAACCAATACGTTCGGTGTTCCGGCTACTACACAAGGAACGCTTGAATATATGCTTAAACAAAATCCAGAAATCGGTGATACGACAGGAACAATTAATATTGTTGTTGGTGAGTGTAACGATAGCTATCTTAATTCAATTCGATTATTACCGATCAAACCTAGACATGCAATCGAAGCGATAGTAAAAGCAAATAAAAATCAAGTTGAAGAAGGTGCAGTAGGTGCTGGTACGGGGATGGTTTGTTTTGGCTACAAAGGTGGGATTGGTAGTTCTTCGAGAACTGTTAAAATTGGATCTGGAAGCTTTACGGTTGGATGTCTTGTTCTTTCCAACTTTGGCAAGCGCGAAGAGTTTCGGCACTGGCAGTATGAAAACTCAAAACCAGAACCGGAGTATATGACAGATGGTTCAATCATGATCGTTCTAGCTACGGACGCACCGTTAAGTGATCGCGGGCTAAAACGGATTGCAAAACGAGCGACGATTGGTTTAGGAAGAACGGGTAGTCACGTCAGTCATGGGAGTGGAGATATTGTTATCGCTTTTTCTACAGCGATTACAATTGACCACACTACAGAACACGTAATTTTGACGAAACAAGAGTTAAGAGAAGATACTTTGGTTTACAATCAATTGTTTCAAGCTGTAGCTGAAGTAACAGAAGAAGCAATATTGAATTCTCTAACAATGTCAAAAACGACTACAGGTAGACAGGGGCGAATTGTCGAAGAACTTCCATACAATTTTACTAGAGCAATGAGGGGTGAAAGCAGTGAGTCAAAATAGACTAGTCATTGCAGGTACAGGTAGTGGAGTTGGAAAAACAACGTTAACGATTGGTTTAATGGCAGCATTGAAAAAAAGAGGACTTTGTGTTCAAGGTTTTAAGTGTGGACCTGATTATATTGATCCATCTTATCATACTGCTGTTACGGGTAGGCCTTCTAGAAACCTAGATAGTTGGATGCTTGATGAAGAAAAGCTTAAGGAAATTTTTCTTCACGGCAGCCAAGATGCTGATATAAGTATTATTGAAGGGGTTATGGGTTTTCTCGATGGAAAAGACCCCGAGTCAAATGTTGGTAGTACTGCAGAAATTAGTGTAATGACGAAAAGCCCTGTCATTTTGGTTGTTGACTGCTACAGTATGGCCCGCAGTGCCGCTGCCATTGTCAAAGGCTTTCAATGTCTTAGCGGTGAAGCAAACATAGTAGGTGTCATCGCTAATCAAGTAGGAAGCGAAGGGCATTTCATGCTCGTAAAAACAGCTATCGAACAAGAGTGTCATATTCCAGTTGTCGGTTATTTAAAAAAGGAACTCGACATAGTGATCCCAGAACGACATTTAGGGTTAATTCCTTCAATAGAGCGGGGAGAACTAGCTGATTTTTTTGATAAGTTAGGTATGTTAGTTGCTGAAACGGTAAATTTAGATTTACTAACTAAACTTTCAGAAGCAGAGCGGTTGGAGGCTATTCCATCGATTTATGTTAATAAACAAGAGTCAACTGTCAAAATAGCTGTTGCTAAAGATCAAGCCTTTAATTTTTACTATCCCGAAAATTTAGAAATCCTCAACCATAAAGGTGCCGAGCTAGTTTATTTCTCTCCATTAGAAGGAGAATTACTTCCAGCAGATGTCGACGGCTTATATATAGGTGGCGGATTTCCTGAAGAATTTGTTCATGGGTTAGCTGAAAATAGAGATGTGAAACAGTCCATTAGGCATGCGATTGAAAATGGATTACCAACGTTTGCTGAATGTGGTGGTTTTATGTATTTAACAGAAGGAATAGAAACAACATAGGAACAAAATTTTGAAATGGTGGCAGTGATTCCAGGGTTTGTAAAAATGCAAAAAAGATTAGTTGCTTTAGGTTATCGGGAAATAACTGGACAGAAAGGTAACTTCTTATTTTCCGAAAATACTAAAGCACGAGGTCATGAGTTTCATTACTCCACATACCATCCTAAAGGAGATTTCCCATTTGCTTACTATACTAGTGGCTTTGCTGGAACGTTGAAAGAAGGATATATGTCAAACAATTTAATTGCTGGTTACACTCACATCCATTTTGCATCTTGTCTTGATTTAGTTGATAATTGGATAAAAAAATGTCGTGATTATCGAGAAAATATATAAGAGGTGTTATGGTGAGGCACTATCCTATCAGTCTTAATTTAAAAAATAAACAAGTGGTAATCGTTGGTGGTGGCTTTATCGCTGAACGAAAACTTAGGAAACTTCTTGAGGCAGAGGCAGATATAACAGTTATTAGTCCGGAAATTAACGCTGGAATTCAACGCTTTGTTACTGAAGGGCAAGTGAAATGGAAAAAGAAGTGTTTTTCCGAAGAAGATCTTTCAAAAGCATTTCTTATTGTTGCGGCTACGAATGTACAACATGTGAACAGACAAGTTTCCGAAGCTTGTAATGAGCAACAATTAATAAACATCGTTGATGACCCGGCTAGAAGCAATTTCATAGTTCCATCGACACTAAGAAGGGGCAAGTTAGTCATTTCTGTTTCTACCGGAGGGGCAAGTCCAGGTTTAGCAAAAAAGATCGTTGCAGAGCTTTCTAGGGAGTATGACGATTCTTATGATGCTTATTTAGAGTTTTTAACTGACTGTCGTACAAAAATTCAAGAAGAAATTACTGATTTAACCGTTCGTAAGGAAGTTTTTCAAAAGCTGCTTGACCCAGCTTTTTTAAGACTAACTAAAGAGGGTTCTCTCAAAGAGAGAGAAGTGCTTTTTCGTCAGCTTCTTTAGGGATATTTATAATAGTGCAAAGTGGGAAGAGCGAAGAAGACTAGGTAACTTAGTGGGGAAAACAAAGTGTAATAAGGTAATTTTTATCGGACATGAGTTCCGTTATTTCAAGAAATATTGTCACTTTTTGATTTTATAGGACATAGGTTCCGTTATTTATATCATTTAGTAAAAAAATAACGACTTTTTGCTAAAATAGCGGAACGTATGTCCGATAAATTTAGAAAAAGACCATTTTTACTAAAATAACGGAACGTATGTCCGTAAAGACCTCCTCGTAGATGCTTCATTTATTTAAAGTTTTAGCTCCCTAATCCAATCTATATTAGCCTAGAGATAGATTTCGGTTGCATGAGATCTTAGTCAGAACTAATTGGAATATTTTACACACTGAATTTTCTAACTATTCTATTATAATGAAAGTAATGAATACTTAGAAAAGGGGCGTTTTTATGAGAATTCGCTGTTGGCTCGCAGTTGTTGCGACAATTATTCTACTAGGTAGTGGAGTGTATTTCCATGAACAAATGAAGTCAGTTTATACATGGGAAAGTAACATGAACTACAATTTTTCGGGTGAGCTAACTGTCGTTACTTATAATATTCGCTTTGGAAAAGGATTAGATGGGAAAGTTAATCTAGATCGCACAATTGCTTCTTTGAAAGATTTAAATGCGGATATTATCTCATTACAAGAGGTAGAGCGTTATAGTGTTCGTTCTCATTTTTTTGATCAAGTTCAACGGTTAGCCACTGAATTAGAGATGAATGTACTTTATTTCCCTTCATTATCATACCCAGGTTTATATTATGGAAATGTTATTTTATCAAAATTTCCTATTGTTGAAACTGATGTTATTCCTTTTATGAACAAGGGGGAGAATCGAGCTGCGGTTATCGCAAAAATTCTTCTTTGTGATATGAAAGAAGTGTATGTCATTAATACTCATCTAGGTTTAAATAAAGAAGAACGTATTCAAGCGATGCATGTAATAAAAAGATATCTAGGAGAATTAAATAATCCGATTATTTTAACCGGTGACCTAAATTCTACACCGAAAATGAATGAATACGAAATGTGGGGAAGATTTTTAACTAAAAGTAACGAAGGAATACCACTACAAACTTTTTATAAAAAAGATTGGCAAATTGATTATATTTTTCATAGTCCTCATTTAAATGTTGAACGTGTAACTGTTCAAAAGAATGATGTGTCCGATCATTTCCCTGTTGTTGGAGTATTTACGTTTGGGAACTAATTAATTATCAAATATTTCTACACATAGAATAGTGGGAAGGAGTCAAACACTACTATTGGAAGAAAAACAGTTTCTTTCAATAAAAAAATATGGAGGATTCCGATGATAAAAAGAATTTTATTAGCAGTGTTACTATTCACATTCTGTCTTCCTGTTGCCTCTCATGCTCAAAATATTCAATTTTTTAAAGAACCACCGTTTGAGCATTATAAAGTTTCACGTGGAGACACTTTTTGGTTTATTGCCAAGCGATATGGTCTTGATTACAAAGAGTTAATGAGATTAAATCCTGAGATTGTTCCTACAAATATGCATGTAGGAGAAGTTATCCGTTTAAAAGCATCGGCTGAACATTCAAGTACATTTGAAGATCAAGTTGTTTCATTAGTAAATCAAGAAAGACGTAAAGCCGGATTGAGTCCACTTACACATAGAGCAGATGTGAAAAATGTTGCACATAAGAAAGCTGAGGACATGATTAAGTCAAACTATTTCTCACATAATAGCCCTAACTATGGCTCACCGTTTGATATGTTAAGAACTTTTGGTATTAGCTATCAAACAGCTGGAGAGAACATTGCCAAAGGACAAAAAACACCTGAGGCTGTTATGAACTCTTGGATGAACTCCGCAGGACATCGAGCTAATATCCTAAATGGTCAATACGATACGATTGGTGTTGGTTTTTACCACGGTGCGTGGGTTCAAATGTTTATTAAAGCTCGTTAAATAGAAAAGCGCAGAGCGCCCGACTAGTGGCGAAAAGCAAATGTTCTGACAGGAAAAAAGTGCGCTTTTTCACTTTTTTATCTGGCAGGTTATTTGACCTCGAGCCGCTGGCGCTCGGAGCTAGACAACTTAAAAAGTTATACTTTCTTATAAGTCAAAAAAGAAGACTGTCGCAATGACTGTCTTCTTTTAACGCTGTAATGTTGTAAATTGCACAATCAAGATTAAATAACACCATGAGCAATCATTGCATCTGCAACTTTTTTAAAGCCTGCAATGTTAGAACCGACAACTAAATTTCCTGGTTGGCCAAATTCTGCAGCTGCTTGAACACTGCTGCGGTAAATATTTTTCATAATTTCATGGAGCTTCGCATCAACTTCCTCAAACGACCAAGCAAGTCTCATACTGTTTTGTGCCATTTCAAGAGCTGAAACTGCAACACCACCTGCATTGGCAGCCTTAGCTGGGCCAAAAAGAACTTTATTCTTTAAGAATACGTCAATTGCTTCAAGAGATGATGGCATATTCGCACCTTCACCAACGGCTTTTACACCATTAGCAACTAAAAGTTTTGCTGAAATATCATCAATTTCATTTTGAGTTGCACACGGAAGAGCGATGTCACAAGGAGTTAACCAAATGTTAGAGCAACCCTCATGATATTCAGCCTCTGGGTGATAGCTTACATATTCACTAATTCTCTTACGTTCTACCTCTTTAAGTTGTTTTACTGTGGCAAGATTAATACCATTTTTGTCATAAATATAACCATTCGAATCACTACATGCAACAACTTTTGCTCCAAGCTCATGAGCTTTTTCAATTGCATAAATTGATACGTTTCCAGATCCGGAAACAACGACTGTCTTTCCTTCGAAGCTATCCCCCTGGTCCTTTAGCATCTCTTGGACGAAGTAAACCGTTCCGTAGCCTGTAGCTTCTGTACGTGCTAAACTTCCGCCATAACCTAAACCTTTACCAGTTAATACGCCTGCTGGGTAACCGCCACGTAATCGTTTGTATTGACCAAAAAGGAAGCCGATCTCACGAGCGCCTACGCCAATATCACCAGCTGGAACGTCTGTGTCAGGATCAATATACTTCGAAAGCTCTGTCATGAAGCTTTGGCAGAAATTCATAATTTCATTGTCAGATTTTCCTTTAGGATCAAAGTCAGATCCACCTTTACCTCCACCAATTGGTTGACCAGTAAGGGAGTTTTTGAAGATTTGTTCAAATCCTAGAAACTTAATGATACTAGCGTTTACTGAAGGGTGAAAACGTAGTCCGCCTTTGTAAGGCCCAATTGCACTATTAAATTGAACACGGAAGCCACGGTTAACTTGAACTTTTCCTTCATCATCAACCCAAGGAACTCTAAATGAAATTACTCGTTCAGGCTCGACCACGCGCTCAAGAATATTGTGTTGAATGTATTTAGGGTCTTTTGCAAGGATTGGTACTAAAGAGTCAAATACCTCTTTTACAGCTTGGTGGAATTCATTTTCCCCTGAATTACGTTGTTTCACTTTTTCAAATACGTCATTGACATATTTTTTTGCGTTTTCAAGTTGATCTTGTTTTACTTCTTGAATAGTTGCCATTTTAAAAATCTCTCCTTTTTATATTTGAATTTGGTATGATAGAGATAGTTTTATTTTTACTCAAAATTCGGACAATTCTTTATGAATATTGATAGATTTTCTAACATTCTCCTTGTGTACTATCATACAATTATGAAATAATCTAAAACAATATGTAATATAGATGAAATCAATGCCGAAATTAGATGAAACGGAGAAGAGGTTATTTTTATGGAATTAAGGCAAATTCAATATTTTATTGAAGTAGCGAAAAGAGAGCATGTCACGGATGCTGCAAACGTGATGCACGTTGCACAATCAGCAGTAAGTCGACAAGTGTTTAATTTAGAAAAAGAGCTTGGTGTCGAGCTATTTATACGCGAAGGAAGAAATGTAAAATTAACCCCTATCGGTCGAGTTTTCTTAGAGCATATGAAAGAAGCGATCCAAGTCATTGACAATGCAAAGCGTGAAGTAGAAGAATTTTTAGACCCAGAGCGGGGGACAATCCGGATCGGTTTTCCAAGTAGTATGGCCAATTATACGTTACCTACCGTTATTTCAGCATTTCGAGACAAGTATCCATTAGTAAAATTTAAATTAATTCAAGGTACATACCATTATTTAACAGATGCTGTTATTAATGGTGAAATCGATTTAGCTGTTTTAGGTCCAGTGCCGAAGAATGAGAAAAAATTGATAAGTGAAGTCTTGTTTCAAGAGAGACTTGTGGCGTTATTGCCATCGAACCATGAACTTGCCCAAAATCGATCGATCACGTTAAGTCAACTTCGTGAAGATCAATTTGTATTATTCCCTAATGGATTTATTTTACGAGATATTGTGGTAAATGCTTGTAAGCAAAATGGTTTTCTTCCTGATGTTTCTTTTGAAGGCCAAGATATTGATGCAATCAAAGGCTTGGTTTCAGCAGGGTTAGGGGTAACTCTTATTCCAGAAATTACGCTCATAGATAACCATCCTAGACTAACAAAAAAAATTCCAGTTATTGAACCAGAAGTTACTCGTTCTGTAGGCGTTGTTATTCCAAAGGAACGTGAATTATTGCCGACGGAGAAGTTATTTTATGAGTTTTTAAGAGATTTCTTTTCTATGTTAGGTGGATTTAATAAGTAATAATTGGTATACGCGTGCACAAAAAAAGAGTATGGTAGCTAACATGAGCTCACCATACTCTTATTTCTATCTTATTTGTTTATAACTTCATTTAAATAATCGGCTGCGTGTTCTTCTTCCATGTTGTTAACGAGAATTAGTTCACTAATAAGAATTTGCCTCGCATTATTTAACATTAATTTATCGCTTGTTCCTAGCGACTTCTTTTTGCTAATTCTACTTAAATCCCGGATCACCCGAGCACCCTCGTAGATATCGCCAGTTTTCATCTTATCCATGTTGTTGCGATACCTTTGGTTTGGATGAACAGATGTTTCAGTTTCTGCATCACTCGAGAATAAATTTAGAACATTTTCCATAACGCTAGAGTTGACAATTTCTCTAACTCCTAACGTTGTGGTTTTTTTTGTCGGTATCATCACGTGCAGTTTTCCAAGAGATAGATTCATTATATAATAAAGCTGCTTTTCTCCCAAGACTTCCTTTTCCTCAATGGCTTCAATTACGCCGGCACCATGCATTGGATAAAAAATCTTGTCCCCTATTGAATACATAAAGCCACCTCCTGAACAGTTATCTTCTTAGTATAACATGGAGTGATAAGAATGTAAAATATATTATATTATCATGAATAGAATAATGATGTCAATATCCATAAAAAAGTTAAGGTGGTAAAGGATAATATAACAACGTTTTATTCAATGTCGATGAGTGTGAAAGCGTGGTCATGTTATCTCTTTTTGCTATTAAAATATAATGAGGTAGCCATTCATTTGTTTGACAAATTAGTGACAATACTATAAAATAATCTTGAATTCAAGATATTTAATTTAAAGATAATATGATAGAAGGGAATATGATAAATGAACATAAACGTTTATACACCAGAACAACAAGCAATTGGACAATTTGATGGAGGAAAAATTACAGAACAAAAGCCGATTGGTTTCCCAGGTGAAGGCGCTCATGTAAAGCGGGTAGGGCCATTATTTTATTGGTCATGGGCAAAGGCTGAAAAAGCAGGGTATATTCCATTACATCCACATCAGGCTTTTGAAATTATTACGTATGTTATTCATGGTAAAGCAGAGCATGGTGACACGCTAGGAACGAAGAGTACGGTAGGAGCTGGTGGAATACAAATTATGCAAACGGGTTCAGGAGTGTCACATGAAGAAGGTTTTGTAGGGCCAGATATGGAAGGTTTTCAGATCTGGTTTGAGCCGTTTGTAAACGAGGCAATAAAGCAAAAACCAACGTACAACCAATTTTCTCATGAGCAGTTGCCTATGAAGGAAATTGAAGGACATCGAATAAAAACAGTCATAGGTGATGGTTCACCGGTAGAGCTAGTAGCAGACGTAAAACTATTTGACCTAGAAATTAAAACAGGTGGAAGCTTAGACTTTCCTATCCCTGCTACGTACAGTTTAGCATTGCTAGCTATTCGTGGTAATGGCACTGTAAATGAAACAGAATTTAATCATAAAGAGTTTATTGTTATATCTGCAGACGAAGATGGTCAAGCTTCAATTGGAGCTAACAAAGGGGACAATGTCCGCCTTATCGCTATTCTCGTTCCCACCAAAGTTGACTATCCTTTATATCGTAAATAAATTTAGGGCTAGAGTGATCTAGCCTTTTTTTATTTTCTAGAACATTTATAAGCAAATATTTTATCGACCAATTATTTTTTCATCAATTCCACCATACATATAGATTGATGTGGTTTTAGAAAGAAGATTGGACGGTGTTTGATTATGAAAAAAACAATTTTGTTAAAATATAGTTTATGTATTGGTCTATTGGCCTCTGGATGTTCCACAACCATTTCTAAAAATGATGAAATGACGAGGGTAAAAACGATTGATAGAACTTGGCGCTCCATTGAAATAGTAAACTGGGTAAGTGACTTGAATTTAGACTTTCAAAAGGTATTGGAAGTTGAAAAAGGCGATATATCCTTAATTCAAGTTGAGCTCGAACATCAAGGGGGCAAGTTAGAAAATTACAGTACTGAAGAAATTCAATCATTTCCAAGAGTATACACAGAGATAGAAGGGGTATTAACGTTTCGTGGTAATCATTTACGGACAGCTCCCTCATTCGGAGTGATTAGTCGAAATGATCATTTTAAATTAGAAAAAAGCTGGAGTTTTCAAACTGGCGCAAGTCCTAGATGGGGTGGAGGTTCTGGCTGGACAGGACAACCAAGCATTGTGAAATGGTCACCTGAAGTGAAAGCGATCATGAAGATAGGAAGTGCTTTTAAGGAAAACGTAGACTTTGTCGAAGTTGTTTATGGTTCACTTGATGGTCACGTTTATTTTCTAGATTTACATACTGGTGAAAAAACGAGAGAGCCGATCTATATTGGTAATCCGATAAAAGGAAGTGTTTCCATAGATCCTAGAGGATATCCGCTCCTTTTTGTTGGTGATGGTATTCCTCAAAAAGCACCTTTTGGACAACGGATTTTCAGTTTGATTGATAATAGGGAGCTTTACTTCTTAAAAGGGGATGATCCATTTGCGTACCGTGAATGGGGAGCTTTTGATAGCTCACCTCTTATAAATCGTTTAACAGATACTTTAGTTGGTGCTGGAGAAAACGGAATTTTTTATAAAATTAAGCTAAACACACATTTTGATTTAGAGAAAGGGGAAATTTCGGTAAATCCTGACCCGATAAAATATAGATATGAAATTAAAGGGAATAATTATCAGGGCATCGAAAACTCAGTTGCGGTTTATGGAAATCTTGCTTTTTTTGCTGATAACGGCGGCAGTGTGCAAGGTGTAGATATAACAACTATGAGTCCATTTTTTGCGTTATCTCCTTTGGATGATACAGATTCGACAATAGGTATTGAGGTAAAGGGTGACAATGTCTACCTTTATTCAGGAACAGAAGTAGACATTGTTGGGAAAGACGGAGATGCTCATATTCGGAAAATAAATGCGTTAACAGGAGAAGTTGTGTGGCATTTGAAATATCCAGCGTTTTTTTATGAAGGGGTGAATGGTGGTGTTTTAGCTAGCCCTGTCATAGGGAAGGGGGACATTGATGATTTAGTCATCTATACAATAGCCAGATACAAGCAACGATACTCTGGTCTCATGGTTGCATTAGAGAAAGAAACGGGAGATGAAGTCTGGCGCTGGGAAATGCCACACTATGGCTGGTCCTCTCCAGTAGATGTATATGACGAGAGCGGGAAAGCTTATCTTGTCCAAAGTGACTCTATAGGGAATGTTTATTTTATAGAAGCGTCTTCCGGTAAAGTTATTGATACAATTAATTTAGGAGCAAACATTGAATCTTCCCCAGCAGTGTATAACAATATGATTGTTGTTGGGAGTCGTGGTGGAAAGTTTTTTGGGATTGAAATAAAGTAAACTTTTAGGATCAAAAGAGGAGGGGCACCTTTCCGATTTAAGTGAAAAAAAGACTGAATTAGTGTTGTGTTAAACACTAATCAGTCTTTTTTTGTTTATTTTGCGAAAACGTGATTTCCGATTGTAATCGTATGTTGTCTTGTTGCATTCCAATTATTTGTTGCTATGGCAGGATTATAGAAGAATAGTGAGCCTCGTCCTTGGCCGCGAAACGCAATCGCTTCGTCTACAGCCCGAATTGCAGAAGCTGTTGGTACTTGATTAATTGAACCTGTACTAACAGGAGTAAATTGACGTGGTTGATAGATAACCCCATTGATCGTATTTGGAAATTGTGAACTATCCACGCGGTTTAATATAACGGTTGCTACGGCTACCTGCCCAGCATATGGTTCACCTTTTGCTTCTGCTGTCACTAATTGAGCCATCAATCTTTTTTCAGCGGCTGTAACAGAAGAAGGAATAGTTAAACGCTCACCAACGAAAATAGTATCTCCCGTTTTATTATTTGCTGTTTTAATTGCATTTACTGATACACCGTAGTGAGTAGCAAGGAGCCATAAAGTATCTCCACTTTTCACTGAATGCATTGTTGAAGCATCTGCACTTTGTCCCCCAATAAAAAATAACGATGTCGCTAGTGTAAAAGTCATAATTAGTTTACGCATTGAATACCTCCGCTTAAAATCTATTAGTTTTTTCTAGCTCGTTTACTAGACTAACAGATTAATAGAAGGGATTCATTAGGTAAACGATGGTGTCGTTTCCAGTGAAATATAAGTTGAGAATTTTTAGTTTTTTTTGAAGTTGCGGTATAGCAATAAATGAAACGCTTACAATATTATTTTGAAAAAGTACTTTGTAAGATAAGTTACCAAGTTTGTTGTAGTGAAAATTCAGAAATATATAATCATACTTAACAACCGATGTTAACGAAATGTTAACGAAAGAATAAAAAAACAAAGGAGTGTTAAGAATGGATCCGATTTATTTAATGAATAATGTGTGGATTATGATTTGTTTTACGTTAGTTTTATTAATGCAAGGTGGATTTATCTTACTTGAAGCAGGATCAACTAGAATGAAAAATGCTGGACACATTGCAGGTAAGACAATTTTTACCGTCGGTGTCGCTTCGATTGTTTTTTGGGCAGTAGGCTATGGGTTTATATATGGAGAAGGAAATAGCTTTATTGGTTTATCTGACTTTTTCTACGGGGACTTTACAAGTGTTGTAGATGGGTTAGCTGGTTCAGTAGATTTCATGTTTCAGTTAGCTTTCGCGGCAATTGCCTTAACGATCGCTTTCGGTGGATTTGCTGAAAGAGGGAAATTATCAGCTTATGTCGTATTTGCACTTCTTTTCTCTGCTCTTGTATACCCTGTGGTAGCTCATTGGATTTGGGGTGGTGGTTGGTTAGCAGATCATGGCAAACAAGACTTTGCAGGTTCAACAGTCGTTCATTTAACAGGGGCGATGGCAGCTTTAGCTGCGACAATCGTATTAAAGCCAAGAATTGGTAAATATAACAAAGATGGCTCAGCAAATGACTTAGCTGGTCATAACCAAGTTTATACTGCACTAGGTGTTCTTGTTCTTTGGGTAGGTTGGTTTGGCTTTAACGCAGGAAGTACTTTAGGAGTAGATGACGCGTTCTTTGGTTTTGTTGCTCTTAATACACAATTAGCAGCAGCAGCAGGAGCAATGGCCGCAATGTTTATAGTTTGGGCAGTTTCAGGAAAAGCAGATATACCAACAACGTTAAATGGAGCGTTAGCCGGTTTAGTAGCGATTACTGCCTCTTGTGCCTTTGTTGCACCATGGGCATCAGTAGTCATCGGTCTAATAGCAGGATTAATTGTATTTTTCAGTATGAAATTGTTTGATAAGGCTCGTATTGATGATCCAATATTTGCTCTTTCTGTTCATGGTATTGCAGGGGTTTGGGGAACACTTTCTACAGGATTTTTCGCTACACCTGAACTAGCAGCTATGAATGGTGGATTACCTGGGTTGTTCTACGGTGGTGGAATTACTCAGCTAGGAGTTCAAACAATGGGTGTCGTTGCTTGTGGATTGTATGCTTTCATCGTCTCGTACATTATTTTAAAAGTAATGAATCGCGCTATGGGTGGCATAAGAGTTACAGAGGAAGAAGAGATCATTGGTCTTGACTTAAGTGAGCATGGTAGTTACGGTTATCCCGAGAGCATGCCAGAAAAAAAGAAACAGGGAGCTTAAACGCCCAGTAGCTGTTAGGAGATGATTTCCTTGAGGTGTTATGAGCAAGTAAAAATCTTGCGAGATCAAAAAATGAATGCCGTTTCCACGGATCACCAGAAGTTAAATGTATTTCATGAACAGTTAATGAAGGAAGTTGTTCAAATTGCACTAGAAAAAGTAGAAAGTGAGTGGGGAAAGCCTCCTACTCACTTCGCTTTCTTTGTCATGGGTAGTGCCGGTCGGAGGGAACAATCGGTTTGGAGTGATCAAGATCATGGCATTGTCTATGAAGCTACTGCTGGCTTTCAGGATTACTTTTTAACATTAGGCAAAGAAATAACAAAAGGGTTAGCAATTGTTGGTTACGAACAATGTGATGGAGATGTCATGGCATCTAATCCACTTTGGTGCAAATCTTCTCTAGCGTGGGAATTACAAATTTTAGATTGGCTAGATGAAAATGATTGGGAATCTCTCCGCTATTTTTCAACGTTTTTTGATTCTCGTGTCTTACTAGGGGAAGAGGAACTGTTATTAAAGTTAAAGAACGTTGCCTTTTCAAAGTTGGATGAAGAGCCGCGATTATATAAGCGCTTATATGAAAATGTTGGGTTTATAAAAAAAGGAGTTGGCATATTTGGTCAGCTGCTGCCAGAAGAAAAGGGGGAAGATACAGGAACGATTAATTTAAAGCAAACGATGTTCTTTCCCTACGTAAACTCACTAAGAATGCTAGCTATACTTGAGAAGATTCCTTATCCATCGACCATTGATCGGTTTTTGCACTTACCTAAAGAATATGAAATAATTAAAAGCTATGAAGCAAATTTCTCGAAGTTGCTAACTTACCGTTTATATTTTCAAAGGAATGCTGTTAGTTATAAAAAAGTTCATTTACTACATGTTAAGCTCATGTCATCAAGGGAGAAAGAATGTCTAAAAGAGTTAATGAAAAATGGTCGAAAACTTTTTAAGGAAACAAAAGACATCATTGATAAAAGGTGTTCATCATGAATATGAATCAAATGATGCAATTCTTGCGGCAAATTCCAGGTAAGTTAGGTGCAAATTCCTATTCATCTATCGCAAATCAAAATGAACCTAGCAATATTGCGTATTTGAGACAAATTCAACGTGAAATGAAAAAACAAGATGTTCTGGAAGTCCCTTTTGATGAATTAAAGTTAGTTGTGTTTGATATTGAAACGACGGGATTTCATCCTTATAAAGGCGATCAGATTTTATCTATAGGAGCCGTGAAAATTCATGGCGGCAATGTTTTGGAGAATGAAACCTTTTATTCTCTAGTCTACAATGAAAAAGGCCCAACAGCAGAAATTGAAGCCTTAACAGGAATTTTTAAACAGGACTTATTAGATGCGCCTCCAATGAATATGGTTTTAAATGACTTTTTTCAATTTGTGCAAAGTGATCCTCTTGTTGCCCATCATGCTAATCATGAAAGAAATTTCATGCAACATGTCACATGGACTATATTAAAGACAAGTTTTGAACATCGAGTTATAGATACTTCTTTTATCACAAAAATTGCAGATCCACTAGCAACGTTTGTTACATTAGATGAATGGTGCAGTCAATTTGGTATCCTCTTTGAAAAAAGACACCATGCATTACATGATGCACTTGCTACAGCTAAACTCTGGCTAGAAAGTATACGACTAGTAGAAGAAAAGGGCTTTCACTGCTTAAAGGATGTTTACTCACATCTTGCCTCAAAAAAATATTGAACAATAAAGGGGGAGAGGTGGTTTGGAAAATAAAATTCCTCCGCATTTCTCTATCTTTCCAATAAGTAGTGTGGTGGACATGACCGAATTAACAGCTCGACAAATTCGCTATTATGAAGATCAAGATTTAATAAAACCTCTAAGGAACAAAGGGAATCAGCGGATATTTTCATTGAATGATATTGAACGTTTGCTAGAAATAAAATCGTATATTGATCGAAAAATTAATATTGCTGGAATTAAAGAAATATTCTTATCAAAAATAGAAGAAAAGAATGTAATAATTAATCATGATTTCATTTATTCTGAAAGTGAGTTGAAAATGAGGCTTGCTTTGTTAAAAAATAATTACAAAAGGTAGAGGAACTCCTTATGGGGCAATTCTACTTTTGTTTTTGTGGTGAGAAGGAACTTCATCTTTGCTAGTCCAATATTTTATTTGAAACGCATGTAAAACCAATTTTTAAAATAAAACGGAACACAAAGCAACCCAAATACAATAATTACGATGAGTTCCAGCTGAATGATATACCATGGGTAGGGGCCCAGCCAATCAAGAAGGCTTGGTGTAGCAGGTTTTCTAGCTAAGAACATATAATTTGCACCTGTTAAATGATTTACGATAAATGCCACCACCGCTATCCCATTTAATACAAAGAACGCTTTAATTGCTGAGTAGATTGTAATGGTAAAATTACAAACCCATATCATATATAAAATGGCTAGAATAATGGCAAAATGAGCGATAAAGTAATGGAGAAATCGAAAGTGCGGAAATGTGTAAAATAATTCTGGTGTAATGATTGCTTGAAAGGCACCACCAATTCCAAAAATATAAATGATTTCAAAAACACGATGAGAGTTAGTCGCAAGCATAAATGAGCTTGATAGTAAACTAATGGTGCAAAGATGCAGTGGCAAATTATATCGTATATCCCATAATCCATTGACAATACTCCAAATGATTAAACCGATCTCAGAAATAATGAGAGTGCCAAAAAGGATCCAACGTGTCTGTCTCATGAAAGAATGATGACGATAGAGATATAGCCAAAAGATTAGTGCACCAAATAAGTAAAGTGCCATTAAATGCTCAACCGATAGAAATAGATTTCTTTCGATATGTTCACCCGGATTAAAAATGAATGGTTTCATTGGACACCTCCATTTAGTTAGTGTTCCAAATTATTGGGCTTAATTCCAAATTATTTTGGGTATTAATAAATAGAGATAAAAAGAAGAGGTGAGAACGAGTGCGATTACAAGGGAAAAAGGTAATACAAATTGTCAGCGATGACTTTGAAGACTTAGAATTGTGGTATCCAGTGTTGCGACTAAGAGAAGAAGGTGCAGAGGTTCTAATTGTCGGCGAAGAAGCGAATGTAAAGTATATTGGTAAGTACGGTGTACCGATTGAAAGTGACATAGCGTTTCGCGATATTAATCCAGATGACTATGACGCGTTGTTAGTTCCTGGGGGATGGTCTCCAGACAAACTAAGAAGATACGAAGAAGTACTAGAATTGACTAGAGCCATGGATCGTAACAAAAAGCCAATCGGTCAGATTTGTCACGCTGGTTGGGTATTAATTTCGGCAGGGATCTTAAAAGGAAAAACAGTAACGAGTACACCCGGAATTAAAGATGATATGATGAATGCTGGTGCAACATGGTTAAATGAAGCCGTTGTCGTCGATGGTCACCTTGTCTCAAGTAGACGTCCACCTGACTTGCCTGATTATATGAGAGAATTTATTAAAGTTTTAGCATAAAAATAGTGATTTGAAAATCTCACCTAAAAGTCAGGTGAGATTTTTTGTATTCTAAGTGTAACTTTGACTAAGAAATAAGTATAATGAGAACTAAATAATACGACGAGCGGCGACAACAATGAGTAGGATTAACTTTAAGTGGCTGTGAAGTATTCCCAAATGGAATGCAACAAATGAAAGAGGTGATTAATGTTGGATAGCATTATTTTTGATTTAGATGGAACGTTATGGGATTCAAGTGATGAAGTTTTAAAATTATGGAACGAAGTTGTGAAAAAACACCATGTCTCAGATGCGATTACAAAAGAGCAGTTAGAAGGTTGTATGGGACTTCAAAATAAAGAGATTGGTCAAAAGTTGTTACCTCACTTAGATGAAAAAGCACAAGAAATGATTTTAAAGGAATGTAATGAAGTTGAGTGTTTATATTTAGCTGAACACGGAGCTCAACTGTATCAAGACGTGGAAAAAGTACTAAAAGCTTTATCTGAAAAATATAAGCTGTTTATCGTCAGTAACTGTCAAAGTGGATACATTGAAGCCTTTTATCAATCACATCGATTAGATAAGTATTTTACTGACTATGAACATCCAGGTAGAACAGGTCTTACAAAGGGTGAAAACATCAAGTTAATTATCGAGAGAAATAAGTTAGAAAACTCTGTTTATGTAGGTGATACTGAAGGTGACTTAAAAGGTGCAAGATTTGCTGGTGTTCCATTTGTATATGCGAAGTATGGATTTGGCCAGGTTGATGAATATGATTATGATTATGTAATTAATCGTTTTTCTGAACTTTTAGATTTATTCATAGATAAAAAAATCCTAAGTAACAATACATAATGAAGTAAAGGGGATATTGAATGATGATTTTAAGTGATCTAGGAACGAAAGAAGAACGGTTAAAATTGTTAAATGGTAAGGTTCAGATTTTTGCTGAACGAGCTTGGAAGCATGATAAAGAAGCATCGTTTCCAGTTGAGAATATTGAGGACCTTAAAAAGATCGGTTACCATACCCTTACTGTGCCATTGGAGAATGGCGGGTTAGATATTTCCCTACTTGAGCTAGTTCAGATGCAAGAGATAATTGCTCAAGCTGATGGGTCTACCGCTTTATCAATCGGCTGGCATATGGGGATTGTGAAACATCTTGGTGAGAAGCGAACTTGGGAAGCGGGGATGTTTCAAAAGTTTTGTGAAGATGTTCTTCAAAACGGTGCATTATTAAATAATGCTGCTTCTGAAAGTGGTACCGGAAGCCCTACTAGGGGTGGTAGACCGGAAACGACTGCTTTTAAAGTAGAGAATCATTGGCTTATTACCGGACGAAAAACATTTACGACGATGTCACCAGTCTTAGATTATTTTGCTGTAAGTGCTTCGATTCAAGGTACGAATGAAATTGGTAATTTTTTAATTCATAAAGATCGTAAAGGAGTAACGATTGAGGAAACGTGGGATTCGGTCGCGATGAGAGGGACAGGAAGCCATGATTTAGTCTTAACAGATGTAAAAGTTCCAAATGAAAACTTAGTTGAATACATTACACCAGGAAAAAAACAGGCAGCGGGGTGGTTGCTTCATATTCCAGCCTGCTACTTAGGGATTGCAAAGGCTGCTCAAAAGTATGCCATTCAGTTTGCTAGTAACTATTCACCAAATAGTATTGAAGGAACGATCGCTGACCTTCCTTATGTAAGACAAAAAATTGGTGAGATGGAGTTATCTATCCAACAAAGTCAGCATTTTTTATATTCCGTTGCAAGAAACTGGGACGAAGGTAATGATAATGAGAGGCAAGAACTAAGGGGAGTACTTGGGGCAGTGAAACACGCTGTTGTTAATCACGCTATAAAAATTGTTGACCTAGCAATGCGTGTTACCGGTGCTCGCAGTCTTTCTGAAAAAAATCCATTACAACGCTATTACCGAGATGTTCGGGCGGGACTTCATAACCCGCCAATGGATGATGCGACTATTCTTTTATTAGCAGAAGATGCGATAAAAAAAGCAAACGTATAAATTAGCTTTTACCTCTATTTTAAATGGAGGTTTTTGTTTTGGGTAAAAGTGAAAAAACTACAAATTTCCCCCAGCATGATTTGTCCATTTGAGCCAAATAATAAAATGATAAATTTATTTAGATAGGGGGAAAGAAAATGAAAGCAGTTACTTACCAGGGAAAGTATGAAGTTGCTGTTAAAGAAGTAGAAGACGCGAAAATTCAAGACAGTGAAGATGTGATTGTGAAAGTTACATCCACTGCTATTTGTGGTTCGGATTTACATTTATATCAAGGAAATATGCCGTTACCGATTGGTTATGTCATTGGACATGAACCGATGGGGATTGTTGAAGAGGTAAGTTCTGGCGTTACGGCGGTTAAAAAAGGTGACCGAGTCGTTATTCCGTTTACCGTCGGCTGTGGAAAATGCTTTTTCTGTGAACATGAGCTAGAAAGTCAATGTGACAACTCAAACCCCCATTATGATTCAGGTGGATATTTCGGTTACACTGAAAAATTTGGAAACTATCCAGGTGGGCAAGCAGAGTATTTAAGGGTCCCCTTTGGGAACTTTACACCATTTGTTGTTCCTAAAAACTGTGAGCTTGAAGATGAAAAGCTGTTATTTTTATCAGATGTATTACCAACGGCTTATTGGAGTGTCGTAAACGCCGGTGTGAAAAAAGGGGATACAGTAATCGTTTTAGGCTGTGGGCCAGTAGGTCTTTACGCTCAAAAATTTGCATGGCTCAAAGGAGCAAGTAGAGTAATTGCTGTTGACTACGTTCCGTTTCGCCTTGAACATGCAAAAAGGACCAACAATGTAGAGGTATTTGACTTTACTGAGCACGAGGATATGGGAGAAGTACTTAAGGAAGTAACAAAAGGCGGAGCGGAAGTTGTCATTGATTGCGTTGGGATGGATGGGAAAAAATCACCGTTAGAGTTCATTGAACAAAAGCTAAAACTACAAGGTGGGACGTTAGGTCCTATACAAATTGCTACAAAGGCAATTAAAAAGTGTGGGACATTACAAATCACGGGTGTGTACGGTGGTCAATATAATATGTTCCCATTGGGTCCGTTTTTTACAAGAAATATCAATATAAAAATGGGGCAAGCCCCTGCAAGGCATTTTATGCCTCACTTATATGATCTTATTGTAAAAGGGGAGATCGATCCAACGTCGATTATTACTCATACATTACCATTAGATAAAGCAAGTGAAGGCTATGAAAAGTTCAACAATAAAACTGACGATTGTATTAAAGTAATTTTGAAACCGTAAAGCGTTCTGTAAATTAGTTCTATTAAAAAAAGATGTACTGTTTAAGTCTTATCTATTAAAGATAGCCGCCCATTTTCGAATGTAATGTGGAGGTGATGATATTTAGTAATCACCTCTTCATTAAAAAAGAAATGGATGTCCTCAATTATTACAACAGTATCCTCATTATTACACTCGTCCAGAGTGAGTTTGAATTTTGATGTACCTCAGTTGCTGTTTGGATTATAACCAATTCGAAATCCACTGCTATGCCTTTTATTAAGTATTCCCCGTAAGAATTTTGCCGCATTTGCTGTAACTTTCATTCGTATCACCTCATTTAAAACTTTTGTAAATTAATATTGATAGAAATATATGGTAAATCATTGTTTTTAGAGGTAAAATTACTTTGAAGTTAATTGGTTCGAAAACGTTTAATCTTTTTCTACTAAGAATAAGATGGTGGGGAGGAGATAGATTGCAACTAGATTTATTGACGGTTATTTCTACTGCTGCAATAGCTATTGTTATATTTTCGCCATACATCTTTCGGTACAATATGAGATTTGAAAATGGTAAAGAAGTGAAACTTTGGGTTCATTTATTTTCTTCCAAGTGGTTTGGTGCTACATTTATTTTTTTATTGTTATTTGGTAATTATAGTGAATTTACTTTGGTATTTGTTTTTAACAAAATTACTTCAACAGTCATCTTCTCATTTTTCATTTCGTTATTAGGGAATTTTAAACTGATTATTTCTGCTCAGAAATTTCGATCTAGCTAATTAAAATGAGGTGATGATGTGAAGGGTAAACCACAACTAATTTTTCTTCTACTAATAATAACAAGTATTTGGATTTTTGTTAATTACAATGCAAAGACAACTTTTGAGAGGATAGTAAATCAAAAGGTTATTCTGTAACATTAATAAAAGAACGTGTTCCAGTTGAGTTCCATTTAAACTCAGAATGGATACCAGACAAGACAAATATAGGGAATGCCCTTAATCTTGTTGTTGCTGAGCTTCATGATACAAAGTATAAAAAAGGTAAATAAAAAAACGCTCAGAAGAGCGTTTTTATAAATTTACTTGTAGTTCCCAGCTTTTGTTTTACTCATTGTGCCGATTTCTACAAAACGTTCTAGAATGTTTTTTATCCCCAGCGTATTTTTAGTTGTGTCTTGTAGTTGAGGATTTGAAGCCTTTAAGCTTTTAGCAGCTTGCTCGTATGAGATTGCCTTCTTGGAATCTTTTACCATCTTCAGTAGCTGGATTGCGTACGTTTTTTTAGCCACGTTTCATCACCCTTTCGCTTCATCTTTTTAGTATAACATAGTATCGTATAAAAAGTAATAGATCTGGTGGGTGAAAATGTCTTTTTTTACAAATAAGGGTTTTCCCAGTCAGTATATGAGCCGGTTCCGTTACAACTGTAGCATTTGTAATCAAAGGATGGCATATAAATGTAGGCATTAGCTGCTGTAGCGTGATAACCTTTTCCACGACATTCAGGGCAAAGTCCTTCTTCCTTCATTTTAGCGACCTTTTTTTCGTAAGATGCTTTTTGCCAATCAAAAAAAGCGTCAAGAATTTTCATTTGCACCACTCCAAAATTTATTAATTTTATTATGTGGATTTATTGGTATATTATTCATTTTTCAGAAAAAGAGTGTCCAAAATGTAAGATTATTTAGTTTATATATTTAATGGCTAATCCATATCTACCAATAAAGTATATAATGGTTAATAATGGTTGTTTTATTGCACCCATTATTAACCATTATTTGTTTATTTGGGAAATCTTTAATCAGCAAATGCCTACCCCTTTTACATTTTTCAGAAAATTAAAAATTGGCACGAATTTTGCTTATATAGAAATGAAGGTTACATTTTTAAAAAAGGGGAGATCAAATTGAAAATTATGCGTTTACTTAGTCTAGTCTTTATTGTTGCTTTTTCGATGATCGTTGTTACTGCATGTAATAGTGATAAGCCAGCAACGACTGAAGAACCAACGGAAAAGCAAGACCCCGTGACAGAAAAGAAAGAACCTGAGAAAGAAGAACCTACATTAAAACCGCTCGTTGTAGCTATTGAGGCTGAACCTACTTCACTAGATCCTCACAATGCAACGGACACAAATTCTGCGACAGTTCAAAGTGTTATGTTAGAAGGGTTACTAGCATTTGATGAAAGCATGAATTTAGTAAAAATGTTAGCAACAGATTACAGCTTCAATGACTCTGCAACAGAAATTACGTTTGACCTTAGAGAAGGAGTTACTTTCCACGATGGAACACCTTTTAATGCGGAAGTAGTTAAAGTCAATTTGGATTTTGTAAGAGACCGTGACAATGGTATGGCACGTGCAAGTTTCTTCTCCTTTATTGATGAGGTTATTGTAAATAATGATTACAGTGTAACAGTTCGCTCTAAAGAGCCTAACTCTGCAATGGCATCTTACCTTGCTCATAGTGCAGCTGCTTTTAAATCGATTGATGAAGTAAATAAAAAAATTGAAAACCCTGAATACAATGCTGACCGTAATCCGGTTGGAACGGGTCCTTTCAAGTTCTTAGAGTGGAGAGACAGTGCCCACGTAAAAGTTGTTCCTTTTGATAATTATTGGAATGAAGAAGGAAAGGCGAAAGTTGAAAGCATTACATTTAAGCCAGTAGTTGAAGCAAGTACACGTGTCAACATGCTTAAAACAGGGGAAGTAGATATTGTTTTCCCACTACCAACTTTAATCGCTGATGAGTTTGAATCAGATGCTAACATTGATGTCTTTACTGGATCTTCTACAGATGCATTCTATGTAGGGATTAATGTTAGTTTAGATAAGTATCAAGATGTTCGTGTTCGAAAAGCGATGAACCACGCTGTGAATAAAGACGCGTTAATTGCTTTAGTTTTAGATGGATATGGTCAAGTGTTAAACTCAGCGATTGCGCCTGCAGTTTATGGTTATGACCCGCAAGCAATCTATGAATATGATCAAGATCAAGCAAAAACCTTGTTAGATGAAGCTGGAGTTGGAGAAGGATTTGATGCTGTTCTTTGGACGAGAAACTCTACAGAGTTTTTAACGGTTGCAGAAAATGTAGCCATCTAATTAAGCGCAATCGGAATTAATGTTGACGTTCAAGCTTACGAAACTGGTACTCTATTCGACATGTTAGATGCTGGTGACGGAACAGACTTATTTATTGGAAGATGGTCACCGGGAACTGGTGAAGCTGATTGGGGATTACGTCCGAACTTTGCTTCAGACCGTATTCCACCAAACTACAATAATGCTGGATATTATATTAATGAACAATTAGATCAATTATTTAATGATGCACTTAGATCTCCTGACCAAGATGAAACACTGCGTATTTATGCAGAAGCACAAAAAATTATTTTTGATGATGCTCCATGGATCTTCTTATATGTGCCAGATACAATTATTGCAAAAAGAAGTGAGTTAAAAGGAATTACTGTGAGAGCAACTGGTGCAGTTGTTTTAACAGGTGCTTGGAAAGAATAACAACATAATTGGGTGGCTACAGTTGTTGTAGTCACCCTCTCTAACAGAGTGAGGTGATTTTCTTGTTTTCATATATTGTGAAGCGTGTCCTAGCGATGATACCAATCCTTTTTGTTGTATCGGTAATTGCATTTTTATTCGTCCATTTAACGCCTGGTGATCCAATTCGGATTATGTACGGTGCTGAAATTGATCAACAAACCTACGAGCAATTCAGAGAACGGGAAGGTTTTAATGACCCCTTGCCAGTTCAGTATTTTAATTACATGTCCAATATATTGACCAAAGCAGATTTCGGTACATCTTACAGAACAAGATCAGATGTTTCAAGTGAGATTGTTAGACGATTCGGTTACACATTGACCTTGACGTTGTTAAGTATGTTTTGGGCGATAGTAATTGGGATGTTTATTGGTATCGTTTCAGCAGTAAAGCGTAATTCAGTTTGGGACCGGATGGGAATGGTGTCAGCGATTACAGCCCTTAGTGTTCCAGAGTTTTGGTTTGGCTTAATGCTGATGCAAATTTTTGCGGTGCAATTAGGGTGGTTACCGACAAGTGGAAGTGGCACTCTTGCCCACTTAATATTGCCATCAATTACCCTTGGATTGGGTGTTGCGGCTATTATTGCTAGATTTACTAGATCTAGTGTATTAGAAGTACTTAGAGAAGACTACGTTAGAACAGCAAGGGCAAAAGGGCAAAAGGAAATAACAATCCTTCGTCGCCACGTATTAAAAAATGCCTTAATCCCAGTTGTAACGATGACAGGCCTTCAATTTGGATTTTTAATCGGTGGAGCTGTAGTCGTAGAACAAGTATTTTCTTGGCCAGGTCTTGGTGCTTATTTAATAGACTCAATCTTGAGCCGTGATTACCCAGTCATTCAAGCACTTATTCTATTGTTTTCTGTTCAATTTCTTATTGTAAATTTACTAGTTGATATTAGCTATGGTTACTTAAATCCACAAATTAGGTATGACTAGAAAGGGGAGAAAAATTTTGATTAATCATACGCAAAATCAGTACTCTCCTTTTCGTTCGTTTTTAAAAAAGTTTTTAAAGCAACGAGTGGCAGTGATCTCGTTGGGCGTTGTCTTCTTTATTATTCTCTTTGGGATTTTAGGGCCATATTTTGCGCCTTACGACCCAGGGCGCCCAGTTACTGAGCAATACGCTGCAAAGGGGATTGACATTGAAAATGTGACAAGTTCCAGAGTAGGATTAACAGGACTTTTAAGTGATGGGACGACTGTTGAACAATTACCAAGACTATTTTTTGAAAGTGAAAATCAACGAGTTGCCGCTGCTAGAATATCATCTGAAGGGATGATGGTTAGTGCCTACCGGCAAGGGACTACAACGATCTCGATTAAGGCTGGTGAAATTGGTACTGTTGTAAAGGCGGATGTCTCATCAACAGAAGAAGAGGCTCCATTTGTTTCATATATTTTAATAGATCCTATAGCTGCACCTGTGAATGTTAGAGATCAATTTCAGCTTGAACCTAAAGTCTTTATTAGTGATGGAACGATCTTAGAAACTCGTGAAGACATTGATCGTTTTATTGAACAATATAAAGACGAAGATAAAAAGGATGATGGCTTCGGGAAATCTGCTGCAGAAGTTGAAACTGGTCTTCAGTTTGCATCGTCTGATGAAACGATCGTAAGTGTAAATGAAAACGGTCTCGTAGAAGTAAAAGGCGAGGGTGAGGCTTTTATTAAAGTTTCTATTGATAATGTGTCAACCATCCATCCAATTTCTACTGCACCTGTTTTGGAACCGATACTGACAGCGATTATTCCAGATGATACTATTATTCATTTGACTGATATTTATAAACACCAAACCCCTTCAAGCTTACATTGGTTTGGAACAGATCATCAAAATCGTGATATTTTAAGTAGAATTATCGTTGGAACGAAACAAACATTGTTAATTGGCTTTTTATCAGTAGCCATTGGTGCCTTTGTAGGAACGATCCTCGGTTTGCTTGCAGGCTACTATGGACGTTGGGTAGATTCATTGTTAACGAGATTTACTGATATTTTACTAGCTTTCCCAGGTATTTTACTTGCGATTGCAGTTATTGCTTTACTTGGTGCTGGTTTAATTAATATTATTGTAGCGGTAGCAGTGTTTACAATCCCAATTTTTATTCGAATTGTTCGTGCTAGCACACTATCATTAAAGGAAAAAACGTATGTTGAAGCAGCAAAGTCAATCGGTGTAAAAGACCATATCATTATTATGCGGCATATTTTCCCAGGTACTTTATCAGTGATGATGGTTTATCTAACGATGCGGGTTGGTACTGCAATTTTAATTGGTGCTGCGCTTAGTTTCTTAGGCCTTGGTGGTGATATTACGGCACCAGAGTGGGGTGCGATGTTAAGTTCTGCTAAAGATAATAGCCGTAACTTATTTCATCCAACGTTTTTCCCAGGTTTAGCGATCGTTATAACGGTGCTAAGTTTTAACTTGTTAGGTGATGGGCTACGAGATGCGTTAGACCCGAAATTAAAAGAGTAGGAGGTGTTTGGGATGGAAGATAAAATCTTAGAAGTCAGTGACTTAAAAATAAATTTCCGGACCGACGGCAAAGAGTTCACCGTTGTAAATAACATCTCCTTTTTTATAAAAGCAGGTGAAACATTAGGAGTTGTCGGTGAATCTGGTTGTGGTAAAAGTGTAACTGCCTTATCTATTATGAAGCTTTTAGCTACGCCGCCTGGTATTTATGCTGGGGGAGAAATTAATTATCTAGGTGAGAACATTCTTAAGAAAAAAGAAAAAGAGATGCGTAAACTTCGAGGAAACGAAATTTCAATGATTTTTCAGGAACCAATGACATCATTAAACCCTGTTATTACAGTAGGGGATCAAATTGATGAAGTATTGCTTCTGCATAATAAAATGTCAAAGGCGCAAGCGCAAGAAGGTTCAATAAATATGTTGAAGCTAGTTGGTATTCCTAGACCTGAGGAAATCTACAAAAGTTTTGCTTTTGAACTTTCTGGTGGAATGAGACAGCGTGTCATGATTGCAATGGGCTTAGCCTGTCAACCTAAACTCCTTATTGCAGATGAACCAACAACAGCCTTAGATGTAACCATTCAAGCGCAAATTCTTGATTTGATGAGGGATCTTAAAGAACGAACAAATACAGCGATTATGTTTATCACGCATGATCTAGGTGTAGTAGCTGAGATGTGTGATCGCGTGATGGTTATGTATTCAGGAGAAGTTGTCGAAGAAGCAGATGTTTTCAGTCTTTTTAAAGACCCGAAGCACCCTTACACGCAAGGGTTGTTAGAGTCAATTCCAAAGTTAGGTGATCGCAAGAAAAGGTTAAAGCCAATTCCTGGGCAAGTGCCAGCCCCAGGATCAATTGAAGTAGGTTGTAAGTTTGCTGATCGCTGTCCTTATGTTATGGATATTTGCAGACAAAGCGATCCACCATTATTACATGTAACTGAGGGCCATACGAGCCGTTGTTGGCTACACGAAAAGGAGGCGAAGGAATATGAACTCACCACTACTTGATGTGAAAGATTTAAAGAAACACTTTCCGATTCGCTCCGGATTGTTAAAGCGAAAAACGAGGTTCGTAAAAGCGGTAGATGGGATCACATTTTCGATTGGAGAAGGTGAAACCGTTGGGATTGTTGGTGAGTCAGGTTGTGGAAAATCGACAATGGGACGCACGTTACTACAATTAATTGAACCTACTGAAGGTGAGGTTGTTTTTCAAGGGAAAAATTTAGTTGGCTTAAGTACAAAAGAAATTCGTGAAGTACGTAAAGATATGCAAATGGTCTTCCAAGACCCGTATTCATCGTTAAACCCCCGCTTAAATGTGTTTGAGATTTTAAGTGAACCGTTAACGACTCACGGTATTCGTGATAAACAAAAGCGAAAAGAGATGATTTCTAAGATTTTAAATGTTGTTGGGCTTAATGAAGGACAAATGTTTCGTTATCCCCATGAATTTTCAGGTGGACAACGACAACGAATTGGGATTGCTAGAGCATTAATTTTACACCCGAAATTAATTGTCTTAGATGAACCTGTGTCTGCCCTTGATGTCTCGATTCAATCTCAGATTATTAATTTGTTACAAGATTTACAAGAAGAATTTGGGTTAACTTATATTTTTATATCCCACGACTTAAGTGTTGTTTACCAACTTTGTAATAAAATATGCGTCATGTATTTAGGAAAGATTGTGGAGATGGGCGATGTGGATACCTTATATGAAAACCCTCTTCATCCATATACGAAAAGTTTACTTTCCGCAGTTCCAATTCCAGATCCTTTTCAAAAGAGGGAAAGAATTATTTTAAAGGGCGATGTTCCAAATCCAGCTGCACCACCACCTGGCTGTGCCTTTGCACCGCGGTGCCCAGAGGTCATGGACATTTGTCACCAGGTTAGGCCAACATTACAGAGCTGTCAGGGTTTACAAGTTGCCTGCCATTTATTTCAAGATGAAAGTGTGAGTAAGCATGGATAGTCGAAAACAAGTAGGGGTTGTAACAGGAACAGAAATGACAAGGGTCGCATTATGCCAGCAACTTGAAGAAACGATTGGTGATATCGTTCAAATTGATAGTTATGCCCTTGACGAGTGGACGGGGGGAACGATTACGGCAGATGTCATTGTCGTTTCTTCGAAAGTATTACTAGATGAACCAGGTTTTCAGATTGTCTCTCCAAAAGTGCCAATTATTGTAGCAAGAAGGATTATTAACTACAATTATATTGATCGGTTATTGGTGATCCCTGAGGGGACTGATGTATTGTTGGTTAATGATGTTAAATCAACTGTCTATGATTCAATTAACTCCCTAGAGAAATTAGGAGTTGACCACCTAAACTATATTCCACATCTTCCTGGAGAGATGCAAATTCGACCGGTTTCGATTGCGATTACCCCAGGTGAAATTGCATATGTCCCAGAGTGGGTTGAGAAAGTAATTGATATTGGGCCAAGATTACTAGATTTATCAACAATTTTAGAAGTGTTAAGATTTTTTGAGCTTCATGATGAGGTTAATCTATCAGAGAAATATATGAAAAAAATTATCCAACTATCTAGGGAATTAGTGAAAACAAACAATGAAACTTTGTTTCTAAATTCCCATCTAAAAAAAGTAATTGACGGTGTTCATGATGGAATTTTAGCGATAAATGCCCAAGGAATCATTACTGCCTTTAATGAAAATTTAGAATCAATATTAGCAATATCTAGAGAGACAGCTATTGGTAGAAAAATAGAGGACATTATTATTGATACGGATTTGCTTTACTTTGTCATTAACGGAGATGTTGAAGAAAACATGCTCTTTTCTACAAAGCACTATGAAGTCGTTGTAAATCGTTTTAAAATCATAACTGATCATTCGATTGTTTGTACGTTTAAAGATACGAAAAAAACGATTGAGATCGAGAAAAAATTAAAGCAAAAAATGGTCAGTCAAGGGTATGTAGCGAAATATAAGTTGAATGACATTATTGGTGAGAGTGCAGAAATCCAAGAAGCAAAACAAATAGCTAACAAACTAGCGAAAACAAATTTAACGGTGTTAATTGAAGGGGAATCAGGTACGGGCAAAGAGCTTTTTGCCAGTGCCATACATTCCTTATCTGAGCGGAGACTTGGTCCTTACTTAGCTGTAAATTTTAGTGCTCTTCCAGAAGACCTTGTTGAAGCAGAACTGTTCGGGTATGAAGAAGGATCTTTCACAGGTGCTAAAAAAGGTGGCAAAGTCGGTTTATTTGAACAAGCGAATGGTGGTACCATTTTTCTAGATGAAATAGGTGATATTTCATCGAAAATTCAAGCGAGATTGCTCCGTGTCCTTCAAGAAAAAGAAATTATGCGAATTGGCGGCAACAAAATCATTCCTATTGATGTGAGGATTATTGCTGCAACTAATTGTAATTTTGTAGAAATGATTAATAGTGGTAAATTCCGGGTCGACTTGTACCACCGCTTAAAAGCTCTTTATTTGCGTTTGCCACCTCTTCGAGAACGTATAGGGGATTTACCTCATCTGATCCGTCATTTTATGATCGCAAATGGCAAGGAGTATATACAAATCGATGACGATGTCTTAAAACAATTACAGTCCTACACTTGGAATGGAAATATTCGAGAACTAAAGAATACAATCGATTATATGTTAACTGTTTGCGATGGAACAAAAATAAGGAATTCTGACATTCCAAATCACCATTTTTTTGAAATGACGGTTCCTTCAGATGAACAAACTGTCAAAGAATATGGACCTTCTAAACAAGAGAAACTAAAAGAGACTTTAGTAGATTGGGAAACAAATGGTGAGCGCGCTGAGTACTTATTTTTATTAAACGAAATATATGAATTAAATCAACGAAAAGAACTAGTGGGAAGAAAGAAGCTTTCAGAGTTAACAGAAGAACACTTGAGCTATCGTCTAACGGAGCAGCAAATTCGCTATCGGCTCCAATACCTCGAAGATCTCGGGTTTATTAGTAAGAGAAAAGGTCGGGCTGGGACAAAAATAACCCCAGATGGAAGAGAACTATTGATGATGGATGGTGAACGTAATGATTAAGCTTATCAAAAATGGAGAAGTGTATGCACCTGAATACTTAGGAAAGCAATCGCTTCTAATCATAGACAATAAAATCGCCAAAATGGGTGAAATAAATGAAAGCATCCATACGATAGGTATAGATGTTGAAGTAATTGATGCTGAAGGTTGTATCGTAATGCCAGGAATCATTGACCCGCATGTGCATCTCATTGGTGGCGGCGGAGAAGGTGGATTTGCCACGAGAACTCCAGAAATTTTGCTTTCAGATATTGTTCGCTCTGGGATTACGACGGTTGTAGGTTGTTTAGGAACCGATGGCACGACAAGACATATGACGTCTCTTCTAGCAAAGGCAAGAGGGCTTGAAGAAGAAGGGATATCAACTTATATTTATACGGGGAATTATCATGTGCCGACACCGACGATTACTTGTTGTGTAAAAGATGATATTATCATTGTTGACAAAGTAATTGGTGCTGGTGAAATCGCTATATCAGATTCAAGATCAGCACAACCTTCTGTCCACGAAATCGCAAAATTAGTAGCTGAAGCGCGAATTGGTGGATTGTTAAGTGGAAAAGCTGGAGTTACTCACTTTCATATCGGGCCAGGAAAGCAACGGCTTCAATTTTTACATCAAATAATGGAAGATTACGAAATTCCAGCATCAAAAATTTATTGCACCCATATTACCCGCAGCAAAGAATTAATGGACGATGCAATTACACTTGCAAATAAAGGTGCTTTTGTCGATATGACTGCAGATCATGAGACCGGGGAATGGTTTGCCTACTATAAGAAAAATGGTGGGGATATGCAGCAATTGACGTTTTCATCTGATGGAAATGGGAGTTTGCCTGTATTTGATGAAAACGGGAAGCTAATGGGAATTGGTGTAGCAAGTACGTTTACATTATACGAGCAATTTGTAGCAACCGTTCGTGAACAAGGATTTCCATTAGAAGAAGTAATCCCAATTGTGACGTCAAATACGGCTACTGCGCTACATTTAAAACATAAAGGCCGCTTAGAGCAAGGTAAGGATGGCGATGTCCTTGTTTTGAGTAAGGAAGATTTAACCATTAAACACGTGCTTGCAAAAGGAAAACAAATGGTGAAAAACGGAGAAGTGATTGTAAAAGGTACTTTTGAATAAAGGTTGAGTTTTACAATACGCAAGGGTGCGAGCTCTTGCGTATTTCTTATTTTAACTTAAGGAGATAGGGGGAAGGTGTTAAACCCGAGAGGAAGAGAGCCATGACGTTAAAGGTAGAAGCGTTCAAATATATGTGTAAAATGTGGCAGTTAAGTTTTTCTAATGGTACTATATTTTATGAGGTGATCGTAGGATGGCTTTTGGAATCAAACGGGAAGAATTAGTAGCTTGGAAAGAAAAAGTGCAACAAGGAGAGATTGCTTTTCTCACTCACTACTGGTATGACCCACGCTTTCCAGATATTAAGACGGTAACAAAGGTTGGGTGCTCCAATCTCGAGCGCTTAATTCAATGGGGTGAAAAATACAATATTCCTGCAAAGTATATTGATAACAGATCCCGAGCCTACCCTCATTTTGACCTTTTTGGACCGAGGCAAATTGAAATATTGACGAGTGAAAATAAGCTTGAGCAATTACATAGATTTAAAAGATAAAGGTGTGATGATTGGTGGGACTATCAGGTAAAAAAGTGGTTTTGGCAGCTTCAAGAAAGCTGGATGAAATGAGTGTATTAGTAGAAAAACAAGGTGGAATTCCAGTTATCCGTTCTTTACAAGGAACTGTTTTTTTAGCAGAAAAAGAAGTGGAGCCTTCACTTCGAAAGTTAGTCACAGAAGGAACTGATGTCGTCATTTTTACGACTGGAATTGGTTTAGAAACTATAATAGATATTACTGAGAAAATTAGAATGAAAGAACAATTTTTGAATGTGATAAGAAATACAGACGTAGCATCAAGGGGATATAAAACAAATAGTGCTTTAAAAAAAATTGGCATTCAACCATTTGTTGTTGATGAAGATGGGACAACCGACGGGTTAATTTCTGCATTACATGGTTATGAGTTTAAAGGAAAAAAAGTCGCTGTGCAGCTTCATGGAGATCCAGCACCACGCTTAATTAAGTTCCTTGAAGATCGAGGGGCAACAGTTTTGAAAATTCTTCCCTATCAGCATATTGCCCCGAATCAAGAAACGGTTGAGTTGCTTTGTAAAGAAATTAGCAGCGGGGAAGTTGATGCGGTTTGTTTTACAACAGCCATTCAAGTTCGATCGCTATTAAATTATGCAAGAGAACATCATTATTTGGAGAAAGTAAGCACCGCTTTTAAAGAGCATGTATTAGCAGTAGCAGTTGGGAAAGTTACGGCTGAAGCATTGCGTGAAGAGAAGATTTTAAATTATATTGCACCTGAACTTGAACGAATGGGAGCAATGATTGTTGAGTTAGCAAAACATTAGGTAGTGTCAAAAGTTCTATGAAAACTAAGGATCTCTGACACATACTACCATTTTGGTTAGCTGAGACACCCGCCATCGCTCTTGACAAACACGCCAATGGTTTAGCGAGAGGTTTAACAAGGGCGAAGAGGACAAAAGAAGGCATAGCTAAATAAGCCCTTGGTATTTCCATTTTAAACCATTGGCAAGTTCGGTTTGTCAAGAGTGCGCTCCGCCGATGGCTAGGAAGGGCTCAGCTAAACAAAAGTTAGGCAGTTTGCTTACTTATCCAATCCTGGGCAAGACCAATAAGAGTTGTCCATCTAGCAGGCATGTTTGGAAGCTTATCTAGCTCAGGAAGCGTTACTGGTACTTTCCCTTCTAAAGCTGAATGTGGTCTTAGAAAGTTAAAGTAAGCAACGAACAAGGTCACAAAAGAAACAGAACCATGTTCTGACCCGAAACCATGAGTGGATCGATAGTTTCCTTTAAAGGTACGATTTAGCCGCTCGATAATTTGTTTGAGAGGTCGATATTCCTTTGATACCTCGTCTTCGTTGGTTAAGCCAATTACCTGAATCACCTCAAACGGGATTTGATGCTGGGCAAAAAAGTGTTGTGCTAATAAGTAAATGGGATTGCCATCGACAACGAAAGTTAGGTTTTCTGGGATTTTCCTAAGCTTTAACAACACTTCGTCTATCGCTTTAATAGCCGTAGCTGTATCTCGATTGGGTGACACAGGATAAGAGAGAATGACTTTCTTCACGGCATCAAAAAAGAAAAACAGGTAATGCCAACGGCCATTTACGCGGATGTATGTTTCGTCACCACAGAATTGATCTGAAAGCTCGTAAGGATAGTGATCAATATAAGGTTTCAACCACAATGCCACACTATTTTCGTAATTTAAAATGCTTTGATGAGAAATTGATACACCATGTACATCTTTCATCAACGCTGCTGTTTTACGGGCTGAAAGTCCATAATTGACGTGATAAGTCAAAATCAGTCCAAGCGTATGTGGAGACACATAAATTCTTGATAGATCAACTCTCGGTCTCTTTGGTGAATGCTTCGCTAATGGTTGAAAATCAATGTGAAACTGGCGGTAAATATAGCGAAGTTTAAAGGCTTGAGGATCTTCTTTGAACCGATTTTTCTCTTTTTGAGTCATCGCATTACGTTTCTGTTGGTAATAAGAACAAGCGTCGTTTTTACACTTGTACACATGGAAGTCTTTTCTTTCCTTCACTTTTTCGAGTGTTTTTGAACAGTGAGGGCATTTCAGGATTGCTTCCTTGAGATAACGGTTTTTCTCACTGAAAAGGCACGAACACACCTTACATTGATATTGTCCTTTCGCTCCATTGTTCGCATACAAGTAATCTGCTGGAGCACCACACGTAGGACATTTCATTGATAAAGGAACGGGTGTTGACTTCGATCGTCTTTGTACTGGTTTGAGAGGCTTCCCCTTAGTCTCCAGGTGTTCAGATAATAAAAGTCTAAAATCTAGTTTTTGGGGAACTTCAATGATCGGTAGATCATCAACTTGAAGCTTGCGATAAGGTTTATTAACTGGAGCTTCAGTCGGTTTATCAAACATGCTTTTCCCGATTAGTAGGGTAAGCAATGTTCGAATGACTTGTTCTTGGTAGTTTATAAAAGTAAGTAAATAGGTTATAATTTGAGGTAACAACTTGTCACTTCCTCTTTCTTTGGGATTTGTGTGTGTGTGGTTACCTCACTAATACCTTAGAATTCTGGGGGTGGCAAGTTTTTTGCTTATAAAGCCCTCTAAGCTAGGATTTAATAGCCTATTTCTATATAAAGTTTTGACAATACGAAACATTATAAGGAGGGGGAAAAATGAACGGGCAAATACGGAGTAACATCCAACCTGGAACTGAAGTTGAGATTGTCTTGAAGCAAGACCAGCGAACAGGAAAAACAACACGTGGGGTTGTTAAGGATATTCTAACAAAATCAGCAAATCATCCACATGGAATTAAAGTTCGTCTTTTAGATGGTCAAGTTGGTAGGGTAAAGACAATAATTAGTCAGTAAAGAATAGGAATCCAATAAATAACAGAATAATTCTGACCTGGCTGGGTATAGATAACTAAATCAAGTATTTAGGAGGCTAATCATGAAATTGTATCGACTTTTCTTTGTAATTGCCATATTTCTTTTACTTATCGGTTGTATGGATGGCACGCAAACAGATGTTGAGCAAGATGATACAGGTTCAGACACAGTCGAAGAAGAACCAGCAGATAGTGAGTCAAAAGAAGAGGATGAAGAACTAGCTGAAAATGAGAAGGAAGAAAAAGAGGTGCAAGAAGGAGAAAGAAAACCTGAAACCCCAGAAGAGGCTGCAGACGAGATTGTTTTAGCCATGGATCAGAAAGATATGAAAAAATTAGCTAGTTACGTACACCCTACAAAAGGAGTGCTATTCTCACCTTATGCGTATGTCAATGTTGATGAAGATAAAGTGTTTACAGCTCAAGAAGTAGAAGGACTTATGGATGACGAAACAATCTATACATGGGGTGTCTTTGATGGTAAAGGAAACCCTATTGAAATGACGTTTGCAGACTACTTTGACCGCTTTATTTATGATGAAGCGTATGTTGATGCAGAAGAAAAGTCTGTTAATGAAAGAATTGGCCAAGGGAATACCATTGATAATACTGAGGATATTTTTCCTGATGCAACCGTTGTGGAATATCATTTTTCTAGCATCGACCCACAATATGAAGGGATGGACTGGCGAAGTCTTCGTCTTGTTTTAGAAGAAGAAAATGGTGAATGGTTCTTAGTCGCGATAATCCATGACGAATGGACAATCTAATTAGAAAGGCACTTGGGTGACAAGTGCCTTTTTGCTGTATTTCTACCCCTATTTTTACATAGAATAATGGATACATTTTACGATGAAAGTGGGAATATTCGTTGTCTAGCTATCAAGAAGTTGAGGTTGTAATTATTGGGGCAGGTTTTGCCGGATTAGCTGCAGCTTTTGAATTAAAAAAGCAGAATATTTCCTTTGTTGTTTTAGAAGCAAGAAACCGTCCAGGCGGGAGAGTTTATAGTATTAAAACAGCTGATGGTGTTACGATTGATATGGGGGCTCAGTGGATTGATAAGGATCATCATCGGATAAACAAATTACTTTCACAGTTTAAGTTAAAAACTGTTTCAACCTTTAAAAAAGGAAAGGATATCTACAACATTAACGGTAAAAAAGTAATCAGCAAAAAGCCGCCTCTTTCAGCGCCTGGGCTTCTTGATTTATTTCAGGCGACGACAAAATTAAATAAGGTTAGCAAACAAATTAATCTAAATGCACCTTGGTGTAGCTTAGAAGCTAAGAAATATGATGGGCAGACAATGGAGCAATTACTTATAAAGACACGATGTATACATCAAGGGGCTATAGGTATTATAGATTTTTGTTAGAAGAAATGCTTTGTTTAAATTTACATGAGGTTTCAGCGTTAGATGTTTTGTGGTGTATTAAATCGGCAGGGACAGTTCAAAACTTTCGTAATGCTGAAGCGATTTGGATTAAAGATGGGATTGGAGTCCTTGCCTTAAAAATGGCAAATGTACTTGGTTCGAAAGTTCTGTACGATCATGCGGTAACAGGAATTTCTTATCAAGAAAACTGTGCCTTTATTGAAACGAACAATGGTGTGGGTTTGAATGCAAAGCAGGTTATTCTTACCGTGCCTCCTAATTTACAAACAAAAATCCATTTTGATCCACCTTTACCGTCTATGCGTGCCCAATTACTTGAACATTCTGGTATGCCTTCCGTAACCAAAATCATTCTCGTTTATGATATTCCGTTTTGGAGAAGAAAAGGATTAAGTGGGGTTATTCAATCAGATACAGGTATAGTTAGAGAAGCGGTGGATAGCTCTCCTTTAGACGGAAAAAGAGGAGTTTTAACAGTTCTTGTCACAGGGAGCGCTGCTAGGGCACTAAAAGTACCTAGTGAAGAAATACCACAAGCATTAGTGTCACTTTTAGGAGAGGAAGCAGCGAGTCCCCTTGAAGTTTATTTTGAAAATTGGTCTGAACAAGAATGGAGTAGAGGTGGTTACGGTGTACATTTTGCTCCTGGAGTGATTACAAATTATGGGGCGGCGTTGATTGAGCCAATTGACTGCCTTCACTTTGCAGGGACAGAAACAGCAACAGAATGGCGTTTGTTTATGGAAGGAGCACTTCAATCTGGAGAGCGAGCAGCAAAAGAAGTAGTAGATTATTTGGGACGAAACAGTAAATAATTTGGTTTCGTCCTTTTTTTCTTTATAATAGATATTGAAGTGAGGGGGAGAACATGGAAAACTCAATGATTGAAATGATCAAGGAACGGAAATCAATTCGAACGTATGAAACAAAGGAAATCACAGATAACCATCTAAAGCAGATTCATGACTACATAAATTTAGATGAAAATCTAGTTGGTCCTTTAGAAAGAAAAGCAAGATTTGAAGTTATTCAAATTAAAAACAATGTCACAGACAAAGGGATTAAATTAGGTACGTACGGATTTATTAAAAATCATCAAGGCTATATTGTTGGCATAATGGAAAATACGAAAATGAGCTTAGTAGAATTTGGCTATATTTTTGAAAAATTAATCCTATTTGCGACGAAACTTGGAATTGGGACGTGCTGGATTGGTGGAACGTTTAGTCGCAACTCTTTTGCAAAGGAAATAAACTTAAAGGACAGTGACTTTATTCCGTGTATCACACCGATAGGGTATGCGAAGGAAAAACAGCGCTTATTTGATAAAACCCTACGTTATGTGACAAAGGCTGATAATAAGAAGTCGTGGCATGAGTTGTTTTTTAAAGGTAATTTCGAAACGGAACTAACAAAAGAGGAAGCTGGTGATTATGCTATCCCATTTGAAATGGTCAGGTTAGGTCCTTCTGCCTCGAATAAACAGCCTTGGCGAATTGTATTTTGCGAGGAAAATAATGAGTATCATTTTTATTTAGCTCATACACCGAATTATAATAAATTAGGATTCGATATGCAGCTCATCGATATCGGGATTGCGATGTGTCATTTTGAGTTTGCTTGTAAGGAAACAAATTTAGATGGAAGGTGGAGCATTTCAGATCCTGTTCTCGAGCTACCCAATGAACATACGGAGTATATTATTACTTGGGGAGCAAACTAGTTGAAATAGAGGTATACCTATTTTTACTAGATTTGTAGACAAGTGTTACTAATTAAATAGCTAGTTATTCCGTAATTAGGGTTCTCCCTATTAGAATCGTCCACCCCTCTTAGTACATGTTACATAAGCTATAACAAATACTAAGGAGGTGACATTCTAATGTCAGATAAAAAAGATCAAAGTAACGGCCATAAGCCAGCACCACCATACTTTAACTATAAACCTATGAAACAAAAAAATGCACTATCACCGAAAGTAGGTAACCGTCCTGTTGATCCAGATGTTATTGTTGGAAAATCTACTGTTAAAGTACCAGTTGTCTTAGCAGAAACAGTTGTTCAACTAGACTTAAATCCAACGATTAAATTTCCAGAACCAGTACTAGAAATTAAGAATATTAAAAAGAACTTAAAAATTACGCAATGTCGTCTATTACTACCAACGAACAAACTATTTATCGCAGGATTTGTCCGTAAAAACATTCAGTATGCGACACCTAAATATGGAACAAAGGATGCGGTCGTTTCTAGTATTCGCTCTTTAACAATTGACGTACCATTTAAAGCAGTTACAGATGTAGAATATCTTCGCAAACCTCAGTTTTCTTATGGGCCACAAAGTCAAGAGTTTACGTTCTTCACGAAATCTGATCTGCCTGATGGCTTCTCTTCAAAAGAGCATTTGTTATCTGCTGATTTATCTCAATTTGACCAATACAGCGGTGAAGAGTTCAATGAACTACCATACTGTGAGTTATTATCTAGCCGATTCATTCAGTATGACGAAGCTCTAGATCGTCAAATGGGTCGAGTTCAAAATCAAAAGGGAGAAACGATTGACGCGCCATTTGAAGAAGGAACATTTAATTCGATTGAAGAAAAAATGGTTGTTGAAATTAAGCTGAAAGTATTGCAGAAGCAACAATTAAGCGTTGACTCTAAAAAATAAAAACCACAAACAAGGCTATGCTCAAATATGAGCATAGCCTTGTTTGTTAACTAACAGTCAGATCTAATTGCAGAAAAGTAGAAAAAATAACACTGTGCTCACTCATGACCGAGCACAGTGTTACTTCTGTATTATTATCGTTTTGTTGCTTCAAACTCAAGTTTAATTTTGTGGAGTAAATCTGGGTTGGTGATCACGTCGTATGCAGTGTTGGCCATACACTTTGCTGCAAGGATAAGCCCCTCAAAGCCTTGTTCACTCATGGCAGCTTCGCGGAATTCATGTGTGTGACAAAGATAAGGTTGATCACAAATTTTAATGTATGGGTGGATTGATGGTACGACATGACTGACATTTCCCATATCAAGGGAACCACCACTACCTTTTTCATGGATTTCTTCAGGTTTAATACCCAACTCAATTAAATTTTCAGTAAAGGAAGCAGAGAGTGCTTCATTCGTTTTCAAATCATCATAAGATAATTCGTAAAACGACGTTTCAAGTCTAGCGCCTGTTGCAAGTGCTGCTCCTTTGGCACAGTTTTTTACTTTTTCTACTAATTCATTTAAGTAGTTTCGATGCTGAGCTCGGACGTAAAATTGGGCAACTGCATAATCAGGAATGATATTTGCTGCCTTCCCACCATTAGGAATGATACCATGGATCCGTGCATCAGGAGTAATATGTTGTCTTAGTGCGTTAATGCCATTAAAGGTTTGAATGACGGCATCTAATGCATTAATTCCTTCATGAGGAGATGCTGCAGCATGAGCTGGTTTTCCGAAAAATTCAAACTGAATTGCATCCATGGCCAATGACGACCCACTTTTTTCATGTCGATACAGCGGATGAACCATCATCGCAACATCAAGATGGTCAAACACCCCTTGTTCAGCCATTGTGACTTTGCCACCACGAGTTTCTTCTGCAGGTGTCCCATACACATAAATTTTCCCACCAGAGTTTTTAATGACCTTACTTAAGCCAATTGCTGCAGCAATTGCCATCGTTCCAATTAAATTGTGGCCACAAGCATGTCCAAGTTCAGGAAGGGCATCATATTCAGCCATAAAACCAACAGAAGGTCCAGAAATCCCACTATCGAAAACAGCATCAAATGCCGTTGGTAATTCACAAGTACCTAAGTTGACTTGGAAACCATGATTTACAAGCTCTTCAGAAAGTATTTTTGAAGCTTTCCATTCTTCATGTCCTAATTCAGGATTTTCTCCGATATATTGACTAATCTTATAAAAGGTTGAACGTAATTGTTCAATTTGCTCATTGACTGTTTGTTTCATTGGAACCTCCGTATTCTTTGTTATTGAACATTTTACCTTAATTTTTAGTGAAACGAAATAATTTTTTTCTGCGTTTATTTTTGTTATACTACATGTGCAACTAACTAAAAGGAGTGGATGTCATTGAAAAATTTACAAAGTACAGTAACATTACATAATGGTGTTGAGATGCCTTGGTTTGGACTTGGTGTTTTTAAAGTGAAAGAAGGGGATGAAGCGGTTAGTTCAGTTAGATCAGCCATTGAGCAAGGCTACAGAAGCATTGATACTGCTGCAATTTATGGAAATGAAGAAGGGGTAGGTCAAGCAATTAAGGAATCAGGCGTACCGCGAGAAGAACTTTTTATTACAACTAAAGTTTGGAATGCAAACCAAGGCTTTGAAACTACAGTAGCAGCCTTTGAAGAAAGCATGAAGAAATTAGGTTTACATTACTTAGATCTATATTTAATTCACTGGCCAGTACCTGCAAAAGGCAAGTACAAAGAAACGTGGAAAGCACTTGAGTATCTTTATAAGGCAGGGAAGATCCGCGCTATTGGTGTAAGTAACTTTCAAGTGTCACACTTAGAAGATCTAATGGCAGATTGTGAAGTTGTACCAATGGTCAATCAAGTCGAGTATCATCCGCGTTTAACGCAAAAAGAGCTGCATGAGTTTTGTAAAAATAACAAAATTCAGCTTGAAGCTTGGTCACCACTTATGCAAGGGGAGTTACTTGAAGAGCCAACCTTAGCTGAGATTGGGAAAAAGTACGGGAAGTCTGTTGCCCAAGTTATTTTACGATGGGACCTTCAAAACGAGGTAGTGACAATTCCGAAGTCAGTGAAACCAGAACGAATGAAAGAAAATGCAGATATTTTTGATTTTGAATTAACTACTGAGGAAATGGCCTTAATTAATAGCCTTAACGAAGACCGCCGCGTTGGACCAAATCCAGATGAGTTTAACCGTGAATAGATAGAATTAAAAACAAAGCGCGCATTTTTTGTGACTGACACCCTTGTTATACATTAGCTAACAAGGGAGGGGGCAGTTCGCATAGTGTGCGTTTTTTTGTTGGCATTGAAAGGGAAAATTAGGTAAAAAGTAACGTTGGCGTTTTAAAAATGACACAAATTTACCGAATTATCTTAAAAGATCATATCGTTTATTAAGCCAGTTACTGGTAAAATTAAGAAAAAAGCACGTAAGTAGGTGGCGTATGGAAACTAGATTACGAAACTATCTATCGAATATTAAAAAATTTACCGGTGCAGTATTGATAGCTAAAGATGACGAGATTATTTTCAAAGAGGCTTTTGGTTTGGCCTGTGACGGTGTCCAAAACACAACAAAAAGCAATTTTGGAATTGGGTCGGTTACAAAATCATTTACGGCATTAAGCATTATGCAACTAGTTGAAAAGAATAAACTGAAATTAAATGATAAGGTCATAGATTTTTTTGAGGAAATTTACCCAGATGCCAAAATAACGATTCATCATCTATTAAATCAAACTTCAGGTATCCCTAATTATCTATTTGATAAACGAGTGCAAACGGGTGATGATTTTACACCTGAACAGATTATTGATCTTGTATTAGAGAAACCGCTTAAGTTCCAACCAGGAAAGAAGTGGCAATATAGCAATACGAACTATCTTCTATTAGCTCAGATTATAGAAACCGTTACGAACCAATCTTTTCATGAATACGTCACGGAACATATTCTATTGCCAGCTGGGATGGAAAATTCATTCTTCGACGGAGAAAAAGAAGATAACAAAGCTCAATATTGGGAGAGTGTCTTTCATTGTAAACCTTCGCTACTACTGGGTGCAGGAGATCTCGTTTCAAATGTTGAAGACTTATTTTTATACGATCAAGCATTGAGTTCTGACCGACTAGCAACGACTGAATCTATTAAAAAAATGCAATCAATCTCTTATGATGGCACACTCGTTAAATATGGCTATGGCTGGTTTATTAAGAATAACTTTGGTCGACAAAGTATCTCCCATGGTGGCTTTCATCCAATTGGTTACACCTCACACTTTGAAAAATTCGTAGAAGAAAACTTAACGATAATTGTCTTATCTAATAAACTCCAAAAAAATTCACCACTAGGAGTTAAATATTTTAATAGTACCGATTTAGGAAGGGAAATAGGAGCAAGGGCCTTTGGGAAAACAGCATTCCCTTGGCAAAAGTTTAATTAAGAAAAATGGAGGCTTTTCTTAAATGATGACAGACAAACAGTTGCAGGAAGCATTAACTGTTGAGCAGTTTCCACGCTCAACAAAATATGATCCGAAATGGATGATTGAAAATGAGATGGGGCCAAATTCGATCTGGTTAACAGAATTTTTAGTAGAGAATATGGACCTGAAACCGGGAATGAAAGTACTTGATATGGGCTGTGGTAAAGCGATGAGCTCAATTTTTCTAGCAAAGGAGTTTGGTGTTCAAGTATGGGCGAACGATCTTTGGATTAGTGCTACTGATAATTTGAAACGAATTAAAGAAGCTGGGGTAGAGGATCTTGTCTTCCCTATTCGCGCCGAAGCACATGCGTTGCCATATGCTAATGAGTTTTTTGATGCGATTATTAGTATAGATTCTTATCACTATTTTGGAACAGATGATATTTACCTACTTAAATTCTCAGAGTTATTAACGCCAAATGGCCAAATCGGTATTGTTGTCCCAGGTTTAACGAAGGAATTTGAAGATGATATTCCAGAAAAATTGAAACCATATTGGGACAATGAGTGGTACTCATTTCATTCTCCTGCATGGTGGTCAAAGCTTTGGAGAAGGTCGGGTGTAGTGGATATCGAGGTTGCAGATACGCTATCAAACGGCTGGGATTTATGGATGAAGTGGGAAACAACTGCAAAAGCGTCTGGGTACTGGGGACGAAACGGAGATATTGACTTACTAACTGCTGATGGTGGGGAATATTTTACGTTTACGCGAATGGTCGCCAGAAGGAAAGATGTTTTAGGGGAAAGACTATCACCGCTTATAAAATAAAGGAAACGCTGGGAAGCTTAAGTCCCAGCGTTTTTGTTCAAAGATAAGAAAGAATAACTTTTTGAAGTTGTCTAGCTCCGAGCGCCAGCTGCTCGAGGTCAAATAACCTGCCAGATAAAAAAGTGAAAAAGCGCACTTTTTTCCTGTCAGAACATTTGCTTGTCGCCGCTAGGCGGGCGTTCTGCGCTTTTCTTTTAAAAGCAATCGAAGCGATCACTTACTTAAGATAAGCCGAACCTACTACTACTAGTAGGATGAACAAAACAACAATTAACGTAAACGAACGACCAGTGCCGTGAGCACTTGGATAACCTTGGAATTGTTGTGGTGCGCCATAGTGATACATTATCAATGACCCCCTTTTTGTTTTGGCTACACTATATTCCTATGTGGGAGCGGGAAAATAGGGTGGGTGTATACCACAAAGAAGATTAAGTTAAGCCAAATGCCTATTGAAAAATTTCTTGGAGGAGGTCATCTTCACGAACAAATAGGATCGCTTTTTGCTGATAGGACTCGTCATGAAGAAATGTGTACCGATTTGGCTTGATGCTTGGGGCCATTTTGATCGCTTCTACATATTCTTCTTTTTGTAATCCAAGGCCTTTTACATAGTCAAAAAAGCCAGTGCGTTCAAAAACCTTTTTGATCCGAAGGGCACGATGATTTTGAACATTCGCCATAATATAAGTGGCAACTCCTACTTGAATTCCATGCATCTGTGGTTTGACAGAAATTTTATCGAGTGCATGGGAAATAAGGTGTTCTGAGCCACTAATTGGTGAGCTATTGCCACTGATTGCTGTAGCAATCCCACCCATTGTTGCTGAGCTGATTAACTCCTTTAAAAAGATAGAATTTTTAATGTCAGTCATCGGTGTTCGGATAAAGCTGTTTACGGCTTTTTTACTTAACATTGAAGCAAAGGCATTTACATGACTTGCACCGTTTTTTTCTTCAAATTCCCAGTCATATAGTGCAGTAATATTGCTGATCAAATCACCAATTCCCGCTAATATTAAATGTTCTGGAGCGTGTTGAATAATTTCTAGATCAGCAATGATGCCAAAGGGAACCTTTGCAGGAACAGTCGTTTTCTTGCCTTCTACATGTATCGAGCAGTTAGAGCTTGCAAACCCGTCATTTGATGCTGATGTCGGGATACTAATGAATGGACTTCTTCTTGAATAGGCAATGTATTTTCCATAGTCAATAATCGAACCTCCACCCATTGCAATGACAACATCATAGCGTGGCATTGCAAACGCCTTTTTAATTAAATCTTGAATATCAAGGTTTGAAGGCATCACCACAGTATCAACTTCGATCGTATGCAAGGAAATGATTACATTATCCTTGAAAGTTTCATATGTGAAATCATCAAAAATGATGACCGCATTTGAAAAGTCATGCTTTTTTAAAATGTGCCCAAGACGTGTGACCGCACCATTTTTTATTTCTAGGATTGCAGGGATAGGCACACTTGTTACAGGAGATAGCATTTATGACAGCACTCCTTTTTCAATCAAGTATGTTTCTATTTCCTTAAATGTATCTACAGCGACAAAGGGAATGTTCTTTTCTCGTAAAATATCTTGTAGTGCATCTTTAGCAAAGGTGATGTCTGCATAAGCAGCAGGATGACTATCTGGTTCACTATCACCACTAAAATAAATGTGCTCATATTGCTCTTTTAATTCGAGAATAACTTTAGTCTTATCAATCCCATAACGTTTCGAGTAATGACGATGCGTTTCATCGATGTTCATGAAGACATTTTTTTCTCGGAAATATCCTTCATTTGAAAATACTTTTACATTTTCAATCCCGTATTGCTTTAAGATATGGTGAATGTAGTAGTCTGTACCAGCACTTAAGACATAGAAATCACCGTTGTTTTCCTGTACCTTTTTGATGAAGCTAGGTACATGCTCATCGATTGAGATTGAAAGGATATCAGCGATGATTTGTTCTTCATCTTGGTGGATAGAAGCGAAAACTTGACTAAGAAAATCGATATCCAACAGTTCAGCCCGTTTCCATTTATCAAATAACCCCTGACCTTCAGGGAAATACTTATTGATCACTAACCAATAAAAATCTTCTTTAGAAATAGTTCCATCAAAGTCTGAGACGAAAGCCCACGTTTTCATTTTTTCAGCTCCTATTAAGTGTTCATTGTAAAGTGCAATAGGAATATTGTTCCACACCAACTTAAACTTTACAAGGAGTTTTTGAAAATTTATCCAGAATGGTCTTCAAGGGTCTAAAAGCAAAAAAGTCCGAGGAAGTGGACTTTTTTAATGGCGCTGCTATAATCGATGGGGTTGAATATCATCAGGTGGAGATAGTAACGGAGTAGAGATCCGCTGATTTGGAGAAATTCAAAGCTAACGGACATGAGTTCCGTTATTTTGGTGAATTCATCAATATAACTAATGCTAACGGACCTCAGATCCGCTATTTATCGAAAAAAGGGGGAAACATGCCCTATTTAACAAGAATAGCGGAACGTATGTCCGATAATTTTCAAAAATTGCATTTTTTTCATAAATAGCGGAACGTATGTCCGTTATTTCGTCAGCCACGTGAGTAAAACAACGACAAGATTACTTAAAGTAATCTTTCTCTAATCCTCTTAACACTTCGATGCATTTCTCGGCAAAGGGAGAGCCATCAGCTTCAAGCTCGGCGAAATCTTTATCTAGTGCAGTTCGTAACGAATCTTCATAAGAAGGAAGCTCACCTTCAAAAGGCTTCACATATACACTTGGAATGTTGACTTGCTCGCGGTGAGCTAGGGCGCGGCGCTCGTGGAAGAAGACTCCTTCTACTTGATTTGGGTTATGTAAATCGCCTTGGGTTGGGTGATTGATTACTGCTAACACCCGCATGACGTAATTGGCTTCCTTGACCATCGTAATCTCCCCAATGTATTTTCCTGTTTTATAAATGCCAGTCACTAACTGTCCAATTTCGAATTTTTGACTCATTATAAACATCCTTTCATTCTGTTTTCAATATCATAACACAAAAAAGATCATACTCACCGTGTTTAGCTTAGTTACTCGCCGCAAAGGGCGTCTTCCTTTTAGAAACTTCTCTTATAGAGTATAATCTAAAAATGTGAAATCTATTATAGCGAGGAGCTTTCTCTTAAAATATGAAATTAATTTCTTGGAATGTAAATGGACTTAGAGCTTGTGTAAAAAAAGGATTTTTAGATTATTTTCGTGAAGTGAATGCAGACATTTTTTCAGTTCAAGAAACAAAATTACAAGAAGGTCAAATTGAACTAGAGCTTGAAGGCTATCATCAGTATTGGAATTATGCTGTGAAGAAAGGGTACTCTGGTACGGCGATTTTTTCAAAAGTTGAGCCAATGAATGTTCAATACGGACTTGGTATGGAAGAACACGATCAAGAAGGTAGAGTCATAACGTTAGAGTTTGAAAAATTTTATCTAGTGAATGTCTATACACCAAATTCAAAGCGTGATTTAGCGAGACTCGGTTATCGCATTAGATGGGAAGATGATTTTCGTGATTACTTGACTGAACTAGAAGGCCAAAAGCCTGTAATCTTGTGTGGAGACTTAAATGTAGCCCATGCGGAGATTGATGTAAAAAATGCCAAATCAAATCGAGGCAATTCCGGCTTTACTGATGAAGAACGGGGGAAACTGTCAGTCCTCCTTCAAACTGGATTCGTCGATTCATTCCGTTATCTTTATCCCGAGCAAGAAGATGTATTCACTTGGTGGTCATACATGAACAAAGTGAGAGAGCGTAATATTGGTTGGAGAATTGATTATTTTATTGTTTCAAATCAATTAAAGGCACTAATCGAGGATGCAGAAATTCACTGTGACACATTGGGTAGTGATCATTGTCCAGTAGCCCTTAAACTGAATATTTAAAATTATTTTTAAAAAACCTTGAAGAAATACTTTTTTCTTTAAGGTTTTTCGTTTATACTTTAAAGAAGTTTATCTGAGTAACGGGGCAAAGCGGAAAAGTTGAATAATTTATGAATTTTTCAAAAAATTTTCAAGAATATACAAAAGTTTCACTTGTCTACGAACGAAAGTAGCCTTAAAATGAATTAACAGAAAATTTAAACTATTAAATTAGAACTTTTGAAAAGGGGATTATTTTATGAGTGCCACTTTAGTTGAGATTGTGAAAGCTTCAAATTTAAAATTGAAACCTGAAGACGATAAATTAGGTTTTGGTAGGTATTTTACTGATCACATGCTCGTCATGGATTACTCAATAGAAACAGGGTGGACTGGGCCGAGGATTACTCCGTATGAGCCAATTGCATTAGACCCGGCGGCAGTTATTTTTCATTATGGTCAAACTGCGTTTGAAGGAATGAAAGCATACCGGACTGAAGATAATCGAATTTTATTATTTCGACCAGAGAAAAATTTCAGTAGGTTAAATGCTTCTAGCGAACGTTTGAGTATGCCACCAATAAATGAAGAAGAAGTATTAGAATATGTAAAACAACTTATCAGTGTTGAAAAAGACTGGGTTCCGACATCTAAAGGAACATCACTATATATTCGCCCGTTTATTATTGCTACAGAATCTTTTCTTGGGCTTGCAGCTTCAAAACAGTATAAATTAGTTGTCATTCTGTCTCCTGTAGGCTCTTATTATACTAACGGAATTCAGCCTGTGAATATTAAAGTTGAAGAACACTATACAAGAGCTGTTCGTGGTGGAACGGGGATGGCAAAAACTGCAGGCAACTACTGTGCTACTTTTAATGCACAGACCAAAGCGATTAATGAAGGGTTCTCTCAAGTATTATGGCTAGATGCGATCGAGAAAAAGTATGTAGAAGAAGTGGGCACGAGTAACGTTTTCTTTAAAATAAATGGAGAAGTCCATACACCTGAACTAAGTGGCAGTATTTTACCTGGTATTACGAGAATGTCTGTCATTGAAATGCTTAGAAGCTGGGGGATACCTGTTTCAGAGAGAAGAATTTCCATTGAAGAAATTTACCAATCTTATGAAGAAGGACTTCTTGAAGAAGTGTTTAGTACAGGAACAGCTGCGGTTATTTCACCGATTGGTGAGTTAGAGTGGCAAGGACGTAAAATCGTTATTAATAACAAAAGTATTGGGGCTGTGTCAGAAAAATTGTACGACACACTTACTGGCATTCAAACTGGTAAAATTGCAGACACGTTTAACTGGACAACAGAAGTGAATTAAGAGTAAATTAATAAAGAAAAGAGCAGCTTGGTTTTTGTACCAGGCTGTTTCTATTTCGTATCATAAAAAATCGCGAGCCAAACTAATGTTTTAGTATGATAGGTTTGACAAAACTCTATAGGGCATCAATGTTGCGTTGAAAACCAATATACATTCAAAAGTAAAAATTAGGAAAAAGTGAAGGGGTACTATAGGACTTTGAAACTTTTTCTCATCAGAATGAAAGAAGGGATTAAGCTGTCTCGGGCATTTACTTATAGTTTACTAGTTTTGGTCATGTTTATTTGGGGACTAAACGTCGTTGCGATTAAATTTCTTGTTAATGAAGTACCTCCTATAACCATGCAAGGAATGCGTATATTTGTTTCAGGTCTTTTTGCAATTACTGTCCTTTATTTTCTTAAAGATTTACGAAAATTAACAAAAAAAGAATGGTTTTATGCTGGATTGGCTGCTCTTTTTGGCCAATTAGGTCATCATACGTTTTTAGCTCTTGGTTTAGTGGAAACAACAGCTGCAAATGCAGGTTTAATTCTAGGTATGATTCCCTTAGCAACAGTTATCCTGACGATGATCTTTCTACGGGATCGACCAACGATTTTAAGGTTAATTGGTATTTTTCTTGGGTTCACAGGTGTAGCGATTATCGTGTTGCAAAATGGTGAAGGAATTGGTGTCGTTTCAAGAGGAGATTTATTTATATTTCTATCTATGTCAACACAAGCACTCAGTTTTATCCTTATAAAAAAAATAACGGCTACACTTTCTGCTAGGCAATTAACTGCAGTGATGCTTTTGATCGGATCCGTTTTTATTACAAGTATTAGCTTTGTCTTTGAACCTAATGGTGTGAGTGCAATGACTGGTAAATCAGCTACTATATGGTCAGTTTTTTTCGCGTCAGCTATCATAGCAACTGGTTTAGGTCATATTCTTTATAATGCGGCTATTCAGCAAATTGGTGCTAGTGAAACGGCAATTTTTAATAATCTCGTACCGTTTTTTTCTTTAGTTGGAGCCTTTTTATTTTTAGGAGAAGCGATTCGCTTCACTCAAGTTTTAGGCTTTATTCTAATCGTTAACGGAGTGTTGCTAGGAACCGGTTATTTAGAAATGAAAATGATCGCTCGAATTCAGAAAAGAAAGCTTCAGAAAACAGGTTAGGTGGTGTTACGTTTGAATCAGTTCGTAAAAGAACAAAATGGTGTTTTTCCATCGGTATGCTCGCTTGATTGTCCCGATCAATGTGGATTATTAGTTCATAAGAAAGACGGGAAGATCGTTAAAATTCAAGGCGATCCCAACCATCCAGTAACGAAAGGGAATATTTGTAACAAAGTCCGTCATATGACTCATCGTATTTATGATCCTAAGCGCCTTGAGTACCCATTAAAGCGTGTCGGTGCTAAAGGTGAAGGAAAGTTTGAACGTATCTCGTGGGAAGAAGCGATTGAAACAATTTATTCACGTTGGACAGCGTTATTAGAAACTGAAGGGCCAGAAAGTATCCTTCCATATAGCTTTTATGGAAACATGGGGAAGTTGAACTCGGAAGGGATGGACCGTCGCTTTTTTCATCGCTTAGGGGCGAGTCTCCTTGATCGAACAATCTGCTCTTCGGCTGGCTCAACAGGCTATCGTTATACAATGGGTGGAAGTTTCGGGACTGACCCAGAAGAAACGATTAATTCGAAACTGTTTATTTTTTGGGGCGTTAATGCGGTAAGTACAAACATGCACCAAGTTGCTATCGCTGAAAAAGCTCGGAAAAACGGTGCTAAAATCGTTGTCATCGATGTTCATAAAAATCAAACAGGTCGCTGGGCAGATTGGTTTATTCCAATTTTACCAGGAACAGATGGTGCACTTGCCCTTGGACTAATGCATATCCTCTTTGCAGAAAATATGGTCGATAAGAGTTTTTTAGAAACGTATACAGTAGGACATGAGGAGCTAAGAGAGCATGTAAAGCAGTACGATCCAAAAAATGTAGCCGCCATTACCGGTGTTCCAGTTGAAGACATTTATAAATTAGCGAGAATGTACGGTCGGACGTCGCCTGCTTTTATTCGTATTGGGAATGGGATGCAGCATCATGATAATGGTGGGATGTGTGTTAGAACCGTTGCCTGTTTGCCAGCATTAACTGGCCAATGGCAAGTTCTAGGAGGCGGCGCCATTAAAGGAAACGGTGGCTACCTTGCTCATAATAGTCATGCGCTAGAGCGACCTGATTTACTAGAAAATAAAAATACGAGAGTAATTAATATGAATTTAATTGGAAAAGCGTTGCTAGAGGAAAAGCAGCCGATCCGTTCGATGTTTGTTTATAATTGTAACCCGGCACTTGTCGCCCCTGAAGGAAATAAAGTCAGAGAAGGTTTACTTCGGGAAGATTTATTTTTAGTTGTTCATGACCTGTTTTTAACAGAGACGGCAATGTATGCAGACCTTGTCTTACCTGCAACATCATCATTTGAAAATTTAGACTTTTATGCTTCGTATTGGCATCATTATTTACAAATTCAAGAGCCGGTAATCGAAGCCTACGGTGAGTGTAAAGCTAATACAGAAGTGTTTCGGATGCTAGCCAAGGCCTTTGGTTTTGAAGAAGAGTGTCTCAAGGACAGTGACGAAGAGTTAATTCGCCAGGCATTAGACTGTCCTGATAATTTATGGATTGAAGGAATCAACTTCGAGAAGTTAGTTGAAAAACAATACGTGAAGGCGAATCGAAAACGACTTTTTGAAGCAGAAAAACTAAAAACACCAAGCTGCAAAATTGAGCTTCATTCTAAGGCGTTAGAAACTAAAGGGCTACCGGGATTACCGACGTACTCGCCTTTAGTGAAGGATAACGATCATCCATTTTTATTCGTTCCGGCTCCAAACCATAATTTCTTAAATTCGACGTTCTCCAATAATGAGAAACATATCTCTCTTGAGAAGGTTGCTCGCCTGCATTTAAATAGTAGCGATGCCAAAAATTTAGGAATTAACGATGGCGATCAAGTAAAGGTGTGGAATGAGCGAGGAGAATGTGAACTTGTTGCTTCTGTAGGTGAAAATGTTCTTCAGGGAGTTGTTGTGACGCAAGGATTATGGGCTGATCTACCAGAGACGAAATACTTTGTGAATGCGTTAACTCCTGACCGTGTTGCCGATATGGGTGGTGGAGCAACCTTCTTTTCTGGTCGCGTTAGTGTCGAAAGGTTGTAACATAAATATTACCATTGGAAATTTGGAAAATTTTATATAATATATAGAATAAGAAAAGTTATGGTTATTAGATGAATAATCATAGCTTTTTTTGTTTGAGTAGGCATTTATGTCGTCAGTACGTACGAAAGGTTCGTTTTACTTTACGAAAACTTTTATTTCTTTGTCTGTTTGCCCATAGACAAACAACTACGTCGAAAAGGAGATCATTTATGACACATAAAAATCGAATAACGATTTTTAAAGAAGAGTTAGAACAACTAAAAAATAATCATTATATAGACCAGGATCAATACGAAACGATTTTGAACGCTTATGAGCAGTATTATACGTCTGTATTAGAAAAGGAACAGGAGGAAGCGGCACATCTTGCTGAGCTAGAACAAGCAAGAAAAGAAGAGGCTAAGCGGCGGATCAAAGAGAGGCAAGAGCAGCTTAGAGTAGAAAAAGAAAAGAAGAAATTGACGCCTGAGCAGCTGAGGGAGCGGAATATTAGTTTATCGTTAATTGCAGGAGTTGTCTTGCTATTATTAGGTGGGTTAGTTCTTGCGACAAGTAGTTGGGACAAAATGAATCATATGATGAAGGTCTTTTCGATTGGTGGAGTTTCCTTACTCTTTTTCGGAATTAGCTACATATCTAGTCAGTATTTAAAAATCGCCAAAACAGCATTCGCGTTCTTAACTTTGGCTAGTCTGCTAATTCCAGTTACATTTGTTGGGATTGGATATTTTCAACTGTTTGGAGAATGGCTCTCGTTATTTGGTGACGGAAAATACGTACTGGGAATTCTCGCAACAGTGATTTGCTTACCTTTGTACACATCGATTGCCTATCAAAATAAAAATCGTTTATTCGTATGGTTATCATTTCTGACATTAACAGCATTTACAGGCTTTGTCCTGGCAGCTACTTATGTACCGATTGACTTATTTTATTTAGGAATTATCATTTATAACGGTCTGCTATTAGCAGTCTATCATTATCTGAAAAATGTTGAGAAATATGGTTGTTTTGTACGCGAACTACCACTGTTTTCTCAAGCAAACTTAGTGATTAGTACATTGTTCATGCTAGTCTTTTTCCAAAGTCATCTACTTTACAGTGTCAATGTTTTACTGACCGCAGTGATTTACATGGCCATCGTTTTTGTTTATAAGAAAAAAGAATTTATTTATGTGTTTACGTTAATGTTTGTTTACGGTATGTATCAGCTCTTAGAATATTCCGTTTTGCAGCCATTAAATTATATTGGTTTTGCTCTAATCGGGATTGTTTACATTCTTTTAGAAGAGCGCGTTTCGGATGGACTAATAAAGAAAATCTTTACCTTTACGAGTGGAATTGTTTCTGGTCTTGCGTTTCTTTATATAAGTTTTGAAGGATTAGTTCTCCGGGCCGACGAGAACTCCATTGTTTTACTAATTGCCTATGCGATTATCGCGGTTAACTATATTTATTTGGCGTTTATTACAAAAAGAAACGTATTTCAGTATTTGGCACCAATTTTTCTAGTCGTAACAGGCTATCAATCTTGGAATTTACTTTCTTCACTGTTTAACTTCAAGATGTTTGAAGTGTATATGTTTGCAGTTGGTGTTGTACTGTTTTTCTTTCTTTACGTAAAAAACGGCAACAAGTATCTTCAAGCTATTCAAAATTCGAGCTTCTATATTGCCATAGCAACCATGTCGATATCGATTGGATCTAGTTACGTTTTAGGAAGATATCTTGAATTATCATTTTTGTTACTTGCGTTTGGCCTCATCTTATTGGTCATCAACAAAGTTCACCAGAACAAAGACTATCAAGAATTATCAGGATGGATTTTACCGATTTCATGGCTGTTAGCTTTTAAATTTATTTACGATCAATATGCTTTTTATGATCATTTTTACATAAATGAGATAGGCATGATTGGTCATTTGGGGATTAGTTCCTTATTATTATTAGTGATTAGTTATGGCTTTAAAAAGTATCGCAACGGGTTATTTCCCCCAATGTTTTCGATTGCCATGATTGGTTATACGATTAGCTTACTAAGTAGCTTTGCAACGGACTCAATGGCGATCGTCAAATCTGGTTTTTATTTAATTGGAATACTTTTGTATATCGTCTTAGTAATTCAAACGAAAAATAAGCATTTTTGGACAGCTGTGGCGATTACTACTGGAGTCTTTTTCTTATCGTTAATTGAGCCACTACATTTATATGAAAGATATAGTGTTTTTGCGATAGCATTGTTAACCGTACCTGTCATATTACTACTTATTTACGAATTTGTTGGTCGAAAAATAATAGCGTTAAAAGCTTACTTTTTTTGGACAGCACATAGTTTTTTAGCTATCTCTGTTGTTTTGTCGCTTGGTCTATATTTCTTCTCAAACTACAACCCAGCAGCGTTTTTTATTCCATTGTTCGTGTATGCTTATAGTGTATGGAAGCAAAAGAAAGAATGGGCGATCAAACTTTTTCTGTATGTAGGTTTAACAACGATACCGCTCAATGTTCTTTTAAACATTGATTTCCATCGATTAAAAATTGATCTTAATCATGGGCTCGCTATTTCGGTGTTACTTATTGGCTTTCTATGGGGATTAAGTAGTCTTGCTTGGAGAAAACGCTTCGATTTATACGTATTGCCATTTACAATCTTGGCACTCGCAAGTTTTGTGACACAATCACCAAGCGTCATGGACTTTGGCGTCGTTATTTCAATAACCGCATTTACAGTTTTTCTATTACTTAAGAGAAAATGGGATATATTCTCGATCGTACCGCTTTTCTTTGCTGGTGTATCATTTTACGACTTTACTTTTGGTCTAGATAAGCCTATAAAAATTACTGCGTTCATCATTGTCATTTTGTTATTACAGTTGATTGGAAAGTCGATTTATCAGTATTTATATGTCAATGATTTTCAATTGAAAAAGTATCAAATTGATTGGTTTACGATCATAACACCTGTTTTTATCTTCCATTTAAACGGAGTAATTGCTTATTCAGATCCTTTATGGCTAAAACTTGTTCCGCCATTACTATTTGTTATTTTATTATTTATGCAAATTAATAGAGTAACTAAGACAGTAGAAAAAAACGTTTTGATTACTGCTACAGCTTTGGCAACGCTATTTCCATATTACTTAATCGTAGATCACTTTACGCTACCTGCCATTATTGAGATGGAAGTAAGGATGCTACCGTTTATTGCATTGACGATTTTCTTAAGTAAAAAGGCATGGAGCCATTATGGAAACGTGATGAGGGTTATTCAAACAGTCGTCCTTGTCTTGGTTACAGTCCTCATTGTCGGTGATGCGATAGATAGTAATACGATATATGATGCGATCACTGTTGGTGGTTTAGCACTTATTTCCATCATTGCGGGGATGCATTATCGTATAAAATCTTACTTTATTGTCGGAATCGCTGTTTTATTATTAAATGTATTTTTACAAACGAAGCCATTCTGGGGCAATTTACCTTGGTGGATGTATTTAATATTTGGAGGTGCAACATTAATTGGTTTTGCTTCCTTCTATGAATGGCAAAAGCAACGCCCAACGAAAGAAGGCAAAACATTGTTTCAAGAAAAGAAAGAAAAATTCTTCAAGTCATTTAAAGATTGGAAGTAAAATGAAAACGAGGGTGACTCAAAAACAAAGTGTCAGTGTCTCAAGTGCTATATAGATAGAATGGGTAATTTCCTTTATCTGTATATAGTATTAACTTGAGGTAAGCAGACATTTATGAGTCACCCTCGTTTTTTAGTTGGGGTTTGGGATTTTATGTTAATATATAAAGGAGTTGCAGAGGTAGAAGGCTGTAATGGAAATTAGTAGATCACTATTAACAAGGAGAAAGTTTAAAAGAAACCTTAAAAGTTTTCAACCTGCCCGTCATGAGCTCATGAGCTGGGCGAAGAGCTGACTGTAAGTAAGAAGCGTTCAAGTTTATAAAAGTAATTTACAAAATTAAGCATAAAAACTAATTAGGCCAACGTTATTAAGGAGGAATTGTAGTGGACAGAGAATATAATGATTTAATAGGTGATATTTTAAAAGAAACTGGTGAGAACGAGAGATATAAAGGGAAAGCTAAACCATTATCTAAAGAATATCTACAGATGGATACATATCAACAATTTCAGAAGATAGCGAAAGATGCTGGATATTTACCCCATTGGTTAAAATTGCAGAAGGAAATCTCTAATCTAGTTCATTCATTTCGAACTGAGAAAGACTTAGAAGTAATAAATAAAAAAATTAAAGAACATAATTTGACTTGCCCTAGTCAAATGCAAAAAAACCTTATAAGTATGAGTAATATTGAAAAGGCTAAGGAAATTTGGTAAAGCCGGCATTCATCCAGTACTACTGAAAAGGAGTGTTCGCTAATTGTGTACTAGAAAATGAAGGTAAGGGTTGTCCATTGGGAGATACCCATATAAACATCTGTATCTCAGAATCTTTGTTTAAACTATAGACGCCGTGGGAACTTTAGCTAAACGAATTTATCTGTTATCAATGCAGTTAGTGATGTAGATGCAATAGATAAGAATGTAAAGGAAGGTGATGAAATGTTGGCTTTTGTAGAAGTACGGGAAGGGATGGTAGAAGGGATTGTTAAATTTTTAATAAGTGATACATGGCCTTTTCATGGAGAGGAAAACCCTACAGAAGAATTGATCAGAATGAAGTTTCAAAAGGGAGTTTATACTGCTGATGGCAATAAATCATTTTGGATAATTAAGAATAACGAAAACATTGGCTTAATTCGTTTATTTGATTTGCCAGATCCAACCTGCCTTTTTGACATACGTCTTAGTAAGAAACAACGTGGGCAAGGATTTGGTGTTGAGGCGGTCAATTGGTTAACAGATTATGTTTTTACGAATTGTTCGCACATAAATCGAATTGAAGGTCATACTAGAAATGATAATTTTGCGATGCGAAAAACATTCTTTAAATGTGGTTATGTTAAAGAAGCATATCATCGTAAAGCTTGGCCACAAAAAGGGTTTTTATACGACTCAATTGGCTATGCGATGATTAGAGAAGATTGGGCAAATAAGACGAAAACGTTGATAGATGATAAGTTTGAATATTAATAGAAGGCTTACAAAAACGCAAGTAAAATGATGAAAAATTTTCACAACCACACCATATTAGGTGCGGTTGTTTATGGAGAATAATATTAAAAAAGGCTGACCGTGTAAGTCAACCTCTTTTCTACCAATCAAATAATTAATTTATTCAGCCATTGGTAATTTAATGGTTACCTTCGTGCCAGTGGGGCTTGTTTCAATTAGAAGTTTCCCACCATGGGATTCAATAATATCTGACGCAACTGATATTCCTAGGCCATGGCCGTCATTTTTTGATGAGTATAATGGTTTTCCAACTTTATTTATATCACTTAAAGGAATACCTAGACCATTGTCACTAATCTCAATACAAACGACGTTTTCTAATTCAGTGTAGCTTCTAACTTGAACTTTTCCTTTATTTTGTTTGGTAGCATCGATACTATTTTTGATAATGTTGTGAAATACTCGGGTCATTTGACTCTTGTCCACTATAAGATCGGGTAA